>CBFHXV010000031.1:0-21190 GCA_965659885.1 Burkholderiaceae bacterium | reverse complement strand
CCAAACACGGAGCAGCTAGAGATGTACTGCTATAGATGTACTGCTATAGATGTGCTGCTATAGATGTGCTGCTATAGATGTGCTGCTATAGATGATCTGCTATAGACAGCAGGTCGGGAAGGGCGTAAAAAAAGCGCGCGAGGAAAAACCTGGCAGCGCTCTTTTTGATCGACTGAGCTGGTTTGGGACGGGCTTCTAAACCGCGTGCCTCAGGCTGGTGTTGCAGCCGAGCGGATTAGCCCAGTGCCTTCACTTAGCCCAGTGCCTTCACTTAGCCCAATGCCTTCACGGCAGCAGACAGGCGGCTCTTGTGACGAGCTGCCTTGTTTTTGTGAATGATTTTTTTGTCAGCCACGCTGTCGATGACGCTCATTGTCTTGCGAAACGCCTCAGCAGCAGCCTCTTTGTCACCGGTGGCAACAGCGGCGCGCACGCGCTTGATCGAGGTGCGCAGCATGGAGCGCAGGCTGGAGTTATGCAAGTTACGAGCCACTGACTGGCGGGCACGTTTTCTAGCTTGGGCGGTATTGGCCATTGAAGCACTATCCTGTAAGTCTGTATTTGGGACGGATTTCTTGAATAATCCGCGATATTAGCATGCGACAGGCCTATTTGGCTAGCTTAATCTTGAAGCGTGTCTTGAAGTTAGGCCTCGCCGCAAGGCTAGGGCGATTGTGCTCGCACCTAGTGGACCGGCGCTCGCCGGAAATCTCGCAGCCGCATGCCTAGCACCCACAAGGTCGCCAGATAGCTCACCAGACCAGCACCTAGCGCCAGCGCCAGCCAGCCCGCACGTTGCCAGATGCCGAGCTCGGCCGCCGTCCAGTCAATATCGCCAGCAACAAAAAATAGCGTTGCGGCCATGACCGCTAAGCCCATCAACAGTTTGCCCATGAAAGGCCACCAGCCCGCCTGCGGACGGTAGAGGTCACGGCGTCTGAGCCCGATGTAGAGCGTTAGCGCATTGATGCAAGCGCCCAGTCCAATGGCCAATGCCAGGCCGGCATGGGCCAAAGTGGGAACCAGCATCAGGTTAAAGACTTGCGTGAGAATGAGCACGGCAATGGCGATTTTGACGGGGGTTTTGATGTCTTGTTTGCCATAAAAGCCTGGTGCCAAGATCTTGACTAGCAATAAGCCCAGCAGTCCGACAGCGTAGGCCATCACCGCGATCTCGGTTTGATAGACGTCGTTGGCATTAAACGCACCGTACTGAAACAGGGTTGCCACCAGCGCATCGGCCATGAGCATCATGGTCAGGGCCGCAGGCAAGCCCATAAAAAACACCAGGCGCATGCCCCAGCCAAGCAGTCGACTGTAGTCCTCGTGGGCTTGATCAGCACTTGCCTTCGACAGTGTCGGTAGCAGCACGGTGCCTAGTGCCACCCCAATCAAAGCGGTCGGGAACTCCATCAGTCTGTCGGCAAACGACAGCCAAGTCACGCTGCCGGGTGTGAGCCAAGTGGCGATATTGGTGTTAATCAAAATCGAAATTTGCGCCACAGAAACCCCAAGCGTGGCGGGCACCATCTGGCGCATGACGCGTCGCACGGTCCTATCACCAAATGCCTGGCGTGGCGAGCAGGGTCTGGGTGACAAGCCCATGCGAGAAATGGCCCACCACTGAACCGCAAGCTGTGCAACACCGCCAATCATGACCCCGAGCGCCAGTGCGTAAATCGGTTGCGCGACATGGCCAGACAGCCAGATGCTTGCGCCGATCATACTCAGGTTTAAAAGCACGGGCGTAACCGCAGGTACGGCAAATCGTTTCCAAGTATTGAGCACACCCGAAGCAAATGACACGAGAGACATGCACACGATGTAGGGAAACATCACGCGTGTCATCCAGATGGCCGCATCGTACTCAGCTGCCCGATCACTGGCGCCCAAGCCACTGGCAATGGCCAGCACCACCAGCGGTGCGCCCACGATGCCTAATAAAGTGATAATGCTCAGCACAGAGAACAAAGCCATGGCCACACGGTCAATGGTCTGGCGCACGTCAGCCGTGCCTTGGCTGGTTTGTTTGACCTCAGCAAGAATGGGCACGAAGGCTTGCGTGAAAGCACCTTCGGCGAACAGTCGCCTGAGTAGGTTGGGTATACGAAACGCGACCCAGAATGCGTCGGTCAGTGCGCTCGCACCAAAGGTGCGAGCAATGATGATGTCGCGAGCCAGGCCAGTGATTCTTGAGAGCAGCGTTAGGCTGCTCACTGTGGCCGCAGCCCTGAACAGACTCATTTCGGTGGCATGCGGATGGCGCCGTCAAGACGAATGGTTTCGCCATTGAGCATGTCGTTTGTGACAATCTGGTGCACCAGCTTGGCGTAGTCTTCTGGACGGCCCAGACGTGAGGGGAAGGGGATGCTGGCAGCCAGTGAGTCCTGCACGTTTTGTGGCATGCCAAAGATCATGGGGGTGCCAAAGATGCCAGGCGCGATGGTAATGCAGCGAATCCCTTGCGGCGCGAGGTCGCGAGCAATGGGTAACGTCATGCCCACCACGGCTGCTTTTGAGGCCGCGTAGGCGGCTTGGCCGATTTGGCCGTCATAGGCAGCCACCGATGCAGTGTTAATCAGCACGCCACGCTCGCCCGTCTCGAGTGGCTCGTTTTGCTGCATGGCCTGCGCGGCCAAACGGATCATGTTAAAGCTGCCCACCGTGTTGACCATGAGCGCTTTTTGAAAGAGGTCCAGTGCATGCGCGCCGTTCTTGCCCACGGTTTTGGCGGCCGGTGCGATGCCCGCGCAGTTAATGAGCCCGTACAGATTACCGGCTTCGGTGGCGGCTTTGACCACGGCTTGGGCGTCGGCTTCCTGGGTCACATCGCAATGCACATAGACCTGTCCGAGTTCAGCAGCCAGTGCTTGGCCCATCTCATCTTGCACGTCAGCCATGATCACTTTGGCGCCGTTGTCAACGAGCATACGTACCGTGCCTGCCCCTAGGCCCGAAGCCGCGCCTGTGACGATAAATGTGTGGTTTGCGATTTGCATGATTCAGTCATCCTTGAAGTCGAGTGTCAGCCTGCTCAGCCAGAGCCTTGGATCCTACAAGCGGCAGGTGACACTAGGGTTGCAGGGCGTCAAGGATACGCTGACGTATGTCCTTGAGATCACCAACACCATTGATCTTGCGATAGCGCGCAGCCTTGGGGTCAGCATCTGCCCAACTGGCATAGTAATCCACCAGCGGACGTGTCTGCTCGCGATAGACAGACAAGCGGTGACGTACGGTTTCTTCTTTGTCGTCGTCGCGCTGCACCAGTGCTTCGCCCGTGACATCATCAACGCCTTCAACCTTTGGTGGGTTGAATTTCACGTGGTACGAGCGCCCACTGGCTGGGTGCACGCGCCGACCACTCATGCGCTCGATGATTTCCTCTTCAGGCACATCAATTTCGAGCACAAAGTCCAACGCCACATTGGCGCTCTTTAAGGCATCGGCCTGCGGGATCGTGCGAGGAAACCCGTCAAAGAGATATCCCGACTGGCAGTCGGGCTGTGACAGCCGGTCTTGCACCAGCCCGATAATCAAGTCATCTGAGACCAGGCCACCGGACTCCATGACGGCTTTGGCCTGCAAGCCCAGGGGCGTGCCAGCCTTAACGGCAGCACGCAGCATGTCACCGGTCGATATTTGTGGAATACCGAAATGTTCGGTAATGAAAGTCGCCTGTGTGCCTTTGCCTGCGCCTGGCGGGCCGAGCAATATAAGTCGCATGTCAAGTCCTGTTCATTGTCTTTGTTCAATCGGTTCGATTATGCCGCATTCAGCTCAGGGCGGGCTATGCGATACGTAGGCACTATCCCTTAACCGAGTCCTCTAGCGCTTGTCGCGCGGCCTCCAAATCCTCGGCTGTGTCTACGCCAGGCACATGAGCTGCCGTTGACACGAGCACCTGAATTTTGAAGCCATGTTCGAGCGCACGCAACTGTTCTAGCATTTCAGCCCGCTCAAGTAAGCCTTGCGTCAGTTCTGGGAAAGCATGCAGAAAGTTCACGCGATAGGCATAGATGCCGATGTGCTGCAAGGGCACGAGCCCAGGCACTTGCTCGCGTTGATAAGGGATAGGCGCGCGTGAGAAATAAAGCGCACGCCCCGATGGGTCGCATACCACTTTGACGATGTTGGGGTTGTCGTGATCCTCAAGTCGGTTCAAAACGGTGGCGGCCGTCGCAATGGCCGCATCAGGGTTGTTTTGTAAGCAATCGGCCAGCACATCAATTAACGAAGGGTCAATCAGTGGCTCGTCTCCCTGCACGTTAACCACCAAGGTTTGATCGTCAAGCCCAAGCCATCGAGCGGCTTGAGCCAGGCGGTCCGTGCCGCTAGGCAAATCCACATCGGTCATCACGTACGATACACCGTGCTCGGCCAATGCCTTTGCAATGTCGTGATGGTCGGTGGCAACCACCACCTGCATGGCCTTGGATCTCGCTGCACGTTCAGCGGTGTGCACAATCAGGGGCTTGCCAGCCAAGTCTGCCAACATTTTGCCTGGCAGTCGACTTGAGGCCCAACGGGCCGGGATGATGACCACAAAAGACATGACGCCTTGGCCTTTTAGTGGGAAGCAGACGTCGATGTGTCAGTGGTCCGGCCGCCCGCTGAGTGGGTCGTTTTATCGAGGCTATCGCCCAGCAGTGGCGAGGCTTCGGATTCGAGCATCACGGGGATACCATCATGAATCGGAAAAACCAGCTTGTCTGCGCGGCAAACTAACCCGGTTTTGTCGGCATTCATCTGTAGCCGCCCCTTGCAGATGGGGCACACCAAAATATCGAGCAGCTTGTGATCCATGCGTCACCTCGGGCGTTTAATGCCTGCCTGAGCAAGCTTGTGTTCAATAAAAGCGCCAATATCGTCTTGCCACCATTGCACCGTTGTTTCGGCGACCCATATACGGGCATCTCGAATGGTCGGCATCTTGATTGCGTCTTTCTCTGTGACAAGTATAGTGCCTGCATTTTGACGCTCAAGCCAGTCAAGGTCGATGGGTTGGTGGTCAGCCAGCGCCTCGGTGTGACTAAGTTCGATGCCCAGCGATCGGACGCTGTCAAAAAAACGTTCGGGCACGCCAATGGCAGCTACTGCAATCACCGGGGCGACCAATGACCCGCCATCGGTCAACCCACCGGCAGGCAGAACCCGGCCCGAGACGGCGTGTCGCCAACGTGACAGGCAGACGGAGAACGCGGGAGACGTAAAGCTGTCAAGAACGTGTTGCTGGCAGCGTTGCAGCACCAAGTCGACCGTGTTTCGCCTTGATGGCAGCTCACGCAAGGGACCTGCTGGCAGTAACCAACCGTTGCCAATGCCACGTTCATCTTGCACCAAAACTTCAAAGTCGCGCGCCAGCCGATGATGCTGCAGACCGTCATCACTCAAAATAACGTCCACGCTGGGGTCGTGCAGCAACAAGTGTTGGGCAGCCAATGCCCGGTCAGCATGCACGCTTATCGACATACCGGTCTTGGCGGCAATCAGTGCAGGTTCATCGCCATAGGTGCGCCAGTCAAGATCCGAACCGCTCCCACATGCAGGGGCGTGACTGGCTTGACGTCCATAACCTCGGCTAACCAATCCAGGCGTAAACCCTAGCGTCGTTAGTTCTTGCGCCAGGGCGCACGTGACCGGCGTCTTGCCGGTGCCGCCGACGTAGATGTTGCCAATCACGATGACTGGCACTGACGGGCGGTAGGCTTCTCGTCTTCCGTGCTCATACGCGCGCTTGGTGCGCCTAGAGATCCAGCCGTATATCCAGGACAGCGGCAGATTGGCGTAGGCCCAGAGGCCGCGGTGCTGCCATTGTCGGGCAAGCCAAGTCTGGAGCTCGTCGCCTATTGCCATGAGGGTTAGTCGGTGACCTGAGCGGCAAAGCCAAGCTTGTCAATGCCAGCTTGCCGAGCCGCCTGCATGGCGGTGACTACCGATTGATGGCTCGCGTTGCCGTCGGCTCGAATAATGAGCGAGACATCTTGGCCTGCCGCTTGCTGGCGCAAGGCCTCAGCGACAGCACGCAGCGTGGATTGAGGCAGCAGCCGGTCGTTAACAGCCATACGACCTTCGGGGTCGATGGTTAAGCTAATGGCGTTTGGTGCAGGCGCGTCGGTTTGTGCTTGAGGCAACAGCACTTCCAGTACACGCTCTTGAGCGAATGTCGTGGAGACCGCCAAAAAAATCACAATCACCAGCAACACATCAATGAGCGGGATAAAGTTGATGTCCGGTTCATCAAGGGCGGCTCTTTGTCGGATACGCATGCCTCAGCCTTCCTAGTCTTGCATGCGGTCTATGACCGACCGACCAGCTTGCTCAATTTGCACCAGCAAGTTCTCCACATGCACGCGCAACAGCCGGTGAGCAACGGCCGCTGGCACGGCAATCAGAATGCCAAAGCCTGTGTTGTACAGGGCGATGGAAATGCCTCTGGCCAGTTGCCCAGGGTCCGTGCCACCAGGCTGGTAGGCGGCAAAGATTTCAATCATGCCAACAACCGTGCCAAACAGGCCCATCAGTGGCGCCACGGTCGCAATCATGGCTAACGCGGGCAGGAAGCGTTGCATGGTGTGCGCAGCGTCGCCGCCGGCAAGCTCGGCTTGGTAGCGTATTTCAGCCAAAGGCTGGTGCCTGTTTTCCAGAATGGTGCTAAGAACGCCCCCAGCCAGGCAGGCATGTCGAAGTCGGGTCAAAGAGTCGCCATCGGTGCTGCCACTTCGATAAAGTCTGACCGCTTCATCGGCAATGCCTGCCGGACAGACGCGCGTGCGGCGCAAGCTGATTAATCGTTCAAATATGATGGCCAGTGCGATCACGGAGATCAGTAAAAGCGGCCAGATCGGCCAGCCGGCCTCGGCAATAATTGACTGCAAGATGGGTTCGCCTCGACAATGATGCCCGTGCACAAGCGCCGGTGCATCGCTATGGTACGGTTGGACGACCTTAAGTGGCAAGTCGAGCCGGACAGTCGAGACGGGTAGGCAAGCTCAAAAGGCGTCGGAATATATCCACAGTTTCTGTGGATAAGTCTGGGAAAACTATTCGTAATTGCCGAATCCGTGCTTTCCGAGGTGGTTTGATTAAAAAGTAAGCAATAAAAACAGAAATTATCATTTTCCATTAAAAACAGTTGGTTAACCGTTTTTTCTCCAAATAACGTTAAAAATATTGCACAACTCCAATAGAAAAATCTGTGGTGAAAACGTCACACCTAGAAACGACGGGAGCTGTGGACAGATTTGCGCCGGGAAGCCTCATGACAGTTGGAAGTACATTCATAAACGACGCTGCTGATCCCTCTTTTTATGCCGTTAGCGAGCTCAATGAAGCGGTTGCTGATGCGCTTAACCTGCAGTTCGGTTTGATTTGGGTCAGGGGCGAAATCTCGAGCTTCACTCGCGCGGCTTCAGGCCACTTTTATTTATCGCTCAAAGACGATAAGGCGGTTGTCAGGGCGGTCATGTTTCGGGGTCGCCAGGCCCACTGTGCCTTTATGCCCGAAGTCGGTGACACGGTTGAAGTGCAAGCTCGTGTGGGGTTGTATGAGCCACGCGGTGAGTTTCAGCTCAATATTCAGGCACTCAGGCGAGCGGGTAGGGGATCTTTGCACGAGCAGTTCGAGCTGCTGAAAAACAAGCTGCAAGCCGAAGGGCTATTCGATATGGCGGGCAAGCGTGCTATTGACCGCATGCCGCGCGCCATTGGCATTATCACATCGCTTGGTGCGGCGGCATTGCATGACGTGCTCACCACGCTGGCCAGACGTGCCCCGCATGTGCCCGTGGTGATCTACCCCTGTCTGGTTCAAGGACAAAGTGCGCCGCTGGCACTGCGACAGGCACTGGCAAGAGCCAATGAGCGCCAGGAAGTCGATACCATTCTGATGGTCAGAGGCGGGGGCAGCATTGAGGACTTGTGGGCCTTTAATGACGAGAATCTGGCGCGCGATATCGCGTCAAGCGCCATTGTCGTGATTTCTGGCGTCGGCCACGAATCTGACACCACAATCGCGGACTTTGTTGCGGATTTGCGAGCGCCGACACCAACGGCGGCCGCCGAGATGTGCTGCATGCCGCGCCAAGAATTGATGAGCATGCTTGGCGGGCAGGTTGGGGCATTGAGACAACGCATAGAGCGTGAGCTTGACCAAGCATTCCAACGTCTTGACCGTTTACAGTTACGGCTTGTGGCTCCTTCGCAGCGTATTGCTGCCAAGCGCCATGAAGTGGCGCTACTGACGCAACGCTTGCGCCATGCGCAACCGGATCTGGTGGGCTACAGGCAGCGACTTGAGCGTCTGAGCCACGCAATGCCGAGTTTGATGATGCAGTCGATGACAAACCGTGCACACCGGCTCGAACAAGCTCAGGCGAACTTGCGTGCCATGTCACCATCAGCGCCTCTTGAGCGCGGGTTCTCTATTGTGCGCGACTCGTTGGGGCGCATTGTGCAGTCGGCCTCAGCACTAGCGCCTGAAGACGACATTTCGATTACTTTCGGGCAGGGCACAGCACAGGCTCGCATCAGTGAGGTCGGCACGAGCGCGCACAAGTCCACAAAACCGTAACGACAAAAAGGGTTGATGCCTAACGGCAGTGCGATTGGCTACAATGATGCCGATTGGGCGTGCGTTTACGCCCGACCACTATTCCAACGACTCAAAAAAAGGATACCGTTTCCATGACACATACCCTTGCACCGTTGCCCTACGAGATGGATGCTTTGGCACCGCACATCTCCAAGGAGACGCTTGAGTACCACTACGGCAAACACCATCAGACTTACGTGACCAATCTGAACAACCTGATCCCGGGCACCGAGTTTGAAAACGCTTCGCTTGAGGATATCGTGAAGAAATCCTCCGGTGGCGTGTTTAACAATGCTGCTCAGGTCTGGAATCACACCTTTTACTGGAACAGCCTGTCGCCCAACGGCGGTGGTGAGCCGAGCGGCGCGTTGGCCGATGCCATTAATGCCAAGTGGGGCAGTGTTGAGGCCTTCAAGGAAGCGTTTAACAAGTCGGCAGCTGGCAACTTTGGTTCGGGCTGGACCTGGCTGGTTAAAAAGGCTGACGGCTCGGTTGATATTGTTAACACCAGCAATGCGGCCACACCCTTGACCACCGATGACAAGCCCCTGTTGACCTGTGACGTCTGGGAGCATGCCTATTACATTGACTACCGCAATGCTCGCCCCAAATATCTCGAGACGTTCTGGAAGTTGGTGAACTGGTCTTTCGCAGAAAAGAACTTCGCTTAATCTCGAGCGATTCACCATCATCTTGCCGTATTTATCGGCGGCAAGACGGTTAAACAACGTCCGCCAAAAGTCGCTTTGGCGGACGTTGTTGTTTGCGACATGCCTGTTGCCATCTCCAATGCCAATGAACCGTTCAGTCGGCAACACCTGTTGAGATTTTGTGTTTTATCATCCCCCAAACAATGACGCACTGAAGACGGCGCGCTAAATAGATTCAGACAAACCTGACACTGACACACGGGGGATTCCATGAGCGAAAAACAAGCCTTTATTTGCGATGCAGCGCGCACACCAATCGGCCGATACGGTGGCGCGCTTTCTTCTGTGCGCACCGATGACCTCGCTGCGTTGCCCATCAAAGCCCTGATGCAACGTAATGCCTCAGTCGACTGGCAGCGCGTGGACGATGTTCTCTACGGCTGCGCCAATCAGGCAGGTGAAGACAATCGAAATGTGGCGCGCATGGCCACCTTGCTCGCGGGGCTGCCCACTGATGTGCCTGGCGCCACTGTCAATCGGTTGTGTGGCTCTGGCATGGACGCTGTGGGCAGCGCGGCGCGCGCTATCCGGCTCGGTGAAACCGAGCTCATGATCGCCGGTGGTGTGGAAAGCATGAGCCGAGCGCCGTTTGTCATGGGCAAAGCCACCTCGGCGTTTTCACGGTCAGCATCGATTTACGACACGACCATTGGTTGGCGTTTCATCAACAAATTGATGAAAGAGAAGTACGGCGTGGATGCCATGCCAGAGACCGCCGAAAATGTGGCAGATCAGTTTGGGGTGTCACGCGAGGATCAGGACAAATTTGCGTTGGCCAGCCAGAACAAGGCCGCTGCCGCGCAAGCCAATGGTGTGTTCGATTCGGAAATCGTCCCCGTCAGTATCCCGCAGCGCAAGGGTGATCCGCTGGTGGTTGACCGCGATGAACATCCTCGCCAGACGAGCTTAGAAGCCCTGGCTAAACTCAAGGGCGTGGTGCGCGAAGGCGGCTCCGTCACAGCAGGTAACGCCTCTGGGGTCAATGATGGATCTGTGGCGATGTTGATCGCCAGTGAGTCAGCGGCCAAGGCCCATGGTTTGACGCCACGGGCGCGGGTGCTCGGCATGGCCGTGGCTGGTGTGGAGCCTCGCATCATGGGCATTGGCCCGGCGCCGGCATCACAAAAGGTGTTGGCACTGACCGGTTTGTCGATCGAACAGATGGATGTGATCGAGCTGAATGAGGCCTTTGCCGCTCAGGGCCTGGCTTCGCTGCGTATGCTCGGTGTGGCCGACGACGATCCACGCGTGAACCCAAATGGGGGCGCTATTGCACTGGGCCATCCACTCGGTGCTTCGGGCGCGCGTTTGGTGATGACTGCCGTCAATCAATTGCATCGCACAGGTGGTCGGTACGCGCTGTGCACCATGTGTATCGGGGTGGGACAGGGCATTGCGACCGTGATTGAGCGTATCTAAGGGACTGCTTCAACGGGGTTGGCGCGCGCAGGCTCACGGGCTTTTAATGAGCGCTTCCAATCCGCGCACCTTGTGGTCGGGTGCGATGTTGCGCTTCTCAAACCATCCCTGATTAACCTCTAGCGCGAATCGCACGGGCTCCTGAGGACAATGTTGGGCATCATTAAGTGGCTGCATTTTGCGGATATTGACAATCGAGCCATCATCGCGCAAAAACGCGATTGAGAGGGGGATGTAGGTGTTGCGCATCCAGAAGCAGTGCGTGGCATGGCCTTCGAACACAAACAGCATGCCACGATTCTCAGGCATCTCTTGGCGCCACATCATGCCTTGGGCGCGATGGTGGGGCTTGCGCGCGACTTCGGTCTGTAGCCGATGCATGCCCACGTACAAGTCAGTTAGCGGCAATTGCGCTTGACCTTGGCCTTGTGCCTGGGATGAGTCCAAGGGAGCAAACCCTAAAACCAGACCCAAGATGATGAGAAACCGAGTCATGAGAGGCTAGCCTTGACTGTTGCGTATGAGTCGATCAACGAGGGTAACCGAGCCATCGCGTTCGTGCTGAAGGGATCAGGATAGCACCAATGAGGCACACAAAGACCTGCGCCACGTCACAGATCGATAACGCACAAATGTGCCACAGCGCACACGTCAAGAGCGACGCTTGCGATTGCATCGGATCAGAACCATGTGCCTTAACGCCACGCGTGTTTGGCACATCGAAAACAATCAATACGCGGGGGGTTATTCCCGCGCACCGTTTAGCCCGCCGTTATATTGACAGCCTGTTTGCCTTTAGGTCCTTGCGTGATTTCAAAATTGACCTTTTGGCCTTCTTTCAGTGTTTTGAAACCATTCATTTGGATAGACGAAAAGTGAGCAAACAAATCTTCACCACCGTCGTCCGGGGTGATAAATCCAAATCCCTTTGCATCGTTGAACCATTTAACGGTTCCCGTAGCGGTGGGGTTGCCCTGAGCGTCCGGGGCGCTGGTCGAATCAGACATCGCGACTGCCTCTTCTTGCTTAAAAATGACCTCGGGACAGACAGTGTCTGAATGCCCCACGTATGCCGCGACCGAAACCGATCAGTTGCCGCACGAGGTGAATATGCGTCAAATTTGTGTTTGCCGTCAAGACATTAGCGGGTTTTCTCTTAGGGCGGGCTGCAATAAACTTGGCACAAATCCAACAATTTCCGTGCCACCACCCGATATGTCCACTGAAAAAGAGTCATCTGGCTCCGTCGTGCTAGAGAAGCAGACGGCAGAAGTTAAGCCCCCGCCGATGTATCAGGTTATCTTGCTAAATGATGACTACACGCCCATGGAATTTGTGGTGCATGTGCTACAGAAGGTGTTTGGCAAAAGCCAGGAAGAGGCGATGTCGATCATGCTCAAGGTGCATCACGAGGGAAAGGGCGTTTGCGGCATTTATCCCCATGATGTGGCAGCGACCCGAATTCATCAGGTCTTACAGTTTGCCAGAAGTCAGCAACATCCGCTGCAGTGCGTCATGGAGCCAGTAGGGGATTAGGTGATTTTTTTGCGACCTGCGTAGAATGGTTACAACAAACCGGATTTATTCAGTAAGCTAGTCACAGCGGATACAAGGCCTTGAGGTTTGGGGCTGTTGACATGCCAAGGCGGCAACGGGAGGAATCGTGATTTCCCAAGAATTGGAAGTAAGTTTGCATATGGCATTCGTGGAAGCGCGATCAGCGCGGCACGAATTTATTACGGTTGAGCATTTGTTGCTTGCGTTGCTTGACAATGCTGCCGCCATTGAGGTGCTCAAAGCCTGCGCAGCCGACATGGACGACCTGCGCAACAGTTTGAGAAAGTTTGTCGCTGACAATACGCCAGTGATTCCCGAAGGTGGTGAGGTGGATACACAACCCACGTTGGGATTCCAGCGCGTGATACAGCGTGCCATCATGCACGTGTCGGCCGGCGGCACATCCAAGAAGCCTGTGACGGGCGCCAACGTGTTGGTGGCCATCTTCGGGGAAAAGGACTCGCATGCGGTTTACTACTTGCAGCAGCAGGGCATCTCGCGCCTTGATGTGGTGAACTTCTTGTCACATGGCATCACCAAGAACCAGCAAGCCGAAACGCAAAGCACGGCTCGCGAGTCGCAGCAACAAACCGAAGAAGCCAGCGAGGCACGGCAGTCTGCGCTCGACCAGTATGCGCAGGACCTCAATGCAGCAGCCCAGTCAGGCAAGATTGACCCCCTGATCGGACGTGACCAGGAAATCGAACGGGTCATCCAGATTTTGTGTCGTCGCCGCAAGAACAACCCCTTGCTGGTGGGCGAGGCCGGTGTCGGCAAAACAGCGATTGCCGAAGGGCTGGCTTATCGAGTCACCAAAAAAGATGTGCCTGACGTGTTGCTCGATGCTCAGGTGTACGCCCTGGACATGGGAGCCTTGCTTGCGGGTACCAAGTACCGTGGTGATTTTGAGCAGCGCTTGAAGTCGGTCTTAAAGCAACTTAAAAGCAACCCAGATGCGATTTTGTTCATCGACGAGATCCACACCCTGATCGGTGCGGGTTCTGCCTCTGGCGGCACGCTTGATGCGTCTAACCTCTTGAAGCCAGCACTGTCTTCGGGCCAGCTGCGTTGCATTGGCGCAACCACTTACACCGAGTTTCGCGGGATTTTTGAGAAAGACGCTGCTTTGTCTCGACGCTTTCAAAAGGTCGACATCGTTGAGCCTACGGTGGATCAAACCGTGCAGATTCTGCGTGGCTTAAAGCAACGCTTTGAAGAGCATCATGGCGTGAAGTACTCAGCCGCTGCCTTAACAACGGCTGCCGAGCTGTCGGCTCGCCATATCAATGACCGTCACTTGCCTGACAAGGCCATTGACGTCATCGACGAGGCAGGCGCGGCGCAAAAGTTGTTGCCCAAATCCAAGCAAAAGAAAGTCATTGGCAAGCACGATATCGAGAGCATCATTTGCAAGATCGCGCGCATTCCGCCTCAGTCGGTCTCAACAGACGACCGTAGTCGTCTTGAGACGCTCGAGCGTGATCTTAAAACCGTGGTGTTTGGCCAAGACCAAGCCATCGAAGCGCTTGCTGCGGCCATCAAGATGGCACGTTCGGGCTTGGGCAAGCCTGACAAGCCTATTGGGTCGTTCCTCTTTAGTGGTCCCACGGGTGTGGGTAAAACTGAAGTGGCAAGGCAATTAGCCTTCACCATGGGCATTGAGCTGCTTCGCTTTGACATGTCCGAATACATGGAGCGTCATACCGTTTCGCGTTTGATTGGCGCGCCGCCTGGATATGTGGGCTATGACCAGGGCGGGTTGTTAACGGAAGCGATCAACAAGCAGCCGCATTGCGTGTTGCTGCTCGACGAAATCGAGAAGGCGCATCCGGATGTATTTAACATCCTGCTGCAAGTGATGGATCACGGCACATTGACTGACAATAACGGCCGCAAGGCGGATTTCCGTAATGTCATTCTGGTGATGACCACCAACGCCGGTGCTGAAGCCATGAGCAAGCCCAGTATTGGGTTCGCGAACACGCGTGAAGCTGGCGATGAAATGGGTGAAATCAAGCGCTTGTTCTCACCAGAGTTCAGAAACCGACTCGATGCGATTGTTCACTTCTCACCACTGTCCAAGGACATCATCTTGCGCGTGGTCGACAAGTTCCTCATGCAGCTTGAAGATCAGCTGCATGAAAAGCGTGTTGACGCCACGTTCACCGAGAAATTGCGCGACTTCCTGGCCGAGCGGGGATTTGACCCCTTGATGGGTGCAAGACCCATGCAGCGTCTGATTCAAGACATGCTAAGACGTGCGTTGGCCGACGAGCTGCTGTTCGGTCGCCTTGTCAGTGGCGGCACGGTCACGCTCGACCTTGATGACAAGAACGAAGTTATCTTGCATGTGCAAGACAGCGGAGGTGGCTCATCCAAGAAGAAGGAGTCTTCCAAAGAGTTGGTGCATGACGAGACATGAAGCTTTGGCTTTTAACTTTAGAGGACGTCTAGGCGCCCTCGCTGTCTTGCCAGCATCCACTTAGGGTCGATCCAGGATCGTTGTCCCGTGAGTGAGAAGAGCCCTGTTAGGGGCTCTTCTTACTTCATACTGCTGCTTTGGTTCAGTAAGCGTCAGAGCCATAAGTGCTTTCCCATCTGGCTCTCAAGATCCCAAGAACGAGACCTCAGCCGTATGGGTTATTTGGTGTTTAACGGATGTGCTGCTTTTGTTGGCCGTTTCTATTGGCTATTTCGTGCCGGTGCTGCCAAAGCCGCCGGCACCGCGATCACTGTCAGACTCAAACTCGTCAACCACGCGGAACGCAGCCTGAACCACAGGTACGATAACCAATTGCGCCAGACGCTCCATGGGTTCAAGCGTAAAGACCTGTTGGCCACGGTTCCAAGTCGAAACCATCAAAGGGCCCTGGTAGTCTGAGTCGATCAGGCCCACCAGATTACCCAAAACAATGCCGTGTTTGTGGCCCAAGCCGGATCGCGGCAGAATCATCGCGGCATAACCTGGGTCTGCCAGGTGAATTGACAGCCCCGTGGGAACAAGGACCGTCTGTCCAGGCTCAATCTCCAGGGCCTGATCAACGCAGGCCCTGAGGTCAAGGCCTGCCGCCCCAGGCGTGGCGTAGCTTGGTAATTGATCTTTGAGTCGATCATCCAGGATTTTGAGGTCTACGGTCTTCAAGAGGCGTTCTCCCGCGAAGGATCAGAGGATTTTTGACGATTGTGACCCTTGTGACGATTGGCCCGTTTTTGTTGGCGCTCACTGGCCGCCCCGCGACCCTTTGTGAAGGCATAAAGCAGCCACACGCCAATGACCACCGACAGTCCGGCGCCAATGTACAGGGTCAAGTTATTGGCATGCTGTGCCGCCTCCACACTTTTGGCAGCCAAAAACCCGGGCAGTAGCATCATGGGTACCCAAAGGGCGGCCGACAAGGCGTTAGCCAGTTGGAATCGCCAATGCGACATGCCCATAACGCCAGCCACGGTCGGGATGGTGCTGCGTATCGGACCCAGAAAACGCCCAAAAAAGATCGACAGAAAGCCGTAGCGATAAAAGAACAGGCGCGCCCGCGCAACCGTGGTTCGATGTCGTTTGACAATACGCCAGCGCAAGATTGTCGGGCCAATGAGCCGACCGAGCCAGTACGAAACCGCATCGCCAACGATAGCGCCCGCAATCCCCCAAAGCAGTATGGGTGCGGCTTGCAAGGTGCCGGCGCCTACCAGGCCCCCGGTGAACAAGAGCAAGGCCGTCGCTGGAATCATGATTCCTACGATCAGCATGGACTCACCAAGGGTGAGCAGGAACACAATCAGTCCGGCCCAGGCTTGGTTGGCTTCAATAAAAAGACTGATTTGGTCAATGTAGGCTTGCATCGGGACTCTGTGTCAGGTGTTTAGGGCGTTGGCAGTGTAGCGGTTTAGCTTGACGTTAGGTTTGATGGGCGCGGTAAGAGCCAGCGATGTGCTCGATCAGCGCACGTGCAATTTCGTGTTTGGTGCCACTGCCCATGGGCCTGACGCCTTGTGAATCGACCAGATGCACCGTGGTGTGATCGCTGTCCATGACGTGTTGTGCCAAATTGGCGATCAGCAAGGCCACGCCTTTGCGCTGGCGTTTTTGTATGAGGGCCTGCTCGTCTAGTGTGGTTTCGGCCGCAAAACCAACGCAAAAGGGCGCGTTTTGGCGTTGCGCGACTTCCGACAAAATATCCGGATTCATTTCAAAACTGAGTGCCGGTGGTTGGCCATCGGTTTTTTTAAGCTTGTGCGGCGATGCATTGCTCACGCGCCAATCCGCCACAGCGGCCACACCCACAAAAATGTCACTTTGATCAACCTGCTGCATCACAGCCCCATGCATGTCTCTGGCCGTTTGCACATCGATTCGTGTCACGCCATGCGGGCAGGCCAAGCCCGTAGGGCCAGACACCAGTATGACGCGAGCGCCCGCGTTGGCAGCCGCTTGTGCCAGGGCATAGCCGGTTTTGCCAGAAGAGCGGTTGGTAATCACCCGCACCGGGTCGATGGGCTCGCAGGTGGGACCTGCAGTCATCAACACCGTCAAGCCTGAAAGCACTTTTTTCTGTAAATGTCCGCTCACAGCCGCCACGATGTCGTGGGGCTCGAGCATGCGCCCGTCACCCACCTCGCCACAGGCCTGGTCACCCGAAGCCGGCCCCAAGAGATGGACGCCATCGGCCTTTAATTGCGCCACGTTGCGCTGCGTTGAAGGTGCTTGCCACATTTCCCGATTCATCGCCGGTGCAATGAGCAGTGCTTTGGTGCTTGCCACGCACAGCGTGGTGAGCAAATCATCAGAGATGCCCTGCGCCAGCTTGCCCATCAGGTTGGCCGTGGCCGGTGCAATCAAGACCAGGTCAGCTTGGCGGGTCAAATTGATGTGCACCATATTGTTCGGCGCACGACTGTCCCAGAGATCGGTGTAGACCGGGCGGCCTGATAATGCTTGAAACGTGACTGGGCTGACAAACTCGCAGGCGCTTTGCGTCATCACCACATCAACCGTGGCGCCTTCATCCATGAGACGGCGCACCAGTTCAGCGGACTTGTAGCAAGCAATGCCACCGCTGACACCAAGAACTATATGTTTACCCTGCAAGTCACCCATCTCGACCTCGTTTACGATTTGGATTGGCGTGCGCGCCGCCAACGTTGCAACTCATCCCAGATCAGCAGTATGGCGCCAAAGGTAATGGCGACATCGGCCACGTTAAACGCTGGGTAGTACCACGGATGCCAGTAAAGCAACAAGAAATCCACGACGTGCCCGTAGGCCAGTCGATCGATCAGGTTGCCAATGGCGCCAGCCATGATCAGTGATAACGACAACATCAGGCGTTTTGATTCATGCGCCTGTGTTTTCATGAGCCAGGCGATAAAGGCAATGGCCAGTATCGCAACCCCGGCTAAAAACCAGCGCTGCCAGCCATCACCCTGAGCCAGAAAGCTAAACGCCGCACCGCGGTTGTAAATCAGCGTGAAATCAAACACGGGTAACACCTGTACGCGTTGCCCGAATGACAGCAGATGCTCGGCCATTAACTTGGTGGCCTGATCGATCACCACGATCAGCGCCACAAGCTTGAGCCACTTAGCCACTTTCAGCCTCAGCCAGATTGTCAACGCAGCGCTGACAAATCTCGGGATGCTCGGTGTTGCTGCCGACGTCTGCGGTGTAATGCCAGCAGCGAGCGCACTTTTGATGTGTAGAGGCAGTCACTTGAATCTGTAGGCCATCGTTTGAGGCATGTGTATGGGCACGCGAGACGATGAACAGGAACTTCAGTTGGTCGCCAAGGCTGTCAAGCAGCGCTAGATCGTCGCCACTGGCGCCAATATCGACTTCAGCTTGCAGCGACGCGCCAATCTTGCCATCGGCACGCAACACCTCCAGGCTCTTTAGAACCTCAGCACGGATTTCTCGCAACCGCTGCCACTTGAGCTCAAGTGAACCGGCGTCTTCCGGGGCAGGGATGCTGTGATAACACTGCGCAAAAATCGTTACTTTCGAGGCGTCATCGACTGGCGCTAGCGTCATGTCACGCAACACCTCCCAAGCTTCTTCAGCGGTAAACGACAGCACCGGTGCCATGAGCTTTAACAAGGCTTGTGTGATCTGCACAAGTGCCGTCTGCGCGCTCCGCCGTGCGTGACTGTTGGGCGCGCTGGTGTAGAGACGGTCTTTGAGCACATCGAGGTAGAAGGCGCCGAGATCTTCGGAACAAAACGTCTGGAGTCGCGCCATGGCCGGGTGAAACTCATAGCGTTCATAGTGCGCCAAAATCTCAGCTTGTGCCTTGGCGGTCATGACCAGCGCATAGCGATCGATTTCCATGAGCTCAGCCACCGGCACGCTGTTATCTTGCTCTTTGAAGTCTGACAGGTTAGCCAGGAGAAAACGAAGCGTATTGCGGATACGGCGATAACCTTCGACCACGCGGTTTAAGATCACCTCGGAAATGGAAAGCTCTCCAGCGTAGTCGGTGCTAGCGACCCAGAGTCGCAAGATTTCCGCGCCTAGCGAATCAGAGACTTTTTGTGGGGCCACAACATTGCCCACGGACTTGCTCATTTTGCGGCCTTGTCCATCGACCACAAACCCGTGGGTTAACAAACCTTTGTAAGGGGCACGCCCATACAACATGCAACCCGTTAGTAATGACGAGTGAAACCAGCCGCGATGCTGATCCGAGCCTTCAAGGTAGAGATCGGCTGGCCAGGCCAATTGCTGTCCGTGCGAGCCGTTATCAGCGTTCTCTGGTCCACCCATGACGGTGGCGTGCGTTGAGCCCGAATCAAACCAGACATCCAGTGTGTCGGGGTTTTTAATGTAGTGCTGCGCATCCTCGGCACTGAGCAAATCGGCGGGCTGCAGCGACTGCCAGACTTCGATGCCGCCTTGTTCAACCCGTTTAGCCACTTCCTCGAGCAACGCAGGCGTGTCGGGATGCAGCTCACCGGTTTCTTTATGCACAAAAAACGCCATGGGCACGCCCCACTGGCGTTGGCGCGACAGCGTCCAATCAGGCCGATTGGCAATCATGTTGTGCAGTCGTGCCTTTCCCCAGCTGGGATAGAAGGCGGTTTGTTCGATCGCGGCCAGGGCTGAAGTGCGCAGGCTTGGGCCACCATCCTTGGGTTCGACATCCATGCCGGCAAACCACTGATTGGTGGCGCGGTAAATCACCGGGGTCTTATGGCGCCAGCAATGCATGTAACTGTGTTGGTGTGCGTATTGCTTCACCAGCGTACCCGCTTGCTTGAGCGTATCAATGATCTTTGGATTGGCGTCCCAGATGGACAGGCCGGCAAACAGGGGCAGCCAGCCAGCGTATTTGCCATCACCCATAACAGGGTTCAAGATCTGGTCGTCGGTCAAGCCATGCGCCTTGCACGACACAAAGTCCTCAACACCGTAGGCGGGCGAAGAGTGCACGATGCCGGTGCCGGTCTCAAGCGTGACGTAATCACCCAGGTAAATCGGCGAGAGTCTGTCAAACCCGGCATCCATGTCTGCCAATGGATGCTTGAAGGTCACGTTGGCTAGTTTGTCGCCAAGCGCCGTTGCCAGTACCTTGCCGCTTAAACCCCAGCTTTCCAAGCAGGCTTGGACCCGGTCTTTGGCTAGCAGCAAAAGACGGCCAGTCGGTAGCGCCTTGTCGAGTTCAACCAGCGCGTATTCGAATTCAGGGTGGATGTTTAAGGCCTGGTTGGCCGGGATGGTCCAGGCCGTGGTGGTCCAAATCACAATCGCGCCATCGCCTACCTCATCCAGACCAAAGGCTTTGGCCAAGCCTGATTTGTCGGCAAACGGAAATGCCACGTCAATGGCTGCATCGGTGCGCTCAGCGTATTCGACCTCGGCCTCCGCCAGGGCCGAACCACAATCAAAGCACCAGTTCACGGGCTTGAGGCCACGAAAGACATAGCCTTTTTGCATAATGCGTGACAGCACCCGGATCTCATTGGCCTCGGTCTTGTGGTTCATGGTCAGGTAGGGCTCATCCCACTGGCCAAGCACGCCAAGACGTTTAAAGTCCTTGCGCTGGTTCTCGATCTGCTCAAGCGCATAAGCACGAGCTTTGGACTGGACTTCGGCCACGGGCAGGCCTTTACCAAACTGTTTCTCGATCTGGATTTCGATGGGCATGCCGTGGCAGTCCCAGCCAGGAACGTATTGCGCATCAAAGCCAGCCATGTTGCGGCTCTTGACAATGATGTCCTTGAGAATCTTGTTTACCGCGTGGCCGATGTGAATCGACCCATTGGCGTAGGGCGGACCATCATGCAACACAAACCGGGGACGGCCGGCACTGGCTTGGCGAATGGCGCGATAAACGCCTTTTTCTTCCCACTGGGCCACCCACTGCGGCTCGCGCTTGGGCAAATTGCCGCGCATGGGAAAGGGCGTGTCGGTCAGGTTAAGTGTTGTCTTGTAATCCATGGTGCGCAAAGTAATCCATCGCGTGCTGGCGGTCGCGCTGCATCGCGGCTGTCAACGAGGTCAAATCGGGAAATTTCTCTTCGTCCCGCACGTGTTGCAGGAGTTCAATCGACACGAGTTTACCGTAGGCTTGCACATCGGCATCAAGTACGTGGGTCTCGAGCAACACGCCAAGGTCATCGTCCACCGTTGGGCGCTTGCCCAAGCTGGCGATGCCAGGCAAGGGGTTTTGAGCTAAACCGTGTACCCGCACCACATAAATGCCAAATCGGGCCGCGGTGTGGTCGCTTACGCGCAAGTTAAGTGTCGGGAATCCGAGTGTTCTTCCCAATTTTTTGCCGTGGAGCACGTGGCCTGAGACGCGCCAAGGCGATCCTAGCAGGGCGCAAACCTTGGTCATGTCACCGTCTTGCATGGCCTGACGCACCTGGGAGCTCGAAATGCGTTGACCCTGCTTGTCCACGACTTCAGGCAATACCT
>CBFHXV010000030.1:0-22177 GCA_965659885.1 Burkholderiaceae bacterium | reverse complement strand
CACGAGAAAACCCGAGTTGCTGATCGATAGCCGCGGCCTGTCCAAAGGCGGCAATACCGGTGGCCACGTTAACGCCCCCGGCAAGCGCAGCCAACAATGAGGCGGCGATCGCTGCCATAGCCACGTATTCACTTTGGCGTTGTTGGGTCAAACCCCGGGCGATATGCCGTTGCGTGACATGCGCAATTTCGTGGGCCACCACGCCGGCAACCTCAGACTCCGAATCGGCTTGAACAATCAAGCCGGTGTTGATGCCGATGTAGCCCCCAGGCAAGGCAAAGGCGTTGAACTTCGGGTCACGCACGCCAAACACGTCAATGGGGCCGACTGAATTGGCGGCGTAGCGTGCCAGGCGCTGACCCATGTCATTTAAGTACTGGTTGATTTCCGCGTCGTGCACAAACGTGGGGTCACGCCGTCCCTGGGCGATGATGAGATCGCCCATGGCCTGCTCAAACACCGGTGAGAGCTCATTGCCGCTAGCTGACCCGATGCTGGGCAAGCCCGAGGGCTGAGCCACCGCCGGGGACACCAGCATGCCGGGCAGGCAGGCGCTGACCACGCAGGCCGCCAAGCGACGCTTAAGGGTTGAAGGCAGACTTAACATCATCAGAGTATGATACCGGGCAATTGTTGTTAGTTCCTGGAAATCCACCATGCGTCCCGTCAGAAAAGCTGTATTTCCGGTTGCCGGTCTTGGCACCCGGTTCCTGCCCGCCACCAAAGCCATGCCCAAGGAAATGCTGCCAGTTGTGGACAAGCCCTTGATTCAGTATGCCGTCGAAGAGGCTGTGGCTGCTGGTGTAACCGAGTTGATTTTTGTGACAGGCCGCAGCAAACGTGCCATCGAAGATCACTTTGACTCGGCACCCGAACTCGAAATGGAGCTCGCGCGCAAGGACAAGCAAACGCTGCTTGCCGCGGTAAAAAATGTGCTGCCCGACCATGTGAACTGCATTTACATTCGCCAAACGGCCCCGCTTGGCCTTGGCCATGCGGTTTTGACAGCCGCACCGATTGTCGGTGACGAGCCTTTTGCCGTGCTTTTGGCTGATGACTTGATTGATGCGGACAAGCCTGTGCTCTCGCAGCTGATTGATGCGGCGCTTACCCATCAGGGCAGCATCCTTGGCGTCGAAGAAGTCGCACCGCAAGACACCGACAAATACGGCATCGTGTCTTCAACCAACGTTGATGAGCGCACCGACAAGGTTCATGCCATCGTAGAAAAACCCAAGCCCGAGGTTGCGCCCTCCACGCTTGGCGTGGTGGGCCGCTATGTGCTGGACGCCGCCGTGTTTGCGCATTTGCGCCGCACCCAGGCAGGCTCGGGCGGCGAGATTCAGCTCACCGATGGAATTGCGTCACTCATGCAGGACAAACCGGTATTTGCGCATCGCTACGAGGGCACGCGCTATGACTGTGGCAGCAAAGCCGGCATGTTTGCCGCCACGGTGGCCTACGGCAAGAAATATCACGGTCTTGAGCCGTAGCACTAGAAACTGACGGCTGACAGCCCTACCCGGTCGCTGGCTCCGGTTCTCGTGGCGCCGGCGGCGGTCCCTTGCCCCAACGACCCTTGGCCGATAAGCGCATGACCGTGCGCAGCGCCACCAGCATGCCGATAACCTCGGTCATGGCCGCGGGAATCCACATCGTTAGCCCGCCAATGCTCTGGTCGGTCAAGGCCGACATGGCAATGGCACGGCCGCACAGGTCAAACAGCGGATACAGGTCACGCTCGGTAAAGGCAATAATGGCACCTGCCACCATTTGCGGGGCCATGGTGACAATCGGTGACACTACACGGCCACCGGGCGTCATGGCCGCTGGCGGCGCGGGCCGTCGATCCAGAATCAGGTTCCAGTACATAAAGCCACTGATGACTACTGACCAGTTCATGATGCGATACAAACGCCAGTCCAGCATCGAGTAGAACTGCACCGAAGGAATCAGCCAGACGATCACCAGAAAGACGAACAAGGCCGGCACAAATATCGGGTTCGTCAAAATCGCAATAATGGCGCGCCCGGTCAGTGTCTGATTAAACCGTCGCAGGCGCGCTCGCCACGCCAACGGTAAGCCTGCGCGCATGACCGACCCGGGATAGGCGGCCATCAAGACCAATGGACCGAGGTGGTGCAACACCAGGTGCTGAATGCGATGCATAAAAAACATGCGTTCAGCGTAATAGTCCAGCAGCGTGTGCATGGACAGGTAAATGAGCACCACGCCGCTCCAGAACAAGACCTGACGCGACGTGCTGACTTTGTGCACGCGCTGGCCACGCACGAACAAGGTGATTCCCACTGCAAAGCAGATCAACAACGCCGGGGAAAACTCCCAGGGTACAAGCCAGCTTAACCAGTCCATGGTGCTACATTCCTAATCAATTGCACAAATTGTAGTATGAGCATGGCAGCCCCGGGGCATTGCCCCGGCTTTTATAGCTAACTGGGCTTTTTTTGATGCACAATTTGATTCACTGTTCGATTTTTTAGGCAAACAACATGTCACTGGTTTACCCCTTGCACAACCCATCGGTTTATCAGCAGCGCCGCGAACGCGTGGCGCAATGGATGTTGGCTCAGGGCGGCGGTGTCGCCATGGTGCCCACAGGTGACATTCGCATGCGCAATGCCGATTCGAGCTACCCGTTTCGCTTTGACAGCCACTTTTATTACCTTACGGGCTTTACCGAGCCCAATGCCTGGCTCGTGATGAAGGCGGTCAAAGGCCAGCCCACCGAGTCCTGGTTGCTGTGTCAACCTAAAAACCCGGAATCTGAGACCTGGGACGGCAAGCGCTGGGGGCCCGATGCCGCCAAAGAGGCTTTTGGGTTTGATGGGGCGCTGTCGGTCGACGAGATCGACCAATGGCTGCCCGAGCAGCTGGTTGGACAGACACGGCTTTTTGCGCCCTTGCATCGCACGTCCATGCCTGATTTGCTGACCTACCTGCAACGTTGGGTCAATGCCGCGCGCCAGCCAGTGCGTGGCGCAAAGCCGGTACCCACGCAGTGGATTGACCTGACACCGACGGTTAGCCACCACCGACTGGTCAAAGACGAACACGAATTGGCCGTGATGCGCGAATCGGCTCGTATTGCCGCGCGCGGCCATTGTGCGGCCATGCGCGCCGTGACCCCGGGCATGGCCGAGCGCGGCCTTGAGGCAGAACTGCTGGGTGTCTTTTTACGTGACGGCGCGCAAGCCGCGGCTTATCAGACCATTGTGGCCACAGGCGCGAACGCCTGCATTTTGCATCACGCCGCAGGTGCAACCCGCATTGGCGAGAACGATCTGGTGTTAATTGACGCCGGCTGTGAGCTGCACGGCTACGCCTCAGATATCACGCGCACCTTTCCGGCCAGCGGCCGTTTCACGCCCGAGCAGGCAGCGCTCTACGACATCGTGCTCGCGGCTCAGGATGCGGCGGTTCAACACACTGCCCCGGGACTGTCGTTTAACGCTGGTCATGAAGCCGCGGTCAAAGTATTGACCCAGGGCCTGATCGATGAAGGCATCATCAAAGACAGCCTGGATGTAGCCATTGAACAAGGCCTGTATAGGCCCTTTTACATGCACCGCACCGGCCACTGGCTGGGGCTTGATGTGCATGACGCTGGCCCTTACCGCCAAAGCGAACAAGACGTTGACGAGCCTGACTGGCGGCAACTCGAGCCTGGCATGGTGCTGACCATTGAGCCTGGGCTGTACATCACGCCTGAGTCTGGCGCACCGGAACGGTTCTGGAATATCGGGATTCGGATTGAAGACGATGCCTTGGTCACCGATACAGGTTGTGATTTGATCACCCGTGACGTGCCCGTGGCGCGCCAAGAGATCGAGGCGCTGGTGCAGTCAGGTAATCCCGGCTGACACGGGTCGGCGCGATCGAGCGGCCCGCAGTGACCTGAATCTGTTTCGATCAAGTCCCCACCAAGGGCATGCGATTACCGTGCGCAAAGCGCCCCAATAATCGTGTCAACCCACCGGCTGGGCCAACAACTTGGGCTTTCACGTTCAGCGTGGTCAAAGAAGTGGTTAAAGATTCAGACCATCTAGCCAGCCGAGCCGCTGCCAGATATGCAACACCACATGCGCGATGGCAAACATCGTGAGCACCGTGCCAATGAGCAACCCAAAACTTGCCACCAGAACCGGCCCCCAACCTGTGGGCTTGTCTCTGACGTAGCCCGGGTTGTAGCGGGCATCAAATTTGGCGTCACTGGTCAAACACAACACAATGGCCTCTAAAAAACCGACAAAGGCCGGTATGAACAACACAAAAATCGCCGGGTTGTCCCACCATACCTCGGCGCGGCTGGCCAGAAATAACAACACCGCTGCCAACACGCCTAGCATCCAGGGCCGTTTGCGACCCAAATAAAACCAGTGTGCGCCAAACCAGCCCCCGTAAAACGACAACAGCCCCGCCATCACCTTACTTCTGACGGGGCGCGGTGGCGCACCAGACCCTTGCCCTGTAACGTTTGGCGTTTGAGCGGCGGAATCCTTGTGGGTCGGGTTTTGAGGCGTTGGATTTTGCATGGTGAGCATTCTATACCCAGTCTGGACCGTTGAGGGCGTTAGACCCGACGCGATACCCGCCGTCCAAAGGCCTGACTCAAGCTGGCAGCTGCTCAAGCAAAATGCCACCACAGCATGGTTTGTGTCTTGCCCCGTCAGGGCAAGGATTGGCTACACTTTGAGCATGTCCAAACCATCAACCGCACCGCACGCGCCCATTTCACCTGCCACTGACTACGACTTGGCGATTGTCGGTGGTGGCCCCACGGGGAGCACACTGGCCTTGTTGTTGGCCAGTCTCAGTTCTGATCCTACCCGGATTGCACTGTTTCAGTCAGAAGCGGTGTCGCGCTGGGACGTGGCCGCGCACAAGGACAACCGCGTGATTGCACTCAATGAAGGCACACGCGTGTTGTTTGATGATCTCGATGTCTGGCCGCATGACGCGACCCCCATCCAAACCATTCATGTGTCGCAGCGCGGCCGGCTGGGGCGCACCTTGATGACCCATGATCAATTTGATGTGCCCGCACTGGGCTATGTTGTGCGTTACAGCCAGCTACACGCCAACTTGCTGCAAGCAGCTCAGCAAAGCGGCATTACCGTTCTTACCGACAAAGTCGTGAGCCTGGACCAACACGATGACCTGGTGAGCATCGAGACGGACACTGAACACCTGACAGCGGCTTTGGTCGTGCGCGCCGACGGCATGAACCACGGCGGTGTACCCGACCACTATGACCAGGTCGCGCTTCTAGGTCAGGCCAGAGTCACCCACCCAAAGCCCGGTTGGGCATTTGAACGATTCACGCGCACAGGCCCGTTTGCCGTACTGCCTCACCCCGATGGCGATGGCTCTCAGTCCATTGTCTGGTGTTGTGCGCCTGACCGGGCGAAAGCGCTAGAGGCCATGAGCACAGATGAACTCCAAATCGCCATGGGCGAGGCATTTGGCGATCGCCTGGGCCGATTCATCGTCTCGGACAAACTAAACGCGTATCCGCTCTATCGCAGCCTGGACCCCAAGCCTGTTAACGGTCGCATGGTCAATGTCGGTAATGCTGCACAAACCCTTCACCCGGTTGCAGGCCAAGGCATGAACCTGGGGCTGCGCGACGTGGCCACGCTGGCGCACTGCCTGCGTGACTGGATCGCTTACCCCTATCGCAATCCCGAGCGCTCATTGGGCATCTACCAGAACCTGCGCGCCAATGACCGCCAGGCAACAGCATGGCTGACCGACTTAATGTCCAAGGCTTTCACCACGGGCTTGGCACCCATCGAACACGCCACCGGCATCGGTTTATGGGCGCTTGATGCCATAGAGCCACTGCGTGTGCCACTGGCGCGGCACCTGATGCAGGGGTTGCGCCAATAACGGGGTTAGACCAAGAGCCCTGCAACACCTGTGACAACACGTTCTGCAACAACAGGCCAACTGTCACAGAAAGCCTGGCTGCCTCCGATACAATGCAAGCATGCAGATCGGCCAATGGACATTTCCCAATCGCGTGTTTGTCGCTCCCATGGCGGGAGTGACCGATCGTCCGTTTCGCCAGCTGTGCAAACGACTCGGAGCGGGTCATGCCGTCTCGGAAATGGCCGCCAGCAACCCGGTGCTTTGGGATAGCGTCAAAACCGCCAGACGTTTGGATCATGATGGTGAGATTGACCCCGTGACCGTACAAATCGCTGGCGCCGATCCTCAGATGATGGCCCAAGCTGCGGTCTACAACATCGGCAAGGGCGCGCGCATCATCGACATCAACATGGGCTGCCCGGCCAAGAAAGTCTGCAAAGTGGCCGCGGGCTCGGCACTGCTGCAAGATGAAGGCCTGGTGGCGCGCATTCTGGAGTCGGTCGTCAAAGCCTGTACGCCGTTTGATGTCCCCGTGACGCTTAAAACCCGAACCGGCTGGGACCGCGACAACCGCAATGCCTTGCGCATTGGCAAGCTCGCGCAGTCCATTGGCATCGCCGCTTTAACGCTGCACGGTAGAACCCGTGCCGATCGCTACGAGGGTCAGGCCGAATACGACACTATTGCCCAAGTCAAAGCTGAACTGAATATCCCGGTGATTGCCAATGGCGATATCGACAGTCCAGACAAAGCCAAAGCCGTACTTGATCATACCGGTGCTGACGCGGTGATGATTGGGCGCGCAGCCATGGGCCGCCCCTGGATATTCCGAGAGGTTGACCACTACCTGCGCACAGGCTCTTCACTGGCGCCACCCACCCTGACCGAGATTCGTGACGAACTGTTACATCATTTGCAAGACCATTACCGCTTCTACGGCGAGTACACTGGTGTTAGGACAGCTCGCAAACACATTGGCTGGTACATGGCACATGTCTCTGGTGGCAACGCCTTGACTGTGCGAATCAACGCCATTGAGAACACGGCCGAGCAAGCGCAAGTCGTTGCTCATTGGTTTGATGCCATGCTCGAGCAGCAAGACAGCGCCGCGCGACCGCTGGCTGCCTGAACAGGAAAACACATGAAAAAAAACATCACCCCCCTGGATGAATCCGTGCGACAGAATCTTGACCTTTACTTGGCTGACATGGGCGAGATCGAACCGACCAACATGTGGGACATGGTCATGAGTTGCGTAGAAAAGCCTTTGCTTGAAACGGCCATGGACCGCGCCGGTGGCAACCAGTCACGCGCTGCAGCCATGCTCGGCATCACCCGCAATACCCTGCGTAAAAAACTGCTGGCCCACCAACTCATCGATTAATCACGCCCTTGCTGATGGCGATACCAGGCGCAGCCTCTGACTGATTGCTTCACCGATTCCCGCACCGATTCCCTTATCCATTCCTTACTGCTTATTGAACAACGTCCACCATGAAAATCCAAACTGCCCTGATTTCTGTTTCTGACAAATCCGGCGTGGTGCCGTTTGCACAATCACTGCACCAGCGTGGCGTGCGCCTACTGTCAACCGGCGGCACCGCTAAGTTACTGACCGAGGCCGGCCTGCCGGTCACGGAAGTGGCCACACACACTGGCTCACCGGAAATCCTTGATGGGCGCGTTAAAACCCTGCACCCCAAGATTCATGGCGGCCTGCTCGCCAGGCGCGACACGCCTGAACACATCGACACATTAGAAGAGCACGGCATTGCCCGCATCGATTTGCTCGTGGTCAATCTTTACCCGTTTCGTGAAACCGTGGCCAAGCCCGATTGCTCGTTTGATGAGGCTGTCGAGAACATCGACATTGGCGGGCCAGCCATGTTGCGCGCCGCCGCCAAAAACCATGGCAACGACGCCGGTGGCGTGACCGTGGTCATTGATCCGGCTGACTACAAGCGCGTGCTAGCCGACATGGACCAGCACAGCAACCGCACAAGCTATAGCCTGCGACTTGAACTGGCCACCAAGGTCTATGCCCACACCAGCGCCTATGACGGCGCGATTGCCGCTTACCTTTCAAGCTTGAGCGAGCCGGCGCCAGTGCCCCAAGACCAGCCCGAGCGTCAAACTTGGCCACGCACGCTGACCTTGCAACTGTCGCGTGAACAAACCCTGCGCTATGGCGAGAACCCACAGCAAATTGCCGCTTTTTACCGCGACCCGCGTGTGCCCACTGGGCTGCTGGCGCACTACCGCCAACTGCAAGGCAAAGAACTGTCATACAACAACATTGCCGATGCCGACGCGGCCTGGGAATGCGTCAGAAGCTTTGACAAGCCGGCGTGCGTGATCGTCAAACACGCCAACCCGTGTGGCGCAGCCGTCGGACAAGACACTTACCGGGCCTACGAGAAAGCGTTTCGCACCGACCCCACCTCTGCCTTTGGTGGCATCATTGCCTTTAACCGACCCATCGATGCGGCCACAGCCGAAGCGGTCTCAAGCCAGTTTCTTGAGGTTTTGATTGCCCCTGGGTTTGACGGCGCCGCGCTCGCGGTGCTGAACCAGAAGAAAAATGTCCGCGTGCTTGAAATCCCCATGGGCCACGGGCAAAACGACATTGACGTCAAGCGTGTCGGTGGCGGCTGGCTCATCCAGACGCCCGATGCTGAGTTGCTCAATGATAAGGACTTGCGCGTGGTGAGCCAGCGCCAGCCCACCGAGGCACAAATGCAGGATTTGCTGTTCGCCTGGCGAGTGGCCAAATTCGTCAAATCCAATGCCATCGTCTTCACTGGCAACGGCATGACGCTAGGCGTGGGTGCCGGACAGATGAGCCGGGTTGACTCGGCACGCATCGCCTCAATCAAGGCCGAGAATGCTGGCCTTGACTTAGCCGGCAGCGCCGTGGCCTCAGACGCTTTTTTCCCGTTTCGCGATGGCCTTGATGTGGTGGTCGATGCCGGCGCCACTTGCGTGATCCAACCGGGCGGCAGCGTGCGCGATGAGGAAGTCATTGCCGCGGCCAACGAGCGTGATGTCGTTATGGTGCTCACTGGCATGCGTCACTTCAGGCATTAATTCGCACGATGCGCATTCTTGGCGTTGACCCTGGATTGCAACGCACCGGCTTCGGTGTGGTTGACACGCAAGGCAGCCGGCTGCGCTACGTGGCAAGCGGCACCATTGTGATCCCGAGCCAGGCGCCCTTGCCCGAGCGGCTCAAGGTCATTCTGGACAACCTGCGCGAGGTGGTGCGCCAGACACAGCCTGATGTGGCCGCACTTGAAATTGTGTTTGTCAACACCAACCCGCAGTCGACCTTGCTGCTTGGCCAGGCCAGAGGCGCTGCCATGTGTGCTTTGGCCGACAGTGGCTTGGACGTACATGAATACACCGCTTTGCAAGTTAAGAAGTCGGTGGTGGGTCACGGCAAAGCGGCCAAGGAACAAGTGCAGATGATGGTGCAGCACCTGCTGGCGCTTGAAGCCACACCCAAGTCAGACCCCGCTGACGCCTTGGCCTGCGCCATATGCCACGCCCACACCGACCCGCTGGGCCAGGCACTCACCCGCCAAGGCCAAAGAACCGCGGCAGCGCGTTCGTCGCGATCCAGCGTCAAGGCTGGACGGTTTCGCCGCGGGCTGTAAGGTATCGCCACCGGCTCTAGAATGTAGTGACCGACAGACAACGACCGCAAAGACACAGGAAACGACATGATTGGACGACTTAAGGGCACTTTGTTTGAGAAATCCCCGCCACGCATTGGTCTAGACGTCAACGGCGTGGGCTATGACGTCGAAGTCTCCATGTCAACGCTGTACGACTTGCCTGATGTGGGTCAGCCCGTCACACTGCTCACCCATCTGGTGGTCAGAGAAGATGCCCATATTCTGTTTGGCTTTGCCACCGAACAAGAGCGCCAGGCATTTCGCTCATTAATCAAGGTATCGGGTGTCGGTGCCCGTATGGCACTGGCCGTGTTGTCGGGCCTGTCCGTGGCCGACCTGGCGCAAGCCGTGACGTTGCAAGAAACAGCCAGGCTCACGCGCGTGCCCGGCATCGGCAAAAAAACCGCCGAGCGTCTGTTGCTTGAGCTCAAAGGCAAAATCGGCGCGGACACGGGTGCCACCCCGTCAGCGACTTCACATGAAAACGACATCCTGCAAGCGCTAACCGCGCTGGGCTACTCGGACAAGGAATCGATAGCCTCCATCAAAACCCTGCCGGCAGGCGTTGACGTCTCCGAGGGCATTCGTCTGGCGCTCAAGGCGCTGGCCCGATAGCTCGACGAATTGGGCCTACTCAGTCGGGCTGATCATCCGAATGGATTTGCATGGCTTCCAGAAACCGCGACACCATGTTGTAGGCCGCAATGGTGGCGGTCAGCTCAACAAGCTGCTCATGATCAAACTGCTCGCGCACGGCGCGCGCCACATCGTCTGAGACATGTATGTCGCGTGTCATGGCGTCGGTGTATGCCAGCACGTCACGTTGCACCGGGTCATACACCTCTGACTGCTCCTGCCAATGGGCCAACGCCTGAAGCTGAGCTTCAGTGACGCCGGCTTTAAGCGCAAAGGGTCGGTGCTGGTCGGCCTCATAAGGTGCGCCATTGATATGAGCCACACGCATGATGACAAGCTCGCGCAAAGCCGCAGACAGTTTGCACTGCTGACGAATCGCCGTCAGATAACCCAGCCAACCGGTGGCCACCGGCACACTATGCATCAACATGCGATACAGGTGTAAAACCTCGCCACGCTCGGCTTTAATTTTATTGACCAGGGGCTTAACCTCTTCACGGGTCAAGTCTGCATAGGGGATGCGTGCCATAAAAAGATTTCCTGATGAAACAAAAACTAGATCTATGACACATTAACCCAACAAACAACCGCGCGAGTGCTGAACTCGGCGCCAACCTCAATAAGGCTTCAGATATGTGGGCGCCACGGCCTCTAGCGGCGTGGGCACCACTCCAAGCTCAGGATCCATTGGGTGGTCACTGACGTTGTCAGTCATGAGCGAGTCGAGGTTGTCGCGTGACATCAAGGGTTCGCCTGGCAAGCACTCAAAAAACCAGGCCTGCATCTTGCCGATGCCCATGGGCAGGTCAATCACCGGCCGAGGTTTGCCGCTGTACTTGGCCGCCAGGCTCACCAGCTCGCCAAGCGTGTAAACCTCAGGCCCAGCCAAATCATAAGTTTGTCCGCAGGTGGCTTTGTTTGCCAGGGCACCCACAATGGCACGCGCCACGTCGTCCACATACACGGGTTGCAAGCGCGCCTTGCTGCCGGCCAATGGCAACACAAAGAACCACTTGGCCAAATTGGCGAACATGTTCATGAACTTGTCACCCGGACCAAACACCACGGAGGGTCTAAAAATCGTGGTGCACAACTCAGGCATCTGTTGCGCCACCTCGGCAATGGCCGCTTCGCCAGCGGCCTTGGAACGGGCGTATTGGCTGCTGCCGGTCTCGCTGGCACCAAGCGCGCTGACATGAATCAGTCGCTTGACATCGTTGGCCACGCACGCGCGCGCAATCTTGCGCGGCAACTGCACGTGAGCGGCATCAAATGCCGGCCCATAGGGCTGGCCTGGCGCGCTGTGCAACACACCCACCAGATTGATGACCGCGTCCATGCCCTGCGTCATTTCTGTAAGAACCGACTCATCATGCACATCACCTGGCACGATCGTGACCGTGGGATGCACCATAAGCTCTCGGGCGTGACGCAGGCGACGGGTGGGCACAAACACCGAGTCGCCGCGTGCGGCTAGCTTGGCCACCACATGCTGGCCGATAAAACCCGTGCCTCCAATAACCAAGATACGCATTGAGAATTCTCCTATTCGGTGACGACCCAAGGTCCATCATATTGCGGGTCCGACAAAAACGCCCCATAGCTTGCCAGATCCACATTACCGCCGCTGACAATGACCCCGATGCGAGCGCCTGGCGCTATGGTCAGTTCACGTTGCAACACCGCTGCCGCGGCCAGACACCCCGTGGGCTCGACCATCAACTTTAACCGCTGTGCAAACCAGCGCATGGCTAGCACCAACTGCTGATCAGACACCGTGACCACATCGGTCACGAGATCACGCATGAGCGCAAAGGTGATGTCTCCCGGCGCCGCGGTCACGGCCCCATCGGCAATCGATTTAGGCGGGGCAATTTCCACAATCTGGCCAGCGGCCAATGACTGGCGCACATCGTCGCCGGCGGCCGGCTCTACCCCATAGACACGGCAGGCCGGGCTCAAGACCGAGGCCGCCAACGCACACCCGGAAATCAGCCCGCCACCACCCACACAGACCACCAGGCTGTCCAGAGCACCCACTTCTTCGAATAGTTCCTTGCCAGCCGTGCCCTGCCCGCAAATGACATCGGGATGGTTAAACGGGGCGATCACCGTGTAGCCGTGGCGACGAGCCAAGTCCGCCGCAATCTCATCGCGCTTTTCTGAGTAGCGGTCATACGAGACGATTTGCGCGCCGTACCCTTCGGTGGCCGCGCGCTTGGCCGCAGGCGCATCATGCGGCATGACGATGGTGGCTGGCACGCCAAGAATTTGCCCAGCCGCGGCAATGGCCTGGGCATGGTTGCCCGAGGAATAAGCCACCACGCCGGCGGCGCGCTGCTCAGGCGTCAGGTTGGACAAGGCATTAAAAGCCCCGCGAAACTTGAACGCGCCAGTGCGCTGCATGGGCTCGCACTTAAAAAAAATCTCGGCGCCAAGCGCACGGTTCAGTGAGTTGCTGGTCAGCACCGGGGTGCGGTGCGCCACAGGCGCCAACACGCGTGCGGCGCGCTCCACGCCGGCATACGTGGGTAAGTGAGCTGTTGTCGGTGGGGCAAGCGTCATCATCGCTTCCTTGTTTCAAACCCTTGTTAGTGTACGATTGAAGTCAGTTTTATTGTCCGTTCAGGTACCAACCGTCAAATGGCCATACAGTCCGATCAGTTTACCGGGTTAGCACCCAACCAAACACCCGAGAGCCGTCTTGTGGATGCCGCAAGCCACACGCCAAACGAAGAGTCTGTCGAGCGTGCCCTGCGGCCCAAGGCCTTGCAGGACTACGTGGGCCAGCAGACCGTGCGCGATCAGCTGCAAATCTTCATCGAAGCGGCCCGCCACCGCCAAGAGGCTCTGGATCATGTGCTGCTGTTTGGCCCGCCTGGTCTTGGCAAAACCACGCTGGCACACATCGTCGCCCACGAGATGGGGGTGAACCTGCGCCAGACGTCAGGCCCGGTGCTCGAGCGCGCCGGTGACCTCGCGGCCCTGCTAACCAACCTGGAAAAAAACGATGTGCTGTTCATCGATGAAATCCACCGGCTATCGCCCGTCGTAGAAGAAATTCTTTACCCGGCCCTGGAAGATTTCCAGATCGACATCCTGATTGGCGAGGGACCTGCGGCGCGCAGTGTCAAACTCGACCTTCAGCCCTTCACGCTCGTGGGCGCAACCACGCGCGCGGGCATGCTCACCAACCCACTGCGCGACCGTTTCGGGATTGTCTCGCGCCTGGACTTCTACAGCCACGCTGAGCTCGCCCATATCGTGACCCGCAACGCGGGCCTGCTGCAAGCGAGCATCGAAGCAGATGGCGCCACCGAGATTGCGCGCCGCTCACGTGGCACCCCACGTATTGCCAACCGGTTGCTGCGCCGTGTGCGCGATTTTGCGCAAGTTCGAGCCAATGGCGTCATCACCCAGGACATTGCCGCGCAGGCGCTGGGCATGCTGGAGGTCGACCCATTGGGCTTGGACTTGATGGACCGCAAACTGCTAGAGGCCATTGTGCACAAGTTTGATGGTGGACCGGTTGGCGTCGAAAGCCTGGCGGCGGCCATTGGCGAGGAACGCGACACGATTGAAGACGTCATCGAACCCTACCTGATCCAGAACGGGTTCTTGCAGCGCACGCCTCGCGGGCGCGTAGCCACACAGACCACCTGGCGCCACCTGGGATTGACCCCGCCCAAGCAACCACCGGGTGCCGGTGAGTTGTTTTAAGGCAGGCAAGCGCTTCAGTCCAAAGTGCTTGCGTGGACAGCAATAACCCGACTGACTAATCAGGTTGCACACGCAACCAAACTTGTTGCTTGCCTTTGAACACGGGCACACTAGCCGGCGTCATGACCAGCGTGCCGTAGCCTTCGTCGTCGGTGGTGAGCATTTGCTCGGCCATCAAACGCCTGAGCACCAAGCGCCATGTCAACACTGACCACTGCTTGCCAACGCCAAACACACTGAGCGTGTCGTGTGACTCGCTCACCACGCGCGTGGTGCGACGGCCCCGCACAATGTCAATCAGGTGACCAGACCCAAATCGCTGGCCGCGCTCACGCCACAGGCGATAAATGGTGGCCAACATCATTTGCGCCGCTTGCGTGGCGTCCCACAGCTCGCGACCATCGGCCTTGGCCTGACAGTTGTCGCAATACCCGCACGGCTGACTGTCTTGCCCGAAATGCGCGAGCAACGGCATGCGCCGACAGTCCAAGGACTCGGCAAAGTCCAGCATCCGGTCAAACGCATCGGCCACCCGCTGGCTTTGGTCAGCACTGACCTCGGCTTGGCGCGACAGCGCATAGCGCTGCGCCACATCGGTCATGCCATAGGCCATCCAGGCGGTGGCCGCCTGCCCGTCGCGCCCGGCTCTGCCCGTCTCCTGGTAGTAATGCTCCAAGGATCGCGGCATGTCCACGTGCGCCACAAACCGAACATCAGGCTTGTCAATGCCCATGCCAAATGCGATGGTGGCCACCATCACCACGTCAGGCTGTTGCTTGAAACGCTGCTGGTTGGCCGCACGCTCGTGCCTGTCCATGCCGGCGTGATACGGCAGCGCATTGATGCCATGGCGCACCAGCCAGGCCGCAAGCGCTTGCGCGCGCGCTCGGGTAGCGGTGTACACAATGCCGCTTTGGCCGCGGTGGCGGTCTTTAATGAAGGCCAGCAACTGCGCGCGCACATCGGCTTTGTGCACCACCTCGTAAAACAGGTTCGGCCGATCAAAACCGCTGACAAACACCTGAGCATCCTTCAAGCGCAAGCGCTCAAGTATGTCCTGGCGCGTCTCGGAGGTGGCCGTGGCGGTCAACGCCAGGCGCGGCACCTTGGGCCAGTGTGCGGCCAGCTCGCCCAAGCCCAGATACTCGGGCCGAAAGTCATGACCCCACTGCGAGACACAATGTGCCTCGTCAATGGCAAATAGCGCCACGCGAACCTTGCGCAACTGCTGCAAAAACCAAGGCATCATCAAACGTTCAGGCGCCACATACAACAAGTCAAGCTCACCATTGACAAGCTGCTCATGCACATCACCCACATCGTCTGGCGCCATGGTTGAATTCAGGCTTGCGGCGCGCACGCCTAGCCGGCGCAAGGCCAGGACCTGATCCTGCATCAAGGCAATCAAAGGCGAGACCACCACCGTGGTGCCGTCCAGTAAAAGTGCTGGCACCTGGTAACACAACGATTTGCCACCGCCCGTGGGCATGAGCACCAGCGCATCGCCTGCGCCCAGAATATGCTCAATGGCTTTCGCCTGTTGCAAGCGAAACTGATCGTGACCAAAAACATCTCTGAGAATCGTCAGGGCAGAAGTCGCCGGCCCTTGTGCGTAAGGATGATCAGCATGCAAATCCACCTGACTCATGGCGTGACGGGTCTGGCGATCAACCCCCGAGCCAACAGGCGCCGGTAATCCCAAATCTGTACACAAAGCCCCACGGCTGCAAGCCCCGCCGCGAGCCACACAACCAACGACAAAGGCTCAGGCGAGGCGGCCGCATCCCAGATGGTGAGTTCATCGATCACTAAAAAAGGAAACACACTGTAGAGCACACCAGCAAACATCAAGGCCATTAACAACCAGGTCAACAGCAACGGCATGCGCAACCGCCGCTCAATGGGCACAGCGCTGTCAACCCAGGTGCGCAACAAGCGATCGAGCCACACAAACGCCAGCAGCATCACCGCCCACCATACGCCGGCAATTTGGAGGTGGTTGCTGTGCGTCCATTTGTAAAAAATCGCCGGATTGGCCAACGCCAGCATCAGAGACAAGGCCACCATGCCAGCGGCCATGAACCGGGCAGCGGCCGCACCTACGGCGCTCAAGCGCTGCATGCCAGCGTCGCTTAGTGGCGCACTGACGGGCTCAGACTGTTGTTGTGCCTTTGGCTGCACCGTCGGTTGCTCTATCGGTTGCTCCATCGTTTGCTTAATCAGCAACCAACTAACCGCCAGCAAGCAAAAAGCCGCCACCATGGCCACACCCATGACCAAATCAAAGGCCACAAACGACCAATGAAACCGTTGCCCGGTGGCGTAGCCAGCCAGCAACAAGCCAAACCCAACCGCACCCATGAAGCTTGCCAGCCCGTAAAGCCAGGCCATGCCCACACGCCGAATCGCCACGCTTCGCAACAAGGCACCCACGACCAGTAACAGCATGGGCGCGTACAAGCCTTCAATCATCTCTGACCACGCCAGCGGAAACGCCGCCATCGACACCCCGAGCACAAGCGGCAGCCAGCGCTCATGGGCGCGCTGCCACGGCGCCACGGCATCAAGCACCGCTTGTCGCTGCGTCAATGGCAGCCACGGCAGCAACACGCCCGCACCAATGGCCATGCCGTCAAACAGCACCAGGCCCAGTAGCAACACCATCACCAGCGCCATCATGACCAGTGGCATCCAGAACACGGGGTCACTCATCGATAAACCCATGGCAGCTGATAAGCCTTCAATCACGCGGCACCCTCCCGTTGTGCAACCACCGCCCCCACAAAACAACGACGCAGTGACCAGGCCGCAATCACCACCACCGTGGCCACCAACGCACACCCAAAAGCCAATACCCAAACCGGCTGAGTAGACACCAGATCGGCCACGGGCAGTCCGGCCAAGGTGGCCTGTGGGTCACGGCCACTGATCTGCCACCACGCCAGCACCCATAACAGCGGTGAGGTGATGATCGGTGCACGCCTGACAAGGGATTTAAGTCGGCCGGCTGGCTCGCTGGCCTGCATAGACGGCTTGTCAATGAGCCCCACCAAAAGTCCGGCGATGGTTAAGAGCCACAGCACAAATGTGGCTCGAACCACCACGGCATTAACCGTGTCAAAGCCGCCTTGCATGAGCGTGACTTCAAAAGGTGTCGAGACTGGCCAAGAACGTGTGACGAGCCACAACAAGCCCACAAGCGAGGCCACTGCCAGTGCCGTGAGTACCGCCCGAAACCCCGGTGATGGGGATTGGGCGTCTGTGCCTGGCAGCCAGGAGGCCCCGCTTTGAACCCAGGCCGCGCTAAATACCACGCCGGCCAGCACGGTCGCTAGTGCTGCGGACATAAAACCCGTGTGATGCAACACATCGGCCCAAAGTGCGACCTGAAACCGGCCATCAATCAGCGTGGCACCGGCGGGCTTGGCCAGCCAGCTTTGCGCCAACACCACCAGCAGCAAGGCCGCGGTGTAGGCCAAGGCCACACACACCCCAGCGACTTGCCTGGCTTTGGCATGCTTGCCTTGCGCCAAGCGCCACACCAACCCCTCGGTGACGAGCAAAGCCAACACCACGGCCAATAGCATGGGACCGAGTACATTGCCTGTGCGCTCTAGCAGCGGCGGCCATGCCGTGACAAGCACCACCAGCCACAAGATGCCAAGCGCACGGGCCAATGCTGCCACACGGGTGAACGCTGAGCGACGATCGGCCAAGTCGCTGGCGCCTCGCAGCACACTGAGCCAGGCCAGTCCCAAGCCAAACACGGCGACCACCTGAAAGGCGATTGCCGCGATCAGGGTCTGCCCCTGCACCAGAAGAAGTTGGGTTTCTTGCATCACGGGCACTAGTGTAGACCGGTCGTGGCAAAATGTGGCTTTAGCTAAAAGCACAACAGGCCATCGCCACAACCCCATGACTGAGCAACACAACGAGGCATCGACCTCGAATTTCCTGCGGCAAATCATTGATGCTGACCTCACCAATGACCGATTTGCCAACAAACGCTGGGCACGACCACCGGCTACGGCAGCCGACCTCTCGGAGGCACCACCTGATGCGGCCCGCATCCGGACCCGATTCCCGCCTGAACCCAATGGCTATCTTCACATTGGCCACGCTAAAAGTATCTGGGTGAACTTTGGCATGGCGCAACACTACGGTGGCATTTGTCATCTGCGCTTTGACGACACCAACCCGGAGAAAGAAGAACAGGCCTATGTCGATGCGATCAAAGAGGCGGTGCAATGGCTAGGCTACGACTGGCAACACCGCACACCGCCGGGCCAATCACACGACGGGCAGTCAAACCTGTATTTCGCCAGCGATTATTTTGAGGTGATGTACGCCTTCGCCTGCGCGCTGATCAAGGCCAACCTGGCCTACGTGGACGAGCAAAGCCCCGATGAGATGCGGGCCAATCGTGGCACGCTGACCTCGCCAGGCACCGACAGCGTCTGGCGCAACCGCCCCGCGCAAGAGTCGCTCGAGCGGTTTGAACAAATGCGTGCCGGCCAGCATCCCGATGGCAGCATGGCGCTGCGCGCTCGCATTGACATGCGCTCGCCAAACATCAACCTGCGCGACCCCGTGATCTATCGCATCCGTCACGCCCATCACCACCGCACCGGCGACGCCTGGTGCATTTACCCCATGTACAGCTGGGCACACCCCGTGGAAGATGCCCTTGAAGGCATCACCCACAGCATATGCACACTCGAGTTTGAAGACCAGCGACCGTTTTACGACTGGACCTTAAACAGCCTGGCTGACCTGGGCTTGCTCAATCGCCCCCTGCCCCAGCAGTACGAGTTTGCGCGCCTGAACATGAGCTATGTCATCACCAGCAAGCGCAAACTGTTGCAACTCGTGCAAGATGGCCATGTCGATGGCTGGGATGACCCGCGCATGCCCACCATTGCCGGCTTGCGCCGCCGCGGCTACACCCCAGCCTCGATTCGGCTGTTCTGTGAGCGCACGGGGGTGTCCAAGGCCAACTCGCGCATTGACTACAGCGTGCTTGAGCAGGCGCTGCGTGATGATCAGGACCCCGAAGCGGACCGTGCCGTGGCCATTCTGGACCCGGTCAAGCTGGTGATCACCAACCTGCCCGCCGATGAGGTGGTGATGTGCCAGGCCCCGCGCCACCCCCACCACCCCGAGCGCGGCCAACGCGAGTTTGCTTTCACGCGTGAGCTGTGGATCGAGCGCGATGACTTCATGCAAGACCCCCCTAAAAAGTACTTTCGTCTGTTTCCAGGCAATCAGGTGCGGCTCAAGTACGCCTTTGTCGTGACTTGCACCGGTTGCGTGACCGACGAGCAAGGCAATGTCACCGAGGTACACGCTGAGTATCTGCCCGATACCCGCAGTGGCACGCCAGGCGCTGACGCGGTCAAAGTCAAGGGCACGGTCACGTGGGTGAGCGCGGCTCATGCCATTGCCGCCGAGATCCGGCTCTACGATCGGCTGTTCTCTGAACCCTACCCGGATTCGGCCGAAGGCAGCTTTCTGGATTATCTGAACCCTGAATCGGTGCGCACGGTCAACGGCTGGCTTGAGCCGGGTGTTGACCTCACCACACCGGTGTGGCAGTTTGAGCGCTTGGGCTACTTTGCGCCAGACCCCAAGGCCAGTAAAGATGGGCTGCCCGTGATCAATCGCGTCACCACCTTGAAAGACCATTGGGCGGCACAAGCCAAACAAGCTCAGCGGGCCAAATAAGGTTTAAAGCCAAGCGCACCCAACCCAAGATCAAGCACTCTAAAGACAAAGAAATGACAAACTCGCCCACTGCTCTGGAATTCAAAAGCGCCACGCTTTATGCCCTGCGTGCCGTTTTACATAGCGATGACACCGACACGCTGATTGCGTCCCTGAATCAGCGCATGGCTGACGCGGGCAGCTTTTTTACGGGCGAGGCCGTGGTCATTGACGCTACCGCGCTTGAGACATCGCCTGACTGGAACGAGCTGCTAGAGGCTTTTTCCAGTCACCAATTGCCCGTCATTGGCGTGGTTGCCGGGCAAGATATCGCTCAAAGCGCGCTTGAACATGGCCTGGCCCATGTTGAGCTGTCAGCGGCCACGTCCAAGACCACCAGTGCACCCAAAGCGGCGGTAGAGGTCAGCGAACCGGTGCAAGCGCCCACGCCGGTGCCCAAGGCCAACACCGGCGCAGCCGAGCCGGTGAGTGAGGCTTCAGCCGAACCCTCACCACCGCAGGTCTCAGAACCAGCCGCAGCGCCTTCGGGCAACGGCTCACCGACCTTGGTCATTGAAGGCCCTTTGCGCTCTGGCCAGCGAGTGTACGCGCGTGATGCGGACCTGATTGTCATGGGGGTGGTCAGTCAAGGCGCCGAGGTCATTGCCGATGGCAACATCCACGTCTACGGCCCTTTGCGCGGCAAGGCCATGGCCGGGGCCCGGGGCGACGCGCAGGCGCGCATTTTTACAACCCGTCTGGATGCTGAGCTCGTGGCCGTGGCCGGTGTGTATCGGGTGATTGATGCCACGCTGCCGGCTGAACTGAATCGCAAGCCCGCCATGGTGTTTTTAAAGGATCAGGCTTTGCGCTTAGAGCCACTGGCCGACTGAAGCGCGGCGATTTCGTCCATAATAGAGGGTAATGCGTTGTTCATGAACCTCGGATAGCAGCATTTGCAGTAACCCCATTAACTTAAAATTGACACGGAAGGATGTGCTCGCCATGACACGAATCGTAGTGGTGACTTCAGGCAAAGGTGGCGTGGGCAAGACCACCACGAGCGCCAGTTTCTCGGCCGGATTGGCCATGCGCGGTTTCAAGACGGCGGTCATTGACTTTGACGTCGGCCTGCGTAACCTTGATCTCATCATGGGCTGCGAGCGACGCGTGGTCTATGACTTCGTTAATGTGATCCAGGGCGAGGCCTCGTTGAACCAGGCGCTCATCAAGGACAAGAACCTTGAGAACCTGTTCATCTTGCCGGCCTCACAAACCCGCGACAAAGACGCTTTGTCTCAAGAAGGCGTAGAAAAAGTCATCAACGACCTCAAAGACATGGGGTTTGACTACATCGTGTGCGATTCGCCCGCGGGCATTGAAGCAGGCGCGCTCCTAGCAGCCTACTTCGCCGATGACGCCATTGTCGTGACCAATCCGGAGGTGTCATCGGTACGTGACTCTGACCGCATCCTCGGCATCTTGGCATCGAAGTCCAAGCGCGCGGTCGAAGGTCTTGAGCCGGTGCAAGAGTTCCTGTTGCTGACCCGCTATAACCCCAAGCGCGTGGATGATGGCGAAATGCTGTCGCTCAAAGACATCGAAGATATCTTGCGCATCAAACTCATTGGCGTGATTCCCGAATCGGAAACCGTGCTGCAGGCGTCAAACCAAGGCTTGCCTGCCATCCATATCAAAGGCGCCGATGCCGCTGAAGCCTACTCCGATGTGGTCGACCGTTACCTCGGGCAAGACAAGCCATTGCGGTTTGTGGAGTACACCAAGCCTGGCCTGTTCAAACGTTTGCTCGGAGGTAAGTGATGTCGTTTCTGTCTTTCTTACTGGGCCAGAAGAAGACCTCGGCATCGGTTGCCAAGGAGCGACTTCAAATCATCCTGGCACACGAGCGCACCGGTGGTGGTGAAGACACCCCCGACTACCTGCCGCAATTGCAGCAAGAGCTCGTGGCGGTCATCTCCAAGTACGTCAAGGTCGATCCCAATGACATCAAGGTCAACCTTGAGCGTCAGGACTCACTCGAGGTGCTTGAGGTCAAGATCGAGATCCAACAGGATCAGGCTTAAGCTCGAGAAGCCCATCTGCATCAAAAAAGCCCCGTCAGGGGCTTTTTTATGGGCAAGGGTAAACAGCGGGTGCATACCGGGCATCTGAAACTAATGTGCTGACGTTTAATCAGGTGCCCGAGCAGGCATGGTGACCTTCAGATAACCATCGGTCAATTCAAAGACCGCAACAAGAAGGCAGCAAATCAAAGACCGCAACACGGGTCTACTAACCATACACAAGCACGGCTATCTGACCATCGGCTCAGCAGGTTTATTCATCCTTGGACTTGATCAACGCCAGCACGTCGCGAAACTTCTCGTGCCCGGCATGCACCAGCCATTCAAACATCACCATTTCTGTGCTGACAAGCTCGGCGCCCGCGCGAGCCAGACGCGCCAGCCCCAGCTCACGATCTTCATCATGACGTGAGCCACAGGCGTCTGTGGCCATCCACACCTCGCGCCCGCTTTGCAACACCCCAA
>CBFHXV010000029.1:0-22467 GCA_965659885.1 Burkholderiaceae bacterium | reverse complement strand
GCAGCGCGGTCGAGCCAGTCGGCGCTGGTGTCTGTGTTGGTATCTGTGTTGGTGTTTTCAGGCATAGGTGGACATGCTAGCGCAGGCTAGGCCTGACCCAAACCAGGTTAAACCAAGCTGTAAAACACGCTGTTAAACCGAGTGGACGCAGCCGACGGGTCAAACCGACAGTAACTGCCGAACCTCATCTGTGCCCATTTGCGCGTGATCACCGCTGGCAACCACCTCGCCGCGAGACAAGACCACAAACTGGTCTGATAGTTCGTGTGCGAAGTCAAAATACTGCTCGCACAACACAATGGCGATATCGCCACGCTGCCGGAGCATCTCGATAACCCGTCCGATGTCCTTGATAATGGACGGCTGTATGCCTTCAGTCGGTTCATCAAAAATGATCAGTTTGGGTTGGGCCACTAACGCACGTGCAATGGCCAACTGTTGTTGTTGGCCACCCGACAAGTCACCACCTCGGCGCCCAAGCATGGATTTAAGTACTGGGAATAAATCAAAGACGGACTCAGCAATGTGTTTGGCCTGACTGCCCGATTGGGTGGCCATGCCCATAAGCATATTTTCTTGGACCGTGAGCCGCGCAAAAATTTCCCGTCCCTGGGGCACGTAGGCCAACCCACGTTGGGCGCGCCTGTAAGGCGGCAGTTTTGAGATGTCTTTGCCTTCAAACTCGATTTGGCCCGAGCGAATGGATTCAACGCCCATCAGGCACTTCAGCAGTGTGGTCTTGCCCACGCCGTTGCGACCGAGCACCGCTAGGCACTGGCCCTGCTTTACCTCAAGGTCCACGCCGCGCAGAATGTGACTGCCACCGTAATAATGGTTAATGCCCTGAACTTTCAGCATGCTTATCGTCCCAGATACACTTCAATGACACGCGGGTCTGCCTGCACCTCATGCATCTTGCCCTCGGCGAGCACTGAGCCCTCGCACAGCACCGTGACCTTGCCATCTAGCGCAATTGACTGCACAAAATCCATGTCGTGCTCGACGACCACGAGCGAATGCTTGCCGCGCAGCTCATTGAACAACTCCGCGGTTCGTTCGGTTTCGGCATCGGTCATGCCCGCCACCGGCTCATCGAGCAACAGCAACATCGGCTCTTGCATCAACAGCATGCCAATTTCCAGCCATTGTTTTTGTCCATGCGACAGCAAACCAGCAACACGGTTGCTATGGCTTTCGAGTCGCAGCAGCTTAAGCGTGGCATCAATGCGGTCGCGTTGTTCGCTGCTTAAACCGGCCATGAGTGTGGGCCAAACAGATTTGTCGCTCTTTAATGCCAGCTCAAGATTCTCGAACACGGTGTGCAACTCAAACACAGTGGGTCGCTGAAACTTGCGCCCGATGCCTGCTGTCGCAATTTGCGCCTCAGTCAGTTTGGACAGGTCAAGTGTTTGCCCAAAAAAAGCGCTGCCCGAGCTTGGGCGTGTCTTTCCCGTAATGACATCCATCATGGTGGTTTTGCCGGCGCCATTGGGCCCGATGATGCAACGCAACTCGCCCACGCCAATTTCCATGGTCAGGGCGTTGAGCGCCTTAAATCCATCGAACTCGACCGTGATGTCTTCCAGATACAGAATGACCTGGTGGGTGGTATCCACGCCCGGCCTCAAGGGCCGGCGATACGAGGCATGATATTGGTCGCCTGCCACGGCCACCGGGCCCGGCGAGACGGTGTCGTCAGGCTTGGTCATGAGCGCTCTCCCTTCATGCGTTTAGCCATTTGGCGAACCAGTCCCACGATGCCTTGCGGCAACAGCACCGTGACCAAGACAAACAACAACCCCAGGGCGTAAAGCCAGTATTCAGGAAAGTTGCTGGTAAACCAAGTCTTTAAGCCATTGACCGTACCCGCCCCCACAATGGGACCAATCAGTGTGCCGCGACCGCCTGTGGCCACCCAGACCACCATCTCAATTGAGTTTTGTGGCGACATTTCACCCGGGTTGATGATGCCAACTTGAGGCACGTACAGCGCACCGGCAATGCCACACAACATCGCTGACAATGTCCAGATGAACAACTTGAATCCCGCGGGCTCATAGCCCAGAAAGCGCAGGCGCCCTTCAGCATCACGCACCCCCATTAACACCCGGCCCAGTTTAGAGGTGGTGATCCAGCGCCCGAGCACCAGCGCACCCAACAACGCCAAGAGACTTGCCCAGTACAGTCCGGCTCGGGTTTGCGGTGACGTCACATCAAACCCCAGAATCCATTTGAAATCGGTAAAACCGTTGTTGCCGCCAAATCCAGTTTCATTGCGGAAAAACAGCAGCATGGCTGCAAAGGTCAATGCCTGCGTGATGATGGAGAAATAAACACCGGTGATACGCGACTTGAACGCAAAGTAGCCAAAAATAAACGCCACGAGTCCGGGTGCCAGCAACACCAGCAACCACGCGTACAACGGATACTCCGTAAATGTCCAGAACCAGGGGACTTCGGTCAGGCTTAAAAATGTCATGAATTCTGGCAGCTGGCCAGGCTCCGGGTTGGCCGCACGCATCAGGTACATGCCATGGGCGTAACCGCCCAAGGCAAAGAACAGGCCGTGGCCTAGCGACAGGATGCCGGCATAGCCCCACACCAGATCCAGCGCCAAGGCCGCCAGCGCGAAACAAATAAACTTGCCCAGCAGTGAAATGGTGTGCTGGCTGACATGCCAAGCATGCTCGGCCGGCAGCCAAAGGTTAAGCAGCGGCAAAACGGCAAATGTGCCGGCCACCAAAAGAATGGCCGCCCAGGCACGAGGCTCAAACAGCACAGGCCGGTGTGCGCTTGGGCTTTGGCTTGGACCAGGCGCAGGCGTTGAATTCGATGTCAGGGTCGTCATGCTTCGGCGCTCCTGCCCTTGGGCGCAAAAATGCCCTGTGGCCGTTTCTGGATAAACAAGATAATGAAAACGAGAATCGCGATCTTGGCGATCACCGCCCCCGAGACCGGTTCAATCATTTTGGTGAGCGCGCCCAAGCCAAGCGCAGCGATCACAGTGCCAGCGAGCTGCCCCACCCCACCGAGCACCACCACCATGAACGAGTCCACAATGTAGGTACGGCCAAGATCAGGCCCGACATTCCCAAGCTGAGACAAGGCCACACCACCTAGGCCGGCAATACCTGCGCCCAAACCAAAAGCCAGCATGTCCACACGCTCAGTGGGCACGCCAACACAGTTGGCCATGCGACGGTTCTGCGTGATGGCTCGCACAAACAAGCCAATGCGGGTGTGGTTTAGCACCAGCCACAAGACAGCCACGACCAGTAGTGCAAAGAAGAAGATGTAAATTCGGTTGTAACTGACAACCAGATCACCCATGACTTGCCAGCCACCGCTCATCCAGCTTGGATTGGCAACTTCAACGTTTTGTGCACCAAAGATACTGCGCACGGCCTGAATCAGGATGAGGCTAACGCCCCACGTGGCGAGTAACGTCTCGAGCGGGCGGCCATAGAGCCAGCGGATGACGGTTTTCTCGAGCACCATCCCCACGCATGCGGTCATCACAAACGCCACGGGAATCGCCAGCAACACATAGAAGTCGATGCCTGCCGGCCACCAGGCCTGAACGGCTGACTGCACCAGATAGGTGGAGTAAGCGCCAATCATCAACAACTCGCCGTGGGCCATGTTGATTACACCCATAAGGCCAAAGATGATCGCCAGGCCCAGCGCAGCGAGCAACAACACACTGCCCATGCTTAACCCAAAAAATATATTGCCCAGCCAGGTTTGAATGGTTTGCTGTCGTTCAATTTTTTCCAGGGCGGTAGCTGCAGCCACGCGCACCGACTCAGGTTCATTAAAGCTGCCGTCATCGGCTGGCTCGAGCAACGCCTGCAAATCGCTCAGAAATTGACCACGACCTGACTCGCCAAGCTGGGCAATGGCATCAAGCTTTGTCTGCACGTCATCGGCGCCTAACGAGGCAATGGCAATGGCCACGCCCATCTCGCGGCGCACATCATCATTGGTGCTGGCCTCTAGCGCCCGCTGCAAAATAGGCACGCGGCTTGGATCCGGGCTTGACTGCAACTGACGGGCAGCCTGTAACTGGGTGACTGGTTGATCATCAAAAAGCTGTGCGTAAGCAACCTCGCTTTGCAATGCGCGCCTGAGACGGTTATTTAGGCGCACCCGCTTGGCTGCCTCAGGGATCTCGGTGACGACCTGACCCGTGAGCACATTGACGGGCGGATCGGTTTTTAAAAAAACCTGGCCATTGGCTGTGACATAGACGTTGGCCTCGGTGAGTGCGAGCAACACCTTGCCAGCGGCGGCCGACCCTGATTGACCCATGGCTTGGATGGCAGCCAAACGCTTGGTGGTTTGGCTAGCCGTTAATTCTTGTGCGAGATCAGGATCAAGGGTGGTGATTGCTTGGGTTGGGGCTGCCTGGGCTTTGGCCTCGGTGGTGGCCCCAGTTGCAGCATGAGCGCTGGCCACCACTATCGATAAACCAAACCACAGGCTGACCATGAGGCGAGCCCACAGCGCGCCTGTTGCCCCTCGCAATACACCACAACACATGCTTGTTTCCCTTGATCCTGAGTTCTTTTTCTTTAAGTCCAATAAGGGCTTGAACTGTTACATACCCTGCTTGTCCTCATTGCCCTCAATGAAGGGGCTCCAGGGCTGGGCTCGGATCGGGCCATCGGTCTGCCAGACCACATCGAACTGGCCGTTGGGCTGGATTTCGCCGATATAGACGGGCTTGTGCAAGTGGTGATTGGTTTCATCCATCTTGACGGTGTAGCCATTGGGCGCGGCAAATGATTGACCACCCATGGCTTCAATCACCTTATCGACATCGGTAGTGCCAGCTTGTTCAACGGCTTGCTTCCACATGTTGATGCCGATGTAGGTTGCTTCCATGGGATCATTGGTCACAGCCGTCTGGTAATTCGGTAGATTCTGTGCCTTGGCATAGGCCTTCCACTTTGCCACAAACTCTTTGTTGGCCGGGTTATCCAGTGACTCAAAGTAGTTCCAAGCAGCCAAGTGACCGACCAGCGGATCGGTGTCAACGCCGCGCAGCTCTTCTTCACCGACTGAAAATGCCACCACGGGCACATCGGTGGCTTTCAGGCCGGCGTTGCCCAGTTCCTTGTAGAAAGGCACGTTGGAGTCACCGTTAATCGTTGACACCACGGCTGTTTTGCCGCCTTGAGAGAACGTTTTGATGTTCGCCACAATGGTCTGGTAATCAGAATGCCCAAACGGCGTGTAAATCTCTTCAATGTTGTCGTTGGTGATGCCTTTCTCATTTAAAAAAGCACGCAAAATCTTGTTGGTGGTGCGCGGATAAACGTAATCCGTGCCAAGCAACACAAAGCGCTCAGCGCCGCCACCGTCTTCACTTAGCAGATACTCCACCGCGGGAATGGCCTGCTGGTTAGGTGCCGCGCCGGTGTAAAACACATTCATCTCAAGCTCTTCACCCTCGTACTGCACGGGATAAAAAAGCAAGCCGTTCAGTTCCTCAAACACCGGCAACACCGACTTGCGCGACACCGATGTCCAGCAACCAAACACCACGGCGACCTTGTCTTGGGTCAGCAGCTCGCGCGCCTTCTCGGCAAACAGCGGCCAGTCCGATGCAGGATCCACCACCACAGGCTCAAGTTGTTTGCCCATCACGCCACCATTGGCATTGATTTCATCAATGGTCATGAGCGCCACATCTTTAAGTGTCGTCTCAGAGATGGCCATCGTTCCCGACAGCGAATGCAAAATACCGACTTTAATCGTGTCGTCTGCGGCCATGGCCTGGGGCATCCAGCCCGAGACAGCCAAAGCGGTTGCAACAGTGAGTTGTTTGAGGATCATCCGACGCTTCATAAGTAGGGCTCCTAATAGGGATAGAGGTCAACATGGGCCTTGACATGACATCGGTCAGGGCCTGGCCGTCAACACGTATGCAATTTGCGTGCCAACTATTTTGCGGTGCGTCATAAACAAAATTTATCCATTGCTGGTGCATGGTTAATGCTTTTGCACTACGCTGATGCGTTGAACGCCTCAAACTGGCGCACATCGCAGTTACTGCGGTGGCAAAACAGGGTAAATTTCGGTTATCGCAATATCTACGAGTTGCTCAGCGGTCTTTACTCAGCTTGGTATGCAATTTGCTTTCTGTTCAAGCTAATGACTGTGCGAGCAACACGTTTTACGTTTGTTTGGCGGTCCATCCCTGAAACAAGAACCACTATTTGGAGTCTCTTATGCGTATTTTCTCGAGCAGTCGCCGTCTGGCATTGGCCGCCGGCACTAGCCTGCTGCTGTTGGCCGGTGTCAGCCCGGCAAGCTTTGCCCAGGACAAATTGAAGGTCGCAGCCATTTACACCGTGCCGTTTGAACAGCAGTGGGTTAGCCGTATTCACAAAGCCCTGCAAGCGGCTCAAGCACGCGGCGACATCGAGTACATCGCCAGCGAGAATGTCTCAAACGCAGACTACGAACGGGTCATGCGCGAATACGCCACGCAGGGAAACGATTTGATCGTGGGTGAATCTTTTGCCGTGGAAGCAGCCGCACGCAAAGTGGCCAAGGACTTCCCGGAAACGGCATTTCTGATGGGGTCATCAGGCAAGGCACAAGAGCCAAACTTCAGCGTGTTTGACAACTACATCCAAGAGCCGGCCTACATGACGGGTATGATCGCTGGCGGGTTGACCGAGTCCAACAAGATTGGTCTGGTCGGCGGCTTTCCCATCCCGGAAGTCAACCGGCTGATGAATGCCTTCATGGCCGGTGCCAAAGAGGTCAATCCGCAAGTCGAGTTCATGGTGACCTTCATCAACAGCTGGTTTGACCCACCAAAGGCCAAAGAGGCGGCATTTGCCATGATTGATCAGGGCGCAGACATCCTGTACGCCGAACGCTTTGGCGTGAGCGACGCGGCCAAAGAGCGCGACATACTGGCCATTGGCAACGTCATCAATACCCAGGACCAATACCCTGAAACCGTGGTGGCATCGGCTTTGTGGAACATGGAACCGACCATTGACGAGGCCATCAAGGCGGTCAAAGCCGGGCAATTCAAGGCCGAAAACTACGGCAAGTACTCCATGATGAAGTACGGTGGATCAGAGATGGCGCCTTACGGCACCTTCGAGGACAAGATTCCGGCTGATCTCAAAGCCAGTGTGGCTAAGCGCCAGGATGAGATTCTGGCCGAGACCTTTACCGTCGAAATCGACGACAACCAACCCAAATCAACCGTGCGTTAATGCAACCCGAGTCGGAAACGACGCCGGTTCTGCGGCTTGCTGGCATCACCAAACGCTTTGGGGCGTTAACAGCCAACGACGACATTTCACTGGAGCTGGCCCAAGGAGAAATCCTTGGGCTGCTTGGTGAGAACGGCGCGGGTAAATCGACATTAATGTCGATTCTTTTTGGGCACTACACGGCCGATGAAGGTCATATTGAAGTGCACGGCCAGCGGCTCGCAGCTGGTGACCCGGCCGCGGCATTGGCCAGTGGCATTGGCATGGTGCACCAGCACTTCGCTTTGGCCGACAACCTCACGGTGCTCGATAACATCATGATGGGCACCGAGTCCTTGTGGCGCTTAAGCAGTCAGCGCCGCGCCGCGCGCACCAAAGCCCAAGGCGTGGCTGAACGGTTTGGCCTGTCGATTGACACTGAACGGCGCATCAGTGAACTGTCGGTCGGGCAGCGCCAGCGCGTGGAAATCATCAAGGCGCTGTACCGCGGTGCGCGCATTCTGATTCTGGATGAACCCACATCCGTGCTCACACCACAAGAAAGTGAGCATCTGTTTGAAGCCTTGCAACATTGGGTGCGTGAGGGATTGTCCATTATTTTTATCAGCCATAAGCTTGGTGAAGTCCTGCGCGTGTGTGACCGCGTGGCTGTGCTGCGTCACGGCAAGCTTGTGGCCAACCAATCCACTGAAGGCGTCACGCAAGGCCAATTGGCGCAATGGATGGTGGGGCATGAGTTACAAGCACCCAAGCGTCGGCCCGGCCAACGTCAAAGCGAGCAACCGGTTTGCACGGTGCAGCATGACCCGGCACGTGATCCGCATCCGGAGTCACGCGAACAGCTGCATCACGTGGATCTCGCCCTGTACCCCGGTGAAATCGTGGCGGTGGCCGGTGTATCGGGCAACGGCCAAAGCGCGCTATGCGATCTCTTGTTCAAACGCTTTGACACCGCCGCCCGCATACCCGAAGACCGTCAATCTGTGGGGTTGGTTGGTGACCTGCCCGTTTGGGAGAACGTGGCTGCCGAGCGCCTGAAAACCCCGCTTTTTAGTCGCTTGGGATGGGTCAAGACAGGCGTGGCACAAGCCTACACGAATGCCGTCATCGAGCAGTTTGATGTGCGCGGGGCAAGCCTGCAAACACCGGCGCGCAACCTGTCTGGCGGCAACATGCAAAAACTCATCTTGGGTCGCGCCTTGCAACTACCAAAAGGTGCGCCCGCGAGGTCACCAGCGCTCATCATTGCGCAGCAACCGACCTGGGGCCTGGACATTGGCGCTGTGGCATTCGTGCAAGAACAGCTCATCAAAGCCCGTGATGCTGGGGCGGCCGTGCTGCTGGTCTCAGACGATCTGGACGAAGTCATGATGCTGGGTGACCGCATCGCGGTCATGCACGCCGGCGTGCTCAGCGCTGCCAAGCCGACAGATCAGTGGAGCCGGGAGTCGATTGGGCTGGCCATGGCTGGCTCAGGCGAGGTCGCGGCATGAGGCTAGAGCGTCGCACACAAACCGGCTGGATGGTTTGGGCCGGTGCCGTGGCCGGCGCCATTGCCACGGTTCTGGTAGTGAGCACCTTGCTGGTCATCTGGGCCGGCGCGCCGGTGGGGCAAACGTATGGCCTGCTACTTAAAGGGGCGTTTGGCTCGACATTTGCCTGGTCCGAAACCCTGACACGCGCAGTGCCGCTGATTTTTACCGGGCTGGCTGCTGCCGTGGCGTTTCGTGCGCGCCTGTTCAACATCGGAGCTGAAGGCCAGCTTTACGCGGGCGCCATCGCCGCGGTGGCGGTGGGCGGGCTGCATGGTGGCACCGGGTTTGACGTGGCACCGGCGCTGTTGTTTGTGCTGATGTTGCTCGCGGCAGCCTTGGCCGGTGCGCTGGTGCTACTTGGCCCGGCATGGCTTAAAGCCCGGCTGGGTGTTGATGAAGTGGTGACCACGCTGTTGCTGAACTTCATTGTGTTGCTTGGTGTATCGGCACTCTTGGATGGTCCCATGAAGGACCCCTTATCCATGGGCTGGCCGCAAAGTGTCGCACTGGCCAGCGACATGGAACTGGGCAAACTGATTGACCGAACGCGCCTGCACACCGGCTTGCTCTGGGCCATTGCCTGTGCCGTGGCCACGTGGCTCATCATGAAATACAGCACCATGGGGTTTGATATTCGGGCCACCGGTGCCAACGCCCGGGCGGCATCGTTTGTGGGCGTGAAGACCACGCGCACGCTGCTTTTGGTGGCTATGCTATCTGGCGGGCTGGCTGGCTTGGGTGGTGCCATCGAAGTAGCCGGGCGTACCAGTTATGTCACGCTGGACATGTCACCAGGCTATGGTTACGCCGGGATTGTGATTGCCATGCTGGCGGGACTGAATCCGTTGGGGGTGGTCGCAGCCAGTGTGCTGGTGGCTGGCGTGCTGGTTGGCGCTGACAGCATGAGCCGAGCCGTTGGCGTGCCCACTTACCTGTCTGACGTCATGGTGGCTGCCGCCTTGCTGGCTGTGCTGGTGGCCACGGCTTTAACCCAATATCGCTTAAGGTGGCGCTGATGCTGGCCGACTTGTTTGACATCATCAGCCAAGGCAGCTTCTGGGTGGCCGTGTTAAGACTGGCTACGCCGCTCTTGTTTGGCGTGCTCGGCGTGTTGCTGTGCGAACGTGCCGGGGTGCTCAACCTGGGCATTGAAGGGATTATGGTGGCTGGCGCCTTTGCTGGCTGGCTGGCCGTCTATCTTGGTGCTTCTTTGTGGGCAGGCGTCATGGTGGCCGCCGGCGTGGGCGCGGTGTTTGGTTTGCTGCATGCGTTTTTGACGGTGTTTTTAGCCTTGTCACAACACGTCTCAGGCCTTGGCATCACGATGCTGGCTACTGCGCTTAGCTACTACGGTTATCGCGTGATATTTGCCGACGTGTCCACGCCGCCCACGGTTCAGACCTTCACAGAAATGACAGAACTGGCCATCCCGGTGCTAGGCCAGCAAACACCACTGACATTGCTGGCGCTGCTCTTGGTGCCAGCGCTGGCCTGGTTACTGTATCGGACCCCGTTTGGATTGGCCGTGCGCATGGTCGGTGAGAACCCGCACGCCGCTGAAGGTCAAGGCATTTCGGTGAACCTGACTCGCACCATCGCGATCATGGCGGGCTCGGCGCTCATGGGCATTGCCGGTGCGTTTTTAACGCTAGCGGCCTTTAATGCCTTTTTCTTTAACATGATCAACGGTCGTGGCTGGATTTGTGTGGCGTTGGTGGTGTTTGCCTCCTGGCGCCCGGGTAAAGCGCTGGTCGGGGCATTGCTATTTGCATTCTTTGATGCGTTGCAGATTCGTCTTCAGACCACGCCCGGTGCTGACGTGATTCCCTACCAGCTTTACCTGATGTTGCCTTACGTGCTGTCGATTGTGGCTTTGATTGTGGTGGCGCGTCGCGCCTCCTACCCGCAAGCCCTGATGAAGCCCTACCGTAAAGGGGAGCGCTAACCATGTTCGATTTACTCATCCGCCACGCCAACCTGCCCGATGCGCGTGAAGCGATGACCGTTGCGGTCAAGGACGGCCGCATTGCCGCCATCGAGCCCGATGCCGCGCTCAGTCAGGCACAAAGCGGTCAAGACATCGATGCCCAAGGCCAGTTGTTGGCACCGGCATTTGTTGATGCTCATTTCCATCTGGATTCAGCCTTGCGTTACGGGCAGCCTCGCGTTAATGAAAGCGGTACGCTGCTCGAAGGCATCGCGCTTTGGGGTGAACTCAAGCCCACACTAACCCAAGAGGCCATTGCAAAAACGGCGGTTCGCTACTGCCAATGGGCTGTGGCCAATGGGTTACTGGCCATTCGCAGCCACGTCGATGTCAGCGACCCGAACTTGCTTACGCTTGAAGCGTTGTTGCACGTTAAAGAACAGGTCAAGCCATATCTCGACTTGCAGCTTGTGGCCTTCCCCCAAGACGGTGTATTGCGCAACCCGGGCGCGCTTGAGAACGTCAAGCGGGCGTTAGACATGGGCGCTGACGTGGTCGGTGGCATTCCACATTTTGAGCGGACGATGGCCGAAGGCGCCCAAAGCGTTCGTCTGCTGTGTGAACTCGCGGCTGAACGCGGCTTGATGGTGGACATGCATTGTGACGAAAGCGATGATCCGCTGTCGCGCCACGTCGAGAGCCTGACCTTCGAGACGCAACGACTCGGTCTGCATGGTCGGGCCACTGGCTCACACCTGACCTCCATGCACAGCATGGACAACTACTACGTCAGTAAACTGATCGCGCTGATGGTCGAAGCCGATTTGCACGTCATCGCCAATCCGCTGATCAACATCACCTTGCAAGGGCGTCACGACACCTATCCCAAGCGTCGTGGGATGACGCGCGTGCCAGAACTCATGCACGCGGGGCTTACCGTGGCGTTTGGCCATGACTGCGTCATGGACCCCTGGTACAGCCTCGGTTCGGGCGACATGCTTGAGGTCGCGAGCATGGGCCTGCATGTGGCACAAATGACCAGTCAAAACGCCATGCGCCAGTGCTTTGACGCGGTGACCACCAACGCGGCACGTATTCTGAATCTCGGTGACTATGGCTTAGCACCAGGATGCCACGCTGACCTGGTGCTGTTGCAAGCCACAGACCCCATCGAAGCTATCCGGTTGCGTGCCACCCGTCTGGCCGTGATCAGGCGCGGCAAGGTCGTCGCGCGCACGCCTGCTCGCCAAGCCAGCCTTCATTGGGGCGGAAATGAGGTGGCGGTGAACTGGCGCATTTAAGCCCGGTTAGAGGCGGGCATGTCAGCAACCATCGCGGTGTAAATGCCTTGCTCAGGACGCGCACCCGATGCAATCGCAAACGCCATGGACAAAGGAAGAGCCACCACCCCGACCACGAGGCCAGCGATGATATTTTTTATCCAGTGTGCGGGCTTGAACAAACCCGCTCGCTTGGCTTCAAGCAATGCGAACACAGCAAGCCTTTGCATTGAGCGCCGCATGAGCGCGACGCAGTGTCATAATGAAAGCACAAATAGTTACCACAGCGCAAACGAATGGGTCATCAGCGTTCGCTGTGGTTTGCTTATACAAACAACCGGAATCAACATTCATGCAGCCAGACATCACCTCCTTGTCAGCCATCGAATTGCGTCGTCATATCGGACAAAAGACACTGTCACCCGTCGAAGTGCTCGATGCGTTCATCGCGCAGATGAATCGCGTGAACCCGGCTGTCAACGCCCTATGTGCCACCGATTTTGAGCGGGCGCGCCAAGCCGCTAAAGATGCCGAAACCAGTGTCATGAAAGGCGAGCCCTTGGGACCCCTGCATGGCTTGCCTATCGGGGTCAAAGACTTGACCGAGACGGCTGGGCTGCTCACCACATTTGGCAATACCGGGTTTCATGATCATGTTCCCACCCATGACAACTCACTGGTGGCGCGCCTGAAGTCGGCCGGCGCCATTATTGCTGCCAAGACCAACACACCTGATATGGGCGCCGGCGCCAACACACGCAACCAGGTCTGGGGCGCCACGGGCAACCCCTTTAACCCCACGCTTAACGCCGGAGGCTCTTCCGGTGGCTCGGCCGCGGCCTTGGCCACTGACATGTTGCCCTTGTGCACAGGCTCCGATGTGGGAGGTTCGCTACGAATTCCTGCGGCGTATTGTGGAGTAGCGGGCATTCGTCCTTCTCCGGGCGTCATCTCTCAAAGTGGGCGCAAGCTTGGCTGGTCTGTGTTGAACGTGGTTGGCCCCATGGCTCGAAACATTCAGGACATGGCGCTCATGTTTAGCGTCTGTCTTGGCAATGAACCCATGGATCCCCTAGCATTTCCCAATGACCCGGGCACCATTTGGCCGCAGCCAGCAATCGATTTAAGCCAGCTTCGGGTGGGCTACACCGCAGACTTTGGGTGTTGCGCCGTTGACCCCATGATTCGGCGCGTATTCCAAGAGCGTCTGGACGCCATAGCCAAACACGTGCATGTGTGCGAGCCGGTCAACTTAGATCTTGGCGATGCGCATCGCGCCTTTGATGTCATGCGCGCCGAGGGCTTTATTGCCCAGATGGGTGAGCAATATGCCAAAGACCCGGACGCATTGAGCCCGAACGTGCGTGCCAACATGGAGATCGCCCAGCAAATGACGCTGGCCGATCGCGCCTGGGCGCATCTGGAACAGACGCGGATTATGCAGACCTTTGCTAAAGCCATGACGTCATACGACGTCATCCTTTCACCCGTGACTCCAGTCACACCCTTCCCGTGGCAGACGCTTTATGCCGAATCGATTGACGGGCAAACCATGCGTAACTATTACGAATGGCTGTCACTAACCTATGTGGTGACCATGAGCACGCATCCGGCGCTGTCCTTGCCATCAGGCCTCGATGAGGCCGGCATGCCATTTGGCATTCAAATGATTGGTCCGCTTTACCAAGATGGCAGACTACTGGCCATGGGCCACGCCATGGAAATGGCATTGGCTAGTGAGCCTGGCCTGTCGCGGCCACAACCGGACACGAGCACCATGAAGGACAACAGCGAGCAGTTGAAATCCATTGTCACTCACCCGCCTGTTTTATGATGCCAAGGTGATAAGTCAATAGTAGTTATACGGCGGGTCAAAATCATCTGAGGTGCGCTCGGGCTCAGGCGTTAAGCTGCAGCCCGCAGCAAACACCAATGCCAGACAAACACAACACCATTTGATGAATCTCACATAAACCTCCAATAAACTGCGCTCCGACGGACTGCGCTTTACCACACCCGAAAGGCATCGCCTCACTGGCTTTGTTTGCGTTGCATGCTTTTGCGAAACGCTTCGCAGGGATCCGGGCGCCGATGAGCGGGCACCACACGCACCTCGTCATACCATGAGGCGTTGATGCCATCAGGCTCGACGTAGCCAAACACTTTGACCCTTGGTCGCAGGCTCGAAGGCAACCACTCGGTGACACCGAGATCCTTGCGCACATGGCCGTTGCCAGCAATGAGCACAGCACCCTGAGGGGCATAGTCCTGGATCAACTGAGCAAACATCACGTCACGCGCGGTCTGCGCATTGACCATGGGATCGACCATGGCCTCTGGCAGCATGTTGCAATGCCCCTGCTCAATGGCCACACGCTGCCCCTGAAGCCAATCGGCTGGCAATGGCTTGTCAAGGCCATAGGCTTTCATGGTGTTCTCATCAAACACCGCACCAAAACCCTGTTGCATGACTTGGCCCAGTTGTTCGCGTGACACGTTGGCTGCCACCAGCGGCAAACGGTACGCCAGCGCCAGTTGTATGAGCGGTTTGTATAGATCCCAATCCCAGCCCTTGCCGCCGGCGGCATCAATGACGCATTGGGCTTGTTTGCAGGTCTGCCAGGCACGGGTGAGCTCATCCTGACGGTCAACATTAAACTGTTCCATCAGAATCGCCGGACGCCAGTCAGCGGTCACTGCGGCTTGCAAATCACGCAGCCGATAAGCATGACCGTCAGGATTGTCATGCACCTCGCCCATGAGCCAAATGGGCGCCTGTGCCGCTTTATCGGTTGCATCAGCATTCGCTGCATCGCCCACCATCAGCCCAACGGCCATCATGGCGGCCAGGGCTGTCGAGCGACCGAGCTGGCGATATGATTTCTGGTGTTGTGACATAGCGACCTCAATGCTAGGTTCAAAGTCAAACCAAATTTAACGGTGACACCAATTTAGCAGACCGCTGGGATTAGCTACTCGATGGCCGATGGGCTGCCTTGGGCATTTAGAACAGCGAGCGCGGCCTCTAGTGCGCCTGCGCCGGTCGGAATATTCAAATGCTTCAGCGTGCCTTGCACCGCAGACAAACAACCAAGCAACATGGGCGCACTGAGGTCACCCAAGTGGCCAATCCGAAACACTCGCGAGTAAAACGGCCCTAGCCCACCGGCTAGCGACACGTTATAGCGTTGCCGGGCACTTGCACGAATCGTCTCGGTATCAATGCCTTGGACCTCAATGCTCGTCACAGACACTGAGCGCGCATGGGGCACCTGGCAGACGTAGCGCAGCGCACCTCGCTGCGACCATGCATCGACGGCCGCGTGCACAGCATCAGCAAACAGCCGATGTCTAGCCAACACGCGATCCAAGCCCTCGGTGCGAATCAAGCCAAGCGCAACATTCAAGCCTTGCAGCATGTTCTGAGGCGGTGTCCCACAAAACTTTCGGTATGAAGGCGAATCTAGCCGGCGTTGCCAGTCCCAGTAAAACCGGTTTGCCGTGTTTGACTTGGAAACCGCAAGGGCACGCGCATTGGCCGCACAAAAGGCCAACCCTGGCGGGCACATCAGGCCTTTCTGTGAAGCACCCAAGGCAACGTCAACACCCCAAGCGTCCATCTCAAAGTCAGCGGCCGCTAACGATGCCACCACATCGACCACGAGCAAGGCCGGATGGCCGCTTCGACTCATGGCCTGGCGTATGGCAAGCACATCGCTGGTGATGCTGCTCGCGGTGTCGGTATGAACCACATACACCGCCACGATCTCTTGACCCGCGTCAGCCACTAGGGCTGCAGCTACGTCGGCCGGATCAATTGGACGGCCTTCGGTGTAGGGCGTGCGCACGACCTCAACACCCATCGCTTCAGTCATCAATGCCCATGAGTCAGAAAAGTGGCCGGTGCTAGCCACCAACACTTTTTGCCCTGGCGATGCGAGGTTCACCGTCACAGCTTCCCACAGGCCATGGCCATTGGCGGTGTAGATAAAAACTTGCGCCTGATCTGTTTTAAGCATCTCGCGCAAACCCGACTCGCAAGCCGCAATGAGGGGATCGAGCCGTTCATCGGCCATGTCCATGGGTTGCTCGGCAATAGCATCCATGACCGCTTTGGGGACATGGGTGGGGCCTGGCGAGTGAAGAAAGCGCAGACCGGGGAAATGGGCGGGTGGCTGGCTCATCGTAGGTCTTTTAGAGAATCAGATCAGCGTATCTTACTTAACTATCACTGGCATCCAACGCCTTGGCCTGCTCGCGCAACACGAATTTCTGAATCTTGCCAGTCGACGTTTTTGGCAGAGCGGAGAACACAATGTGATGCGGCACCTTAAAGCCTGCCAGGCGTTCTTTGCAGAACTGCACGATTTCCTCAGCGGTTGCTTGAGCACCGTCTTTTAACGTCACAAACGCGCACGGTGTCTCGCCCCATTTGTCATGGGGCATGGCCACCACCGCGGCCTCGAGCACCGCCGGGTGGCGATAAAGAATGCCCTCGACTTCGACTGTGGAGATGTTTTCTCCGCCGGAAATGACAATGTCCTTCAAGCGGTCTTTGACTTCGAAATAGCCATCAGGGTGAGCCACCACGAGATCACCGCTATGAAACCAGCCACCTTTGAATGCCTGCGCTGTGGCTTCGGGGTTCTTGAGATAGCCCTTCATGACGGTATTGCCACGCATGACCAGCTCACCAATGGTTTGGCCATCCCATGGCACTGGTGCCATGGTCTGAACGTCAACCACCATGGCATCTTCCATGGTGTGTTTACGCACGCCAATGCGACTCTTTAGACGTGCCTGCTCTTCAAGATCGAGCTCGTCCCACTCACTGTGCCAGGCGCAGATAACCGAGGGACCCAGTGTCTCTGTCAGGCCGTACATGTGCGTGACCTCGATGCTTAGGTCGGCCATGGCCGAGATCAACGCCGCCGGAGGGGCTGCCCCGCCGGTGATGACCTGCACCGGCCAGTCAGGCTTGTAGCGGTGTTCGGCCGGCGCATGCGCCAGCATGGTCAATACCACCGGTGCCGCACAAAAGTACTCGACCCGGTGCGCCTTGATCGCCGCAAAAATCGCCCTGGGCTCAACCCGACGCAAGCAAACGTTGGTGCCAGCGAGCATGGCCAGTGTCCAAGGGAAGCACCAGCCATTGCAATGAAACATCGGCAGTGTCCAAAGATAGGTCGCTTGCAAGCGCATCCCGGTTGAGACCATGTTGCCCATGGCATTCAAGTACGTGGCCCGGTGCGAGTACAACGCTCCCTTGGGACGGCCCGTGGTGCCAGAGGTGTAGTTCAGACTGATGTTGTCCCATTCGTCCTCTGGCAGCAGTGGCTCAAAGGCACCATCGCCTGCGGCAAGCAATGCCTCGTAATCCATCTGCCCGATTGACTCACCCGACCCGTCATAAACAGGATCGTTAATGTCGACTACCTTCGGCGGGTGGGTCAACTTGGGCAAGACCGCGCTCATCATGTCGGCAAACTCACGGTCGCACAACAAAACCCGCGTCTCAGAGTGCTCCAGAATGTAGGCTGTGGTGTCCACATCAAGACGTGTGTTTAACGCCAGCAGCGTGGCCGCTGCCATTGGCACGCCGAAATGGGCTTCATACAGCGCCGGAATATTGGGCGCCATGACAGCAACCACGTCACCTCGCTTGACGCCAAGCCCAACAAGTGCGCTGGCGAGCTGGCGACATCGCGCATCGGTCTGGCGCCATGTCTGGCGCAAATCGCCATGAACCAGCGCGATGCGATCGGGGTAGACCTGGGCGGCCCGCTGTAAAAAATTCAAAGGTGTTAACGGCAAATAGTTCGCCGCGTCGCGGCCCAGTGTCCCATGGTCTTGCATCTCAGCGTCTCCCTGCTTGGTATTGTTGTGCGTAATGCCAGCCAATGTCAGCCAATGGTTCGGCTTTGGCAGCCATCTCCAGGGCGTCAGCAGCAGTGGCTGTGCCCTGTCGGGCCCGTTGGCCAACGCCATAGAGTATCGCCGCAATCCGGAAAAAATTGAATGCCAGGTAGAAATCCCAATGTTCTTGCACACCCTTGTACCCCGTGCGTGACACATATTGGGCAACGTAGTCACGTTCGCTAGGGATGCCAAGCTCGTTTAAATCGAGCCCGCCGATGCCGCGCCACAACGACGGCGGAATATGCCAGCTCATGCAGTGATACGAAAAATCAGCCAACGGGTGCCCAAGCGTTGACAACTCCCAGTCCAGAACAGCGATGGCCTTGGGCTCGTTCTCGTGCAGCATGACGTTATCCAGCCGATAGTCACCATGCACGATGGTGGTCATGTCACCTTCAGGTATGCGCTCGGGCAACCAGTCAATCAAATGCTCGATGGCACCGATACGATCCGTGTGGTTTTGCTGGTATTGCTGACTCCAGCGACGAATTTGACGCCCAAAATAGTTGCCAGCCTTGCCGTAGTCGGCCAAGCCAATACTGTTCGGATCAATGCAGTGCAGCTCGGCAATCGCCCGGTTCATGTCCGCATAGACGCTCGCACGTTCTTGGCGAGTCATGCCAGGCAATGTTTGATCAAAAAACACCCGGCCTTTGAGAAACGGCATGACGTAAAACGCCGTGCCGATAATGGACTCGTCTTCGACATAGATGAGCATGTCAGGCACGGGCACTGCTGTCTGGCGCAAGGCTTTCATCACGCGATATTCACGGTCAATCGCATGAGCCGATGGCAACAAATCACCACCGGGTTTTTTGCGCAAGACAAACATCTGCTCGCCACTTTGCAAGCGGTAGGTTGGGTTGGACTGTCCGCCCGTGAGCAGGGTTGCCGACAGATCGGGCGCGGGCGTCACGCCTGCGTCATGCAGGTATGCCCCTAGCCGTTGCCACGCTTGCTCGTCGGGTTCGCTGCGACTGGGAGTCTGGCTCATAAACCGCTCACCAAATGGCCGCTGTCGACTTCTACAGTCGCCCCGCTCATGGCGCGCCCGGCACCAGAAGCCAACAACAGAACCGGCCCGTCGAGGTCGGTCAGTTCATTAAATCGCCGGCTCGGTATGCGCTTTCGCAGTTTCTCGCCTACCTCGCTGTCCAGAAACTCGCCATTGAGTTCCGTGCGTACGTAACCGGGCAGCAAGGCATTGACGCGAATGTCATGGCGCGCCCACTCAAGCGCCATGGCCTTGGTGGCCTGGATCACGCCCGCCTTGGAAATCGAATAGGGTGCCACGGCTGCAGCCACACGCTCACCCAGAATAGACGCAGTGTTAATGATGCTGCCAGGCTTTTGTGCGGCAATCAGGCGTCTGGCCGCTTCGGTGTCCACAAGCCAGCAACCACGCAGATTGGCGTTGATCACATCATCAAAATCCTGAGTCGTTTGATCGACCGCCATCTTGGTGATCGTTGTGCCCGCGTTGCTCAAGACCACATCGGGCACGCCCGCGGCTTTCTCGCACGCATCAAAGCAAGCCTTGACACTCTGGTCGTCGGTGACATCAAGCGTGACCGCACTGGCTTTGCCGCCATCAGCCGCAATCTCATCGCACAACGCCTGCAACCGCTGCTTGCGACGCGCTGCCACGACCACATGCGCACCCGCTTTAGCCAGCACTTTCGCAAAATGCCATCCCAGGCCACTCGAAGCACCAGTGACCAGGGCAATCTTGCCATCTAGGCGAAACAAACTATTTATAGAGTCACTCATGATTGGGGCGCCTTGCCGTCGAGGATTTTTCTGGCCATGCTCCAGCGATGCACCTCGCTTGGGCCGTCGTAAATACGAAATGACCGCATATCGGTGAAGATGTTCATGATCTCGGTCTCGCCCGTGACACCTTGGCCACCGAGAATTTGCACACAACGGTCGACGACGCGCCATTCGGCCTCTGAGCACGCCACTTTGGCGCGGCTCGACTCAAAATTGCCAGTCTCCCCACGGTCAAGCACGGCAGCGGTGTGCCAGATATGCAAACGCGCGGTCTGCAAATCCATGTCATTGTCTGCCAGCATGAAACCCACACCCTCGTGTTTGCCTAGCGGCTTGCCAAACGCCTGACGGTTGCGTGCATAATCCGTGGCGATGTCGTGGGCTCGTCTGGCTTGCCCGAGCCAACGCATGCAGTGTGTCAGACGCGCCGGCGCCAAGCGCACCTGCGCATAACGAAAGCCTTTGCCCAGCTCACCAAGCACCTGGCTGGCCGGCACGCGCAGATCATTGAATCGCATGACCGCATGCCCGCCCGTGAAACACTTGTCCATGGCATCCATCTGGCGCACCAGCTCAATGCCCGGTGTGTCCATGTCAGCCAGAAACATGGTGGCCGCACCGTCTTCGAGCTTGGCCATGATAATGACGTACGAGGCCCCGTGCGCGCCGGTGATAAACCACTTGTTGCCGTTAATGACGTAATCGTCTCCGTCACGTACGGCCGTGGTGGCAAGCATGGATGGATCGGCGCCAGCCCCGTCGGGCTCGGTCATGGCAAAACATGAACGTGTGTGGCCTTGTACCTGAGGGCGCAACCATCGCTCTTTTTGCGCTTCGGTGGCCACCACCTCCATTAAGTGGATGTTGCCCTCGTCGGGGGCATGGATGTTCAAGGCCGTGGGCCCAAGGCGCGAGTAGCCTGCCTCTTCAAACACGATCGCCTTATCGATGTGGGTTAATCCCAAGCCGCCCATGTCGACAGACGCGTGCGGGGTAAGCAGACCGGCATCTCGGGCCAGGCCCACGAGCTCCTGGCGCAATGACTCATCCGGGCCATGAGCACCGAGCCGGGCGTCGCTTTCCAAAGGAATGACTTTGTCGGCGATGAACTCTCTGGTTCGCTGTTGCAATTCACGCTGTCTGGACGTTAGTTCAAAGTCCATGTTGATCCCCTACGTTTGACGTTCTGTTGACGAAATTTACCAGTGAAAACTTAGCTTGCTAAGCCTTGCTGTTGCCCGCCGAGAGTGATGTCATGTGCCCACGCGCAGGCTGCCCTGCATTTTGCGCAACATGGCCACCACGCTTTGGGCCACGATGCGACCGGTCTTCGGGTTCTCCGACGGGATGTTTTCTATGGTCATCGTAAATCGTGCCGAATCCGAGTCGACATGGATGGTGTGAGTGTTTCTGGTCACGGTCGGATCAGCCCATATTTCAAGCAAGGTTTTTTCCGGGCCAACGCCAGCCAATGCCAAAGCCACGACCACGTTCAGGTTGGCAGGAAAACCTTTGGCGGCATCGCGCGCATTGCCTTCAAAAACCTTTAACGGCTCAGTTAAACCGTCAACGCTAATGTTGTGTTGCACAAGGTGCGGCGCACCCTTGAGGCCCGCCGGCGGTTTGCGTGTCACCATCCGTACCTCATGAATCTGCCCTTCAGCGGCGGCAATCACGGCATCAAGCCCGATCAACGCACCGGTTGGCACCATGATGGTGCCGCCGTGCGCCGCGGCAACCTCGCGCAAGTGATCGTTAAACAATAATGCACCAACCGAGAGCACGATCGCTTGTTTGCCTGCTTTTAGGAACGGCGTGATGATGTCAGACAAAAGCGCCGCTGGCGCACACTCCACCACCACGTCGGCAACCGGCTCAAGCTGCTCAAGCGTCAATACCGGCACTGAGTGGGCGAGTGTCGCCACAAACACGCCCGCTTTTTCGTGATTTTTTGCTGACACGGCCACCAATTGCACGCCTGGCACCTTGCCAGCAGCAAGGGTTTGAGCCAGGGACTGGCCAATGGCGCCAAGCCCGGCGATGGCAACACGAACGGGTTGGGAAGAAACGTCGATAGGTGTGGACATGCGTATGCCTCTCGTTGGGTGAATACACGAAACTTCTGATCATACGTGAGCGTCGCGCTCGGTGGCACAGCAACACCGCGCAGTCGATTTGAGTCTATCACTGGCCCAAAAAGCTAACTAAGCGATACCAAGACCAAGGGTTTCCCCCACGGTTTAAGCCTTGATCATTGAGCCTTGCGCCATGACAATCAACCCTTGTGTCGGTCTGGAGTGACTCAACCATTGTCTCTTTAGATCGCGACAGGCACAAAACTTGCTTGCCATAAAACGCGCGCAGCAACGATATCCAGGTCGCCTGGACGATCGCTTTGCAAGCAACACACGGTTCACACAACCATAGACAAGAAAAGGAGTCTTCATGATGAAAGCCAAGTTTCTCACCGCCGCAGCATCGGTGGCTTGCGCCGGCCTGATGGCCGTCTCAACGAGCGCTAGCGCCGCCGCACCCAATTGCTCAACTGCGCAGATGATCGTGCCTTGGGGCGCGGGTGGCGACACCGACATTGTGTTTCGCACCTATGTCGATGCGATTAATAAGACCGGCATTGAGCCGCAGCTACAAGTCGTTAACGTCGGCGGCCAGGGTGGCATTCGCGGCACCACGCAAGTCAAAGACGCCAAACCCGATGGCTGCTCATTGATTGCCCTGCACGAGAGCGTCATCACCAGCTACCTCACCGGTCGTGCCAAGTTCACCTACGA
>CBFHXV010000028.1:0-25950 GCA_965659885.1 Burkholderiaceae bacterium | reverse complement strand
GGCTCGCGAACAAGCAGAGCGACAAGCACGTGAGGAAGCCGAACGCAAAGCCCGGGAAGAAGAGGCTCGCCGCAAAGAACAAGCGCTCAGGGATGCGTTCAGGAACGATGTGCTGAGTGCGACCGGCATCGCGGGTGGCACAGCAACACGCAACCAACAAGGTGGCGGTGCCGATGCGGGTTACGCCGGCAAGATTCGCGCCTGCATCCAGCCCAACGTATCTTTCCCGACCCCCGTGCGCTCGGGCAACAACAACCCTACCGCACAGTACCGTGTGCAGGTAAACTCAGTAGGGTTGGTCACATCGACTAGCTTGCGACGCAGTTCCGGCATCCAAGCGTTTGACCGCGCCGTTGAGAACGGCATACGTCGCTGCTCTCCCTTCCCTAAACCACCGTCAGGTAGCTATCCGTCATATATTGATGTGAATTACCGCATGTATGATTAGAGCAACCGGAGACTTTCATGATGTTGCGATCTGCTTTCACTAAATTCTCGATGTTCTTTGCTGCGCTGGCCGTGATGGCATTTGTGCCCTCCCCGTCAACAGCTCAATTGCGCGTTGATATTTCCGGCACAGGGGCTCAACAGTTCCCCGTGGCGATAGCGGATTTTTCAGGCGATCCCGCTGGCAGGCTAATCGCTGAAGTCATCCGCGCAGACCTCACGCGCTCAGGCCAATTCCGGCTAATCAACACCACAGGCGCGGAACTGTCGATTGACTCGCAAATCGCATACAAAGAGTGGCGCGTCAGAGGGGCAGACTACATTGCCTACGGTTCGGTTGAGCAGCCTACCGAAGGGCAGTACGAAGTCAAATATCGCTTGGTCGATGTGATCAATGAAAAAGAGCTTGATGCAGTTGCTATAAACGGCACAGATCGCGAGTTGCGTGGCATTGCGCACCAGATCGCTGACCGTATCTATGAGCAAATCACAGGTGTGCCGGGTGTGTTTGCCACCCGCATTGCTTATGTTCTGAAGCAAGGCAACACCTACGAGTTGCAGATCGCCGATGCCGACGGCCAAAACCCCCAGATTGCCCTGCGCTCGCGTGAACCGATTATTTCGCCAGCATGGTCGCCCGATGGCAGCAAACTCGCCTATGTCAGCTTTGAGTCTGGCAAGCCTGTGGTCTATACACATGAGCTAGCCACCAGCAACCGCGTTCCGGTCGCCAATTTCAAAGGCAATAACTCGGCACCGGCCTGGTCGCCCGATGGCCAAACCTTGGCGGTCGTATTGACCCGTGATGGGTTATCGCAGATTTATCTGGTCAATGCCGCTGATGGCTCGAACTTGCGTCGCCTGACGCGTTCACCCTTGATTGACACCGAACCCGTGTTTAGCCCTGATGGCCAATCGATTTTCTTTACAAGTGACCGTTCGGGTAGTCCGCAGATTTATCAAATTCCAGTGACGGGCGGCGAAGCCCGCCGCGTCACATTTAATGGTGACTACAACATCTCGCCCCGCATCGCACCAGATGGGCAAAACCTTCTGGTTGTTACACGGCGTAACGGGCAGTTTCGTATTGCCATGATTGACTTGGCCACGGGCACCGAGACACTGTTGACCGATGGCCCTGACGATCAATCACCAAGCTTTGCACCCAACGGCAAGCAGGTGCTGTATGCAGCAAAGCAAGGAGGGCGTAATATGTTAGCTGGTGTCTCGAGTGACGGCCGCATGCGTCAAACGCTCTCTGTGCTAAACGGTGAGATCCGTGAACCGACATGGGGACCGTACGGACAAACCGCCCCGCAATAACACCATGAACGCTCATCAACGCCACCGGAAAGGAATCTTTATGAACCTGCGCCTTGTTAAATCCCTCTCTGTTATCGGCTTTGCGTTTAGCTTGGCAGCGTGTAGTTCCGTCGATCTCGATGACTCTGCTTCAACGGGCGGTGCTGCTGGTGGTGCAGCAGCAGGGGCCTCTGCCAGTAACGTGATGGACCCATTCAACCCTAGCAGTGTCTTAGCTACGGACCGGTCTGTGTATTTCGATTTCAACAGCTACACCGTAGATTCGCAGTATCAGCCGCTTGTGCAAACACACGCGCGTTATCTGAGCAGCCATCCGGACCAGAAAATCCTGATTGAGGGCAACACCGATGCGCGCGGGGGCGCCGAATACAACCTGGCACTCGGCAATCGACGAGCCGAAGCGGTGCGACGACTGATGACGCTTACTGGCGCACGTGACGCGCAGATAGAAACCATCAGTTTCGGTAAAGAAAAACCCAAGGCGCTCGGAGACACTGAAGCCGACTACGCGGAAAACCGTCGCGCTGACATTGTTTACCTTAGGTAAGGCAAAGGGAATATCGCCATGACACACATTAAAGTTTTACCTGTCATTGCAGCTGTCGCCATGGCTTGGTCGATGCCGGCACCATCCTATGCGTTCACCGATAGCGAGGCACGCGAAGCGATCGTCGAGTTGCGGCAACAGCTTCGCACCCTGACGGAAACCAGCCAGCGCGCAAGCCTACAACTCGCCCAGCGCATTGACATGCTCGAAGAGGAAATCACCCGACTGCGTGCACAGCTTGAAGAGCTTGGCGGGCCGCGCAGCGCAAACATGGGCTCATCAGGGCAAGAGCCCGTTCAAGCCCAAGACAGCAAAGAGCAAGCAGCCTTCGATGGTGGCATGGATCTGTATCGCGACGGTGACTTCGCCGGCGCCGAAGAATCATTGTCAGCGTTTCTGACCCTTTATCCTGAAAGCGTGCTTGCCCCAACGGCGCAGTTCTACCTTGGCAGCGCCTACTACGCCAACAAGAAATATCAAAATGCCATCTCGGTTCTGAACACCATGGCGGGGAAGTACCCCGATCACCCGCGCGCGCCTGACGCACTACTTGTTGTGGCCGGCAGCGAGTTCGAGTTGAACGACCGCGAAGGCGCCAAGACCACCTTGGAAAAAATCGTCAGCAACTATCCTGACACGGCCGCAGCACAATCGGCTACGACGCGTTTAGAGTTGCTATAGCTTAAGCTTGTGTGCTGCAGCGCTAAGCCTGCAGCCACAGCAGCACGCCCACCCCCAGCACAATAAGGGTCATGCCGACCCTCTCGCGAGCAGTGGTGCGGCCTTGAAACAATCGCCTCGAGACCAGCTGGGCAAAGAACACCTCAACCAATGCCAGGGTGCGCACATTGGCCGCGCTCGTGAGCGCGAACCCGATAAACCATCCCTGAGACGCAGCCGCGCCTAAAAAGCCCCCAACAAACGACAGGCGCCAGGCATTCAAACAGCGCCGCCACATCTCGGGGTCACGCCAGGCCAGCCATACCGCCAAAACCACGGACTGAATCACCAGGCCATAGACCAGCGTCGTGCAGGCACGCACCAGGAAATTACCTGATGGCAACTCCAGTATCGCACCACGAAAACCCACCGCCGCCACAGCAAACGCTGCGGCTGCAGCCAGGCCAAGCACAATGGGCTGCCAGCCTGAGCCCGTGTTGGGGTCAGCGCTCGAACCCACTAAGGATCGCGGGCGGTAGGCCATCCACACCACACCGAGCGTCGCTGTGCTGATGGCTATCACCGACCACAGCGACAGCGTGTCGCCTAGCAACAAAGACCCAAACAACGCGATTTGAACAGGCTCGGTTTTAGTCCAGACGGTTACCACCACAAAATCGCGCAATCGCATGGCTGCCAGCATGAGTGCGGTGGCTGCAATTTGGGCCAAGGCCCCTACCAGCACAAATGCGGCAAAGTGCCAGCTAATGTCAGGCAAACCAGTGTCTGTCGCCCATAACGCCAACAGCAAAAACACCCCAGCAAAGGGCAGGCCGAAAACAAACCGCACCTGCGTGGCGCCAAGCGTACCGAGCTGCTCGGTCAAGCCCTTTTGAATCGCGTTGCGGCCGGTCTGAAGCGCAGCCGCGGCGATGGTCACTGGCACCCAAAGCCACACCCAATTTGTATCCACCGTGTCTCCTGACGCTGCAAATGTTCTTGAGCGCCTTATGATTGCTTCTTGTTTTGAGGTCTTACCTTATTGTTTTAAGGTCTTGCGTTAGGAGCTAGAGTTTAGAAAAAAACCCCGGTTGCCATCAGCTCACCGGGGTTTGGGGTACAACTTAAGGGAGGTTGGCGTTTAGAAGCCCATACCGCCCATGCCACCCATACCGCCCATGTCACCCATACCGCCAGGTGGCATGCCGCCGGCAGCAGGCTTGTCTTCCACGATTTCGCAAACAGCGACTTCGGTGGTCAACAGCAAGCTAGCGACTGATGCGGCGTTTTGCAGTGCTGTGCGGGTCACTTTGGTGGGATCAAGAACACCTTGCTCAACCAAGTCACCGTACTCACCGGTGGCCGCGTTAAAGCCATAGTTGCCCTCGCCGGCGCTGACCGTGTTCACGACCACGCTCGGCTCATCGCCAGCATTGTCCACGATGGTGCGCAGCGGCTCTTCAACGGCACGCAAGACCAGCTTGATACCAGCCTCTTGATCGACGTTCGATCCCGTGACTTTCTCAACAGCGGCGCGGGCGCGAACCAGTGCAACGCCACCGCCAGGCACAATGCCTTCTTCCACAGCCGCACGGGTTGCGTGCAGTGCGTCTTCAACACGAGCCTTCTTCTCTTTCATCTCGACTTCGGTAGCTGCACCCACACGGATTACAGCAACACCGCCGGCGAGCTTGGCCACACGCTCTTGCAGCTTCTCACGATCGTAGTCAGAAGTAGCCTCATCGATCTGGGCACGAATCTGCTTGACGCGTGCTTCGATGGACTTGCCGTCACCTGCGCCATCAATGATGGTGGTGTTTTCTTTGGCGACGTCAACGCGCTTGGCTTGGCCGAGCTCTTCAAGGGTTGCCTTCTCGAGCGACAGACCGGTTTCCTCGGAAATCACGGTACCGCCAGTCAGAATAGCGATGTCCTCGAGCATGGCCTTGCGACGGTCACCAAAACCAGGTGCCTTGACAGCGGTGGTCTTGAGGATGCCACGGATGTTGTTGACCACTAGCGTTGCCAGGGCTTCACCCTCAACGTCTTCAGCAATGATCAGCAGCGGACGGCTGGTCTTGGCAACTTGCTCAAGCACCGGCAACAGATCGCGGATGTTGCTGATTTTCTTGTCAAAGATCAGGATGTAAGGATCTTCGAGCGCCGAGACTTGCTTCTCGGGGTTGTTGATGAAGTAAGGCGACAGGTAGCCACGGTCAAACTGCATGCCTTCAACCACGTCAAGCTCGTTGTCCAGCGACTTGCCGTCTTCAACGGTGATCACGCCTTCCTTGCCGACTTTGTCCATCGCGTTGGCGATGATCTCGCCGATAGAAGCGTCGCTGTTGGCCGAGATCGAACCGACCTGAGCGATTTCCTTGCTGGTGGTGCAAGGCTTGGACAGGTTACGCAGCTCTTCCACAGCAGCGGCAACTGCCTTGTCGATACCACGCTTGAGGTCCATCGGGTTAATACCAGCAGCCACATACTTCAGGCCTTCGACCACGATGGCTTGAGCCAGCACGGTCGCTGTGGTGGTGCCGTCACCGGCTGAGTCAGATGTCTTAGAAGCGACTTCCTTGACCAGCTGGGCGCCGATGTTCTCAAACTTGTCTTTGAGTTCGATTTCCTTGGCAACCGACACACCATCCTTGGTCACGGTGGGAGCACCGAACGAACGCTCGAGCACCACGTTACGGCCCTTGGGGCCGAGGGTTGCTTTCACTGCGTTGGCGAGCACGTTCACGCCACGCACAATCTTCGAGCGTGCATCATCACCAAAATAAACTTGCTTTGCAGCCATGAGATATACCTCTTGAGTTCAGTTCTGTTTAGCTAACGACAGCTAGAATTTCGTCTTCGCGGATGACAAGCACTTCATCACCGTCGACTTTGACCGTCTGGCCGGCATACTTGCCGAACAGCACTTTGTCACCGACTTTGACGTCAAGCGGCTGTGCCTTGCCATCGTCGCCTTTTTTGCCGGGACCCACAGCAAGCACTTCGCCCTGATCGGGCTTTTCTGCTGCGCTATCGGGAATGACGATGCCTGAGGCGGTTTTGCGCTCGTTGTCCAGGCGTTTGACGATCACACGATCGTGCAGGGGACGCAGGGCCATGAAACACTCCTGTTACAAAGTTGATCTTAGATAAAAGAAACCTGAGGATGCGTGTTAGCACTCACCCTCAACGAGTGCTAATTATAAGGACGAATTTTTGAGTTTCAAGTCCCTGCGGCGAAATCCCCCACGGCAAGCGGGAGAAATCGCACGATGGCGGCCTATGGGTAGGGATCAGGACGACTTCTTTTGTGCCTTGCGGGCCATGAAGTCATTGATAATGGCCGCGTGCTCGGGGGTTTTATGGGCAATGGCCTGGTAGGCGGCCGACAGCTCAAGCAAATTGGCCAGCGACGCTTGTTGGCCTTCGCGCAACAAGCGCTTGGTCAGGCGAATGATGTCAGGCGAGTTGCCCGTCATTTTGTGGGCCAGCTCAAGCGCGGTGGGCATTAAGTCCTCATCGGACACCACTCGCGAGACCAACCCCCAGTCCAGCGCCGTTTGCGCATCAACGGGCTCACCCGTGAGCGACATTTCAACAGCGCGGGCCATGCCAACAATGCGCGGCAAAAACCAAGCCCCGCCATCACCCGGAATAATGCCCACTTTGACAAAGCTCTCGGCAAACGAGGCTTTGTCTGCAGCCACTCGGATGTCGCACATGCAGGCCAAGTCGCAGCCCGCGCCAATGGCCATACCGTTGACTGCCGCAATCGTGGGCACCTCGAGTCGGTGCAAAGCCAAAGGCAGGCGCTGAATGCCATGCCGGTATTCCTGACGCAAGTCAGCCGATGTGACCTCGGGCTGTATTTGGCGAGCCATCTCGTCTAACTTGCCGCCAGAGGAAAACACTTTGCCTTTGGCTGTCAAAATCAGCACCTTGATGTCCTGGTTTCGTTCGATGCGATCAAACGCATCAAGCAACGCCTCAGTCAGTCCTGTGCCAGTCAGGGCATTTCGGGTGGGCTCATGATTCAGTGTGAGCACCATCACGCCATGGTCATCAATGGTCTCAAGCAATACAGGTTCAGTCATTCGTCGTCCTTTTTAAAAAAAATCGATATCAACGCCCAGCCGCCTTGGCCGATACGCCTCCGGCCACGCCCATGTCGGTGGTGGGGTAGTCTTGAATCAAGACGCGCGTGTGCTGGGCTGACAAGCCAATGGCCTGCTCAACCGCTTTGGCAATTTCGGCAATTAAAGCTGCCTTCAACTCTTCGCTGCGCCCGGCAATCACCGCCGCATGCACCAACGCGTTCGGCTGGCCAAGCTCGCCTGCGACGATGCAGTTCTCGGGCGCAACCTCATCGATGGTCACACGAATGGATGCAAGCGGCGCCTGCAAACTATTGGTGACTGCGGCAGTCAAGCCTTTAAGCAGGTCGGACTTTTGTGCCGGGCTGTGGCCCGCAGGGATTTTGATGGTCAAGATGGGCATTTCGAGCTCTTTTGTCTTTAGTCAGTGGTAGGATTGGCAGCGATGCTAGCGCCGTGTGCGTCTAGCGTGCAGTATGCTGTGAAGGCTACCAAATTTCCTTACCTCTAAACGAACGATAAACAACCACACTGTGCCCGATCACCAGTCTCCCTATAAAAGCAAAGGCGGCTTGCAGCGCATCGTCTCAGCCATTGGCTATTCATACAAGGGGCTAAAGGCTGCGGTTCGTTATGAGGCCGCGTTTCGTCAGGAATTGGTGCTGGCCATCATCCTGATCCCCTGCGCCATCTGGCTTGGCCGAAACACGGGCGAGATTATTCTGTTGATCGGTGTGGTGCTGCTCGTTCTTGTGGTCGAACTGATCAATTCGGCCATTGAAGCGCTAGCCGACGCCATCTCGCTCGAATCACATCCGCTGCTCGGACGAGCCAAGGACCTGGGCTCGGCTGCGGTGTTTGTGGCCTTTGCTGCAGCCATTTTGGTCTGGGTTAGCCTGATCATCTTGAGGATTACACACGGATGACCTTCACACAAAAACTGAACAGCGCCTGGCGCACCAAGCAGTCGCTGCTGATGGTGGGCATTGACCCTGACTTGAGCCGATTGCCTGAGCCTTTACAAAAGGCAGCCGATGGCGATGAAGCTTTGTGGCAATTCTGCAGTGGCGTGGTTGACGCCACTGCCCCTTTTGTCTGCGGCTTTAAGCCACAAATTGCCTATTTCGCCTCCATGGGTGCCGAACACATCCTGCAACGACTTTGCGATCACATCAGGCAACGCCACCCGGATCACGTGCTGGTGCTAGATGCCAAGCGCGGGGATATTGGCAGCACCGCTGAGCACTACGCACGCGAAGCCTTTGACCGCTACCAGGCCGATGCTGTGACCATCAACCCCTACATGGGGATGGACTCGGCCGAACCCTACCTGCAACGCACTGACAAAGGCGTTATTGTGCTGTGTCGCACCTCCAACCCTGGTGGCTCGGACCTGCAATCGCTGACCGTTGACGGACGAGCGCTATACCTGCATGTCGCTGACATGGTCGCGAGCCGATGGAACGCGCATGGTCAGTGTGCACTGGTGGTGGGCGCCACGTTTCCTGACGAGTTGGCGCAAGTGCGCCAGTGCGTGGGCAACGACATGCCGCTTTTAGTACCCGGTATTGGCGCGCAAGGTGGTGATATTGAGGCGACTTGCCAGGCCGGCTGCAACGCCAGCGGCACAGGCATGATGATCAACTCTTCCAGAGCCATTCTGTATGCCAGCGCATCGCATGACTGGCAAGACAAAGCCGCAGAGGCTGCACGACAAACCCGTGATGCCATTAACGCGGCACGGCCTGTCTAGACGCGGGCTTGGCCTAGTCGCGACTGCCCGTCTTAGACAGCCAATAGAGCGCGTACTCTAAAGCGAATGCCACGGTGGCCTCGCGCACCGCTTGCCGTCCGCCCTCAAAGACGCGGTGCAAGGAACTGACCACCACATCATCTTCTGTTCGCTTGGCAAACCCGAACCACACCAGGCCAACCGGTTTGTCCGGTGACCCGCCGCCAGGCCCGGCAATGCCGGTGACCGCCAGTGCCAGCGTTGCTCTGGGCGCCAAAGCCAGAGCACCAGCGGCCATTTGTCTGGCCACCGGCTCACTGACCGCCCCAAAATCACGAATACTTTGCTCAGCCACGCCCAGCTGCTCGCACTTGGCCTCGTTGGTGTAAGTCACCCAGCCGCGGTCAAACCAGCTGCTGCTGCCAACAATGGAAGTCAACGCGCCCCCGATCAAGCCACCCGTACAGGATTCTGCGGTCACCACCGACCCGCCATGGCTTAACAGCCAGGCACCGAGTGCCTGCGCTTGCGGGTGCTGCCCCGGTTCATCTGCCTGCATCACCAACCCCCATCATTGAACAACGCCACATAACCCCAGGCGCAAGCCCAGACGCCAGCAATGGCGTAGGCGGCCGCAACCCAATCATCGAGCATCACGCCCAGCCCACCGCCAACCCGTTCATCGAGTAGCCGAATCGGCCAAGGCTTGACAATATCAAACACTCGAAACAAGACAAAGCCTAGCACCCAGGCCCATGCCAGATTCGGCATCGCCCACAACACCAGCCACACGGCCACGATCTCGTCCCAGACCACGCCCACGTGATCGTCCACCCTGAGCTCATCAGTGGTGCGCCCACATATCCAGATGCCGGCCAATGAGGCCAACAACAGCGCCGCACCCATCCACGCCCACGGCAGCAACCCCGACAAAGGCCACCACAACGCCAATGCCGCCACGCTGCCCCAAGTGCCCGACCCCGGTCGCAGCAAACCGCTGCCAAACCCAAAGGCCAGCGCCCGATGCACGCGACCAAACACCCAACCTAAGGTTGGCCACGTCACGCGATGACGCTCACGGGTTGGACGGGCTTGGCTCATGGCTGCTCTGTCGCAAAGTGATCAAACCCGCCACCGGCTAACTCAATGCAACGTCCATCGGGGTACTGCCCCAACAAACCGGGCTCTTGCCGAATCACACCGATGCGCGTCAGTGGCAACTGCAGATCTTGGCCTATTTGTTCGACCTGTTGTCTTGCGGTGGGTGGTGCGGTGAAACACAGCTCATAGACGTCCCCGCCTTGCAGCACCGCGTGCTCACACACCGCAGCATCAAAACCGGCCAAGCGTTGGTCCACAGGCAAGCGTGCGATTTCCAGCATGGCACCGACGCCGCTGGCCTTTAAGATGTGCCCAAGATCCTGGCACAGCCCATCGGAGATATCGATGGCTGCATGCGCGGCGGCCAGCAGCCGCTGGCCAAGCTCGACTCGGGGCTGTGGCCATTGAAGTGCTGGCTTTAATGCCGGCAAGCGGTTTTGTGGGTCGGACACTTGTGATTGCATGATGCGCAAGGCCAGATCAGGCGCACCGAGCGCACCACTGACCCAAATATCATCGTCGACTTGGGCGGCACTTCGCAGCAAGCCTGTTGCCGTGGCGGGCAAGGCACCTAAGGCCGTCACGCTAATAAAAATGCCTTGTGGGCTAGCCACGGTATCGCCGCCAATCAAGGGGCAGTCATAGCGCTTGGCCAGATCATGCAAGCCTTGTGCGAATGCGCCAAGCCATGACTCGTGCACGGCCGGCAACCCAAGGCCAAGCAGGCAACCGATAGGGGTTGCACCCATGGCCGCCAAGTCTGACAAATTCACGGCCAGCGACTTGTGGCCCAGGCTTTGGGCAGGCACATCCGCAAAAAAGTGACGGTCTTGAACCAACACATCCTTGCACACCACCAGACGGTGGCCTTGAGGGATCGCAACAATAGCTGCATCATCGCCGATGCCCACATCGCCGTTTTGATGGGCGTTTGCAGGGCTCGCCGATTTCTTAAAAAAGCGGTCAATGAGCGAGAACTCACCAAGCGCCATGATGATGACTACGTGCGCGCCGCTGCCGCGCGGGCCACTTCGGCCGCACGCGTCTGGCCTGCTACTTTGTCTAGCACGCCATTGATGAATTTAAAGCCGTCAGTGCCGCCAAATGATTTGGCCAACTCAACGGCCTCGTTGATAGCCACGCGATAGGGCACTTCGATTTGGTGCGTCAGCTCAAACGTGCCAATGAGCAGCACGCCATGTTCGACTGGCGACAACTCTTCAATGGGCCGATCAACAAAGGGCATAAAGGTTTGACGCAACTGAGCCGATTGCTGCGTGCAACCCTGCCACAGGATGTCAAACCACTTCTGGTCCGCTTGGTCAAACTCAGGGTCATCGCGCAGATGCGCCTCGATGGCACCGAACTCAGTAGCCTGTTCATCTTCAGCGCGGCTTTGCACCAGCCAGCTGTACAAAGCCTGCAAGGCTAACTCACGGGCGCGGCGTCGAGCGCTGCGGGCGTTATTGCGGGCATGGTTGCGGGCATTCATGGGGGTGTTCGTCTGCGCAGTCAGTCGGTTATGCGACCGGTTATTCGTCTGTGACACTTTCGTGTCGGTGGTCTCACTCATGAGCGGGTCAATCAGTCCTGGTCAGCTTCATCATCAGGGACTTCGGGCTCGAGCGCGGCCATGAGATTGGCCATCTCAACGGCACCTTGTGCACAATCGCGGCCTTTGCCAGCCGCCCGTTCATGTGCCTGCGCCTCATCTTCGGTGGTCAACACGCCATTGAGCACTGGCACGCCCATCTCCAACGCCACGCGCGACATGGAGGCAGCACTCTCGTTGCTGACGACTTCGAAGTGGTAGGTCTCACCACGGATAACGGCACCGAGCGCGATTAAAGCATCAAACTCACCGGTTTCTGCCATTTGTGCCAGGGTAATGCCAAGTTCAAGCGCACCCGGGACTGAGACGACCATGATGTCGCGCTGATCGAGACCAAGGGCTTCAAGCTCACCGAGACATGCATCGAGCTGTATCAGGCCGATTTCTTCGTTAAATCGAGCCCGCACAATGCCAATATGCAGACCTTCGCCGTTTAAGTCGGGGGAGATTGTGTAGGGGCTCATGGCGTTTCCTGTGATTGGGTGGGTGCTGATGAGGCTTCATCGTAACCCGTAACGGTCAAACCAAAACCGGTCATCATGCTTGGCATCTTGCGCGGACGCGCAAGTAGTCGCATGCGAACAACACCGAGGTCACGCAAGATCTGCGCGCCAAGTCCATACGTGCGCAAGTCCATGCCCTTGGGCGATGCCTTGACCGACTCGCACGGCTCATCCGAGGGCATCAAGGCTCGGGCCTGGTTAAGCACACACTCGGCGCTGGCGTCGGCGTTTAGCAACACCACCACCGCATCAGGTGCCTGGGCCAACACCTTCATGGCCTCATCAAAACCCCAGGAGTGGCCAGAGCCCTGGGCATTGAGCAGGTCAATAATGGTGGTGGGTTCATGCACCCTGACGAGCACTTCGCGCTCAGCGCCGAGCTCACCCTTGGACAAGGCAATGTGCGGGCGTCCTTGCACGGTATCTCGATACACCGTCATCTTGAACGGGCCCCACGGCGTGGTGATGTCCTGGGTTGCCACGCGTTCAACGACAGATTCGTTCTGACTGCGGTACTGGATCAAGTCAGCAATGGTGCCAATCTTTAATTGATGCGTCTGGCAATACTCGACCAAGTCAGGCAGGCGTGCCATCGTGCCGTCGGGCTTCAAAATCTCGCAAATCACCGCTGCCGGGGTCAAGCCCGCTAACGCCGTCAGATCGCAACCGGCTTCGGTGTGTCCGGCTCTGACCAGCACACCACCTGGCACGGCGCGCACAGGAAAGATGTGCCCGGGCTGCACCAAGTCCTGAGGCTTGGCGTCTTTGGCCACAGCTGTGCGAATGGTGTGCGCCCGGTCGGCCACGGATATGCCCGTGTGCACGCCTTGAGCCGCTTCAATTGACACCGTGAAGTTGGTGCCGTAGGCCGCGCCGTTGCTATCGGCCATCAGCGGCAAATTCAATTGTCGGCAACGGTCTTCGGTCAGCGTCAGGCACACCAGGCCACGCGCATGGGTGACCATGAAGTTAATGGCTTCAGGGGTGACAAACTCAGCGGCCATGACCAGGTCACCCTCGTTCTCCCTGTCCTCTTCGTCCACGAGCACCACCATCTTGCCGGCGCGAATGTCCTCAATGATCTCGTGAGTCGGCGAAATGACAGCCGCCAGCGAATCTGCTTGCTTGGAGGCCATCTGCAATACGGATGACATAAAAAACCTTTGAACGGGGTAGTCACTGGCGACTACGGGTGGTAACAATCTTATTCGTCAATTATAGGGTCACGGTCGACCTTGCCTGATGATAGACATGAAGATGACCGAAAGATGACAAGTCATCATTTAGCGAGGCGTCACGCCCTAAACTCTCGCATAATTCACGTAAGCGCACCATAATCAAGCGCAACACTTCAACGCACCTGGCTGATTTGACCCACATGTCTGAACAAGAACTCAAGCTGCACGTCCCGAAACAAGCCTACGCTGCCGTAGAAAAAGCCCTGCGCCGCGGCACCGTCACGCGCATGCGCCTGCGTGCGCAATACTTTGATACGGCCGATGGTCATCTGGCCGAAGCTGGCGTGGCCCTTCGTTTAAGACTCGAGGGCCGGCGTTGGGTGCAGACCCTAAAGATGCCAGGCGCCCATCAACTGGAAAAAATCGAAATCAACACCCCCCGTTCAGGCCCCAGCCTGGACCTGTCGGTTTTTGATGACACGCCAGCAGCCAAGCTCATGGCAAAACACGGCCAAGCCCTGTCAATGGTGTATGAGACTGACGTCTCGCGCCTGTTCAGGCGCATACGCACGACCTCAGGCGTCATTGAAGTGGCGCTTGACCAAGGCCATATCGTGGCAGGTGCTCTACGGCTGCCCGTCTCGGAAGTCGAATTCGAGCTCATCTCCGGCCAACCCCAGGCCATGTTCGAGTTGGGGCTTAAGTGGTTAAGCACCCACGGCCTGATTCTAGACTTGCGAAGCAAAGCCGAACGGGGCACACGGCTGGCTGCCTTGGCTAACAGGCTGGCCAATTTGGGTGAGCTCGAAGACGCGGCGACGGTTGCCGCACGTGCCAAAGCTGTTGCCTCCTACTGGGCACCGCGTGGTGCCGGTGCGATCAAGCTTGATCGAGACATGAGCTGCGCACAGGCGTTGTCAGCTGTGACCATAGAGTGCCTACAACAAATCGCCCGCAACGCCGCTGTGCTGTGTGAAATTGATACGGCAGATTACTACCGCGCCGGCAACCCCGAACACACCCACCAGCTCCGCGTGGGTATCAGGCGCCTGCGCTCGGCTTGGTCGCTGTTTCAGAAACTCGCACCACTGCCGCCCGAGCCTTGGCGCCAGGAAATCAAGGATCATTTTGCGGGGCTTGGCAGTGCGCGCGACGACGATGTCTTGCATGAGACCGTGATGCCTGAGCTTAGCGCGGCAGGCCAGCCGCCGCTTGAGTTTGGCCAACAGGCCGAAGACGAGCCATCGATGAACATCACCAAAAGCGTGGCATTTCAGCGCTGGCTTGTGGAATTGCTCGCGTGGAATATTGGTGCGCATCCCTTGCAGGCCGATGAACCACCGGCAAACCCGAGCCATCAAAAGCATGCCGGCCCAGACTTGCACGCGGCCTTAAGCAAGCAGCTCTACAAGTGGCACAAGCGTGTGCTCACCGATGGGTTGCAGTTCGAGAAGTTGCACATTGAATCCAAACATGACCTGCGCAAGCGCGCCAAGCGCTTGCGCTATGGCCTGCAGTTTGCCGAATCGCTGTTGCCTGGCAAAAAGCTCAAGAACTACCGGCGCAGCCTAGCCAAAGTGCAGGACATTCTGGGCGAGATGAATGACTTGTACGTGGCGCGCGAGCGGTTTGAACACATGCAACAGGAGCAACCCTCGGCCTGGTTTGCGGTGGGCTGGATCGCCTCACGCCTGTCAGTGCTCGACAAAAAAGCACAAGCCGCCTTTAAAAACCTAAACCAAGCCGACCATTTCTGGGATTAGTCCAACCCCACGAGTGCTTGGGCGAATTCGCGTGCCACAAAGGGCTGCAAGTCTTCGAGCTGCTCGCCCACACCGATCCAGTACACCGGTACCGCACGGCAGCCCTGAGCGCCGGCGGCCAGTGCCGCCAACACACCGCCTTTGGCCGTGCCATCAAGCTTGGTGACCACCAGTCCGGTCAAGCCTAGCGCCTCGTCAAAGGCCTTGACCTGGGCCAACGCGTTTTGTCCGGTGTTGCCATCGACCACCAACAACACCTCATGCGGGGCTGTGTCGTCGGCCTTGTTGATGACGCGACGGATTTTTTGAAGCTCTTGCATGAGGTTGAGCTGTGTGGGCAGGCGTCCTGCCGTGTCAACCATGACCACGTCCATGCCGCGCGCACGCCCGGCTGAAACCGCATCAAATGCCACCGCGGCCGGGTCACTGCCCTCTTGCGCAATCACTGTCACGTTGTTGCGCTGACCCCATTCAATCAATTGCTCGCGCGCGGCCGCCCGAAAGGTGTCGCCTGCGGCTAGCAACACTTTGGCGCCGCTGGCTTGCAGCGAGTAGGCCAACTTACCAATCGACGTGGTTTTGCCAGCGCCATTGACCCCGGCAATCATGACCACCATGGGCTTGACCGTGCCGACATCAAAGCTCTTTTGCAGGGGCGCCAAATGCTCGGTCAACACGTCGCAAAGCGCGGCCTTGACCTCATCGGCCGTTTGCAGCCGCTCTTTGCGCACCCGCTGGCGAACCGTTTGCATCACTGACATGCTCGCATCAACACCGGCATCAGCCATGATGAGCGCGGACTCGAGTTCCTCGAATAGACTTTCATCGATAGGATTGCCCGCGAAAAGCCCGCCAATGCTGGTGCGTGCCAAGCCTTGGCGCAAACGGCGCATCCAGGACTGGCGTTCAGGCGCTGGTGGCTCGCTAACCACGATGTCATCGGGCACAGCAGCATCAGCCGCATCAGTCTGAGCCAACGGACTTTGCTCATCGGCGATAATGGGTGGGCTGTCCGAAGCGCTGTGGCTGGCGTCCGCCGGCTGCTGGGCAACCTCGGTGGCTGGGTGGTCTGGGCGATCGGTGGCCGCTGCTGACTCTTTAGCAGCAGCGTCTGGTTTTTTTTTGCGGAAGAATCTGAACATAATGGCAAAGTATATTCGGATCGTGGGCGGAGAGTATCGACGCACACCCATTGATGTCCCCGACATCGAAGGCCTGCGCCCAACCCCGGATCGGGTCCGCGAAACACTGTTTAATTGGCTGCATCACCTCTGGCAGGGTGAGTTTGCTGACAAGCAGGTGCTTGATCTCTTTGCTGGCAGTGGCGCGCTGGGGTTTGAAGCCGCATCGCGCGGTGTTGCACATGTGCAAATGGTTGAGACGCAGGCCAAAGCGGTCGCCAGTCTTCGCAAACTGCGTGACAAACTGGGCGCAACAAACGTAAGGATTCACGCCGGTGACGCCAAACACACGCTAACACGCCCTGATAATACGCGATTTGACCTTATCTTTCTCGATCCTCCGTTTCACAAGCAATGGTTTCCCCGCCTGCTCGATGACGTACGGCCCTTGCTCAATTCGCACGGTTTGGTCTACGCTGAATCTGAGTCGCCGATCGTCGCACCAGAAAACTATATTGCGCTGCGTCATGGGCGCGCCGGTGCCGTACACTATCAACTGATACAGCGTCGTGAAATCATATGATTACTGCCATTTACCCCGGAACGTTCGACCCACTAACCCGTGGCCACGAAGACTTGGTCCGACGCGCCGCGAGCCTGTTTGATGAGGTGGTGGTGGGTGTGGCGCATAGCCGCGCTAAAAAGCCCTTCTTTACCGTACTGGAACGTGTGGAGATCGCACGCGAGGTGCTCGGGCACTACCCCAACGTGCGTGTCGAGAGTTTTGATGGGCTGCTCAAAGATTTTGTTCGCGACCAAGGCGGGCGCGTGATCGTGCGAGGCTTGCGCGCGGTCTCTGATTTCGAATACGAGTTTCAGATGGCCGGCATGAACCGACATTTATTGCCCGAAGTCGAAACATTGTTCATGACACCCTCAGATCAGTACCAATTTATATCTGGGACGATCGTGCGGGAAATCGCGCTGCTTGGCGGCGATGTGAGTAAATTTGTTTTCCCTTCTGTTGAACGCTGGCTGCAAGCCAAGGGCAAGGAAAGACTTGAACAATCTTGGCCGCACGGCTAAGGAAACAAGCTCAGTAGTGGCTTGACCAGTACAAGGTTAATGACATGGCACTTCGAATCACCGACGAATGTATCAATTGCGATGTATGCGAACCTGAGTGTCCCAATGATGCAATCTCTATGGGTGAAGAGTTTTACGTCATTGACCCCTCATCATGCACCGAGTGCGTTGGGCACTTCGATGAGCCGCAGTGCAAAGTGGTGTGCCCGGTTGAGTGCATTGAATTGCACCCGGACTTTAAGGAAGGTCAGGAAACCCTAATGGCCAAGTACCGCGATCTGACCGCCAAGAAAAAGGCAGCCGCTTAGGTTTGACCTGAACCAAACACCGGCACTTGCTCGTCGGGATGTACTTTCACGAGCCGGCAGGCACGGCCAAGAACATTGCCAAACCACACAGCTGCTAGGTCGCCTTCATCGACCACTTTGACGGTCTGCTCACCGACCGTGGCATCCCGCCAGACGCTATCGTCGTCCTCAATGACATCCATGGGAATATCCAGTCGCAACATTCCTGGGGCGCGCAGCACCAGATTGCCTTGGGAGATACTGAGCTCAATTGACGCTAGCGCTTGTCCAGAGACTGCCGGGTCAAACGTGTTTGACTCATCCACCAGAAACCAGCGCTTGTCGAAACGTGCCGCATCCTCGTGGGTGACTGGCGCACAGCCAACCACCACTTCTATGGCGGGTATCGATGGGTGTGTTGTGTTCATTAAATCAGCATCTCTCTAAAACCCAGGTATTTCAGTCTACCCACTCAGTCTACCCGCGCGTTTCAGTCTACCCGTTCACTGAGTTTGGTTCGGCGGGGTCAACCACTGCACGCCTGGCTGCGACACCGTACCGGTTAACTCAAACTGCAACACCGAACGCCGTACCTGTACGCGCAACCCTGGCGTGTTCAGTGACGGCGCATTGGTCAACGTCGCTCTAACAGGGATGGCCAGAGCACCGCTGCGCAGATCGATCCGACCGTCTTTGGCCGACATGTCACCCCAAGAGCCTTCGGCGGTCAAAGAATCCAAGTTTAGCTGCCCTGCAGCCAGTTGCCACTGGCTATCAAGCGCCATCACGTCAAGCGTGTTGTCCTGGGCGATGCCAAGCTGCTCGAGCAAGGCCGGCACATGCCCAAGCGCCTGAGCATCATTGACCGACAACTGGCGCAAGCCAGCCGTTGCCTTGCTGCCGACCATCGAGGGCCAGGCGCCATTGGCGGTGAGTTCAGCCTGTGCCAGCGTCACGACGGGCAACTGCTCGTTGGCACCGGCACTGACCGTCACCGCCACGTCCTCTAACAGCGCCTGCTTGATGACCAACTGCCAGACGCCCGGGTCGACGTCAGGGGTTTGAGCCGATGGCCACCATTGACTTGCCCGCATCCAGTGAAACTGCTGCGCCTCATTAAGCACCGACTGCCAGGTGGGGCCTAGGCGGTTGAGTTCAACGCCTTGCACGTAGATGTTGTCAAACGCAAGCGTTCGTGACAGCAGCGGCGCCCACGCGATTTGCAGCTCGGCCTGTTTAACCGACACCCATGGGTGAGCCTCGTTTGTACTCGGGATGGTGACATCAGACACGGACACCCCGAGCCTGGGCAACACGCTTAGGCCAACGTCGCCGTTGACTTGCAGCCCGGGGTGCACCAGGTCGCGCAACCGATTTTCTACAAATGAAGAACCCAACGATGTATTGAGCAACATGACGGCCGCGGCCATTGCCACGAGAAACGTGGCCACGGCAATGAGCACGGTGCGCAACAAAAACCCAATCATGGATATCCTTGCAAGTGTTTGGTCACAGTGTTCGGTCAGCTAACGCATAGCAGCGTAAAGGTCATCATGACCGATGATGCAGCGTTGTGCAACTCGGCGACTCTCGAGCCATTGGGCCAGCGCTTCAGTTGAGGCCGCCTGCATGTCTCTGGCAGCTGCGGCGATGCCCTCAATGAGCATGTCGTGAAACGCTGATGGCAAGGCTTCAATCTGCCAGGGGCTTTTGTCGGAAACCACCTGAAAGCCTTGCGCTTCGAGCGCCTGGCTTAGGTAGCGGCCTGAGCTTGGGCCCAAGGCGTTGCCAAACCCTTTGTCTTGCTGCTGGTGCTGTGAAAATGCAGCTGTGATGGTTTCATCGGATGGATGTTCGGGCCACCAAGCCATCTGCCCATCAAAACTAAGCACGGCATACAAAGGCGCAGCCAGCTGCGCAACAAACTGATCGACCCAAGCTGGCGAGACCAGATCAAACAAAGCCGAGGCGGTGACCAGATCGGTTCGCTGGCTAAGCAACACGGGCAAATCCGTGGACAAGTCTGCCCGCTGAAAACTCACCGATATCGTCAAGCCGCCATGGCCAAGCACCAGCCCATGTGCTGTGACTTGCGACACCTCATGGGCCCATGCCTGCAGCGCCTCGCGTGCCGCCGCTAGCAATGCGTCGTCATAATCCACCAGCACCCAGTGCTGGTCTTGTCCCAAATGCGGTGCCAAAGCACGCAGGTTTGAGCCTGACCCGCACCCCAGATCCAACACCTTAAGGCCTGTTAACTTGGCTCCTTGGCTTTGATGCATGCGTTGCTGCATGTCATCTAACAAGGCTTGCCGCACGGCCTGACTGCGTGCGGCGTGATCAACAGGCTCTCTCAGTTCGAGCCACTTTGCAGAAAACTCACCCAACGTGCTTCTCCATTGGTTCTAGTGATGTCGCCACCATACGAGCAAAGTGGCCTTGCTTTGAAACAAGCTCATCATACGATCCCGCCTCCAGCACATGACCCTGATCCAGATAAATGATGTGATCGGCATCACGGATCGTTGACAAGCGATGGGCAATGACCAGTGTGGTGCGGCCTTGCCTGACCCTGCGCATGGCCTGTTGCACGGCCTGTTCGGTTTGAGCATCGAGCGAGCTCGTGGCCTCATCGAACACGACAATCGGTGGATCCTTGAGCAACACCCGCGCGATAGCCAGTCGCTGACGCTGCCCGCCCGACAAAAACCGGCCACGCTCACCCACAGCGGTTTCAAAACCCTGCGGCAGAGCTTCAATAAAGTCCAGCGCGCAAGCGTCTGAAGCCGCCTGGCGCAATTGAGCCATACTGGCCTGAGGGTTGCCCACCAGCAGATTCTCGGTGATGCTGCGATTAAAGAGCAATGTTTCTTGCGACACCACGCCGATATTGCACCTCAAAGATTCAAACGTGATGCTGGCCAGGTCCTGGCCATCGACAAGGACCTGCCCTTGGCTTGGATCATCAAAGCGGCACAACAAATTCAGCGTGGTTGATTTGCCCGCACCCGAGGGACCCACAAGGGCCACGGTCTGGCCAGGCTGAACATCAAAGTCCACATGGCCCAGCGCCGCGCGCGCCGCACCTGGGTAGGCATAAGACACGTCTTGAAACTGAACCGCGCCCTTGGCCCGACCGATGTCCATGGCATCGCATGCCTCACGAACCGCAGGCTCAAGATCAAGAACCGCAAAGAACTCACGCAACTTCGGTGCCTCAACCGACAGGCGGTTGGCAAAATTGACCGACTGCTCCAGGCGCGAGATGATCAACCCGGAAAACCCAATGAACGTCACAATCTCGCCAATCGAGATGCGCTGCAGGCTAAAGAGCCAAAGGCCGAGCGCGAGCATGGCCAACACGGTCAGGGTGGTGGCCGAGCGCGCCAGCACATTGACCACCGCCCACCAGGACAAGGCCGGGAACTGGGCACCCACCACCCGGTGGCTTAAGGTCTGCAAGGTGCGCACTTCGTCTTGCACGCGCGCAAAACTCTGTATCAAGGCCACGTTGCCCAAGCTGTCCGAGACATGCTCGGCCATGTCGGAAAAATGCCCTTCGACCGACTGCTGCAACTGATCGGTTTTTTTTAACACCAAGCGCGTGAGTAAACCGAACACCACACTCAAAACCAGTAACAGGCTAGCCATGGCGGCGTTTAGATAAAACGCCACCGGCATCAAAACCACCACGGCTACAAACGCGGCAAAGTAGTCCCGAAAAAATCCCAGACAGATCGCCCACAAGGCATCGGTGCCTTGCAGCATCACCTTCATGAGGCGTCCGGAGTGTTGCGTATCGGCGTGGTGGCCAGGCAGGTGCAAGACGTGCTCAAAGTATTGTCGCAACACCACGTGGCGACGATGATGCGCCAGTCGGTCGGCAAATAAGGCAATCAGCGCCGAGCAGGCAATGCCAAACAAACCAAGCGACACCCACATCAGAAGCAGCGGCATGACAGCCTGCCAGATCGATGCCGGGTTACTGGCATGACTGGTTAACGCATCAATGACTTTGCCAAACAGAATCGGTTCGGCCAGCAAAGCCAACACCAGCATGACATTGGCCAGCATCAGCCAGCGCGCGGTGCGCTTGTCCGGTCCAAGCAGCCCAAAGACGCGACCATAAAGCGTGGTCAGGCGCATGCCCTAGCGGCCCGGCTCAAATGATGGCGTGCTCGGCGCTGTGGCATTGACCACAGCCGTATCGGTCAACTCAGCCAGGCGACGGCGGTCCACCAAAAACGCCGTCTGTGTGAACTCTTCGGGCACGGCGGCCAGCTGCGCGCGCACCATCACACGCCCCAGCCACGGGCGAGCCGTGACAACCGCAAGCGGCACCGACAACCAAAGCCCGGCCAGGAAATAGCTCACCCACCAGGTTTGTGGCGCTTGGACATCGATCCAAAGCCAGCCCAGTGCCAAACCCAACAGGGTGTGCAAGCCAAACGCTCGCGCCGCCTGACCCCAGCTCACGTGGGCGGCATCGCGGTTTTGTGAGCCCCACACCATGCGTCGGCCAAACGGCAGGCCCATCATGAGCAAGGTTTGCGACACCCACATCGCCGGCACGAGCAGCATAGAGAATATCTGCTCAAGCATAAACGACACCACAAACCGAAAGCCCCCGCCAAAGCGGCGTCGCTGTGAGCCCCGAAACAACACGACCAGCGCTGAAGCCAGCCGCGGCAACGCCACCATTGTCGCTACACAGCCAAAAGCCCACGCCAGTGCTGGCAAATGAAACGCTTGAGCCAACGATGACTGGTGCACCGACCAGCCCATGGCACCCAATAGCGTCAGCCACGCCGGCGCACCGGCAAACATCAAAATCGCCAGCACCAGCTGCACGCGACTGGTTGCCTTCAAACCCGGCAATGTCAGAAGCTTGGTGTACTGCAGGTTGCCGGCACACCACCGCAGGTCACGCGCCACAAACTCAATGACGTTGGGCGGATTCTCCTCAAAACTCTCGTCCTCCAGGGGGTAGACGCGCACCTCATACCCGGCACGACGCATTAAAACGGCTTCGATCTGGTCATGGCTCAGGATTGCCTGCGTCTGGCCTGCCCGGCCCTTAAGTTCAGGCAGTTGGCAATGCTGGGCAAATGGGGCGATGCGTATCATCGCGTTGTGCCCCCAGAAGGGGCCACAGTCGCCTTGCCACCAGGCGCTGCCTAACGTGAACGAGCGCATGCCCAGACGCATGCCAAACTGAAACAAGCGGGTAAAGGCACTGGCCGCCGGCAAGCCAACCACCAGCCCTTGCAAGATGCCAATGTTCGGGTTGGCCTGCATGGTCAGCGCCAGGCGCCTGAGCGCGTTGGCGCTCATCACGCTGTCAGCGTCAAGCACCAGAGCCAACTCGTGCCTGGCGCCAAACTCGGCACAGAAATCCTGGATGTTGCCGGCTTTGTAGCCGGTGTTGTGCTCGCGGCGTCTGTAGGTCAGCGCCAGTTCAGGCTGCCATTGGCGGGCAAGCGCGCCAAACGCCTGTTCTTCTTCTAATGCCCGGTGCGCGTCGGTGGTGTCGCTCAACACATAGAAGTGGAATTGCCTGGCATCGGCTCTGGCGAGCAATCCGCGCGCCAGCACCTGCAAGTTGCGCACCAACCGAGGCGTTGACTCGTTTCGGATACAAAGCAAGATTGCGGTAGACGTGCGAACCGGCTCATCGAGCGCGCTGTCGTCCAGTTCAGTCATCATGGGGTTCACCGCGCGCAGCTTGTCGCGACTGAACCACTCAAGCATCAGCCCAATCAAACCATTGACAAACCCAACGGCCAGCCACGGCACCACCACCATGAACGCCGCCAGTGCAACCATATCGGCAACCGACCAGCCTCCGGACGACAGCGCCCAGGCCATAAGCGCCAGTGAGCCAAGGCCAGCACATGCCACTAGCACCGCAAAGAGGGCACGACGTCGGGCCATGCGAACGGATCCAATAAAAGTTGTTCGGGTGTCATTGAAGCGGCACACCTAAAAACACCGCGAGCGTGGCGCCCGACAATGCCGTCAGGCGTTATCCGATGCACGCAATGATGCCGACTTCCTTACAATTCATGTTCCTTTGCAGTATAGGACATGCTCCTTTGATAGGATAAGAAATATCCTTGTTTCCCTTCGGCTTTTATTGGTTTTTATGGCATCAGCCTTCACCCGCACCGCGCAAGCGCTCTGGTATGTCAGCCCGCAAACGGCGCAGATCAGTCCCGTTGAGTTGTCAGACCTGGCCCAAGGGCACTGTCGCATTCAAACGCTGTACACCGGCATTAGCCGCGGCACCGAGTCGCTGGTGTACTTCGGGCAGGTACCGCCTAGCGAATTCGAACGCATGGCCACCCCGCTGATGGCGGGTCAACTGCCCTATCCCGTGGTGTTTGGGTATTGCAACGTGGGACACGTCATTGATGGCCCCGAGCACTGGGTAGGTAAAACCGTCTTCTGTCTGGGCCCGCATCAAACCGTGTTCGATGCGCCAGCCACCATGCTAGCCGAGTTGCCCGAGCACCTGCCGGCATCGCGCGCAGTGCTCGCGGCCAACATGGAGACTGCTCTCAATGCCGTGTGGACGGGCAAGCCTGGGCCTGCTGACCACATCGCCATTGTGGGCGGCGGCGTGGTCGGGTTGCTTGTGGCTTATTTGTGCGCGCAACTGCCTGGTGCACACGTCACCTTGGTCGACCCCTTGGATGCGCGCAAGCCTGTCTGCGAGCGTCTTGGCATCGTGCATGCGCCGTCTGGCCAAGGCTTGGAGAACTGCGATGTGGTGTTTCATGCCAGCGGACAGCCCGCGGGTTTGCAAGCCGCGCTGATGATGGCTGGCAATGAAGCCACCGTCGTTGAGCTAAGCTGGTATGGCACCAAGCCGGTTTCGGTTGAGCTTGGTGGGGCCTTTCATAGCCAGCAATTGCGTTTGCAATCCTGCCAGGTCGGCCATGTACAAGCCGACCATCGCCCGCGCTGGGATTACAACCGCCGGCTTGGCGCAGCACTGCATCTGTTGGCCAATGAGCCGCTTGATGCGCTGCTTGAGCCAGCGTTGACCTTGCGTGAGACGGTTCAAGCCTTGCCTGAGATATTCGGTGGCCAGCGGCCACGCTTGTGTCAGGTGATCGATTTTTCTTCTGGGAGTTAGTCTATGTTTGCTGTTGAAGTTCGCGATCACATCATGATTGCCCACTCGTTTAAAGGCGAGGTGTTTGGCCCCGCACAAAAGTTGCACGGCGCCACCTTCGTGATTGATGCGGCCATTTACGCCGAGACGCTCGATGACAACGCCATTGTGATTGACATCGCCCGTGCCCATGAAGTGCTCAAGTCCTTGCTTGCGCCTATCAATTACAAGAACCTTGACGAAGAGCCTGCCTTTAAAGGGCAAAACACCACCACCGAGTTTTTAACCAAATACCTGTTTGACGGGTTGGCCACCGCCGCGCGCAACGGCGAACTTGGGCGTGATGGCAAGGATCTGCACTCGATTCGCATCGAAATCGCCGAATCACATGTCGCGCGCGCGTCCTATGAGGCCCGTTTGTGGCCAAACGACTGACACTGGCCCTTCCCGGTGACATCAACACCCTGACCGGTGGTTACCTTTACGACAAACGCGTGGCGCAAGCGCTAAGTGAACAAGGCTGGGACGTTCAGGTCCTAAGCCTTGATACGCGGTTTCCAGTCGTAGATGAGGCCACCTGCCAAGTCACAGCCGCCGAGTTGGCCCAAGTAACCCGTGACCGTGTGCTGGTGATTGATGGGTTGGCACTAGGCGCACTAGGCCAACATGCACAAGCCATTGCCGGCAAGCGGCCATTCATCGCGCTGGTGCACCACCCACTGGCGCTGGAATCGGGCATTGATGCAGTTCTTGCTCAAACACTGCACCAAAGCGAAACGGCTGCCTTGGCCCATGCACAAGGCGTGCTTGTCACAAGCCCAACAACGGCCCACACGCTTGTCGAGCAATACGCCGTAAGCCAACGCCCAATCCATGTGGTCGAGCCAGGCGTGGACAAACCCGCTGCCCTGCCCGAACGCCGGGCCGACCATGGCCCGCTCAAGCTGCTTTCGGTTGGTGCACTGGTGCCGCGCAAAGGGTTTGATGTGCTGATCCGCGCACTGGCTGGCCTCAAACATCTGGACTGGACATTAACCGTGGTGGGCGACGACACACGCTCACCAGCTACAGCCAACGAGATCAAAGCACTGTTGGCGCAACACGAGCTGAACCAGCGTGTGCAGCTGCTTGGGGCATTGCCGCCGGCTCAGCTCGCGGCCTGCTACCAAGCGGCCGATGTCTTTGTGCTGGCGTCTTTATACGAGGGCTATGGCATGGCCTATGTCGAAGCCATGGCCTGGGGGCTGCCAGTCGTGGGCACTGACGGCGGCGCGGCCAGCCAAACCCTGAACACCGCAGCAGCCAAAGTGGTAGCCGCGGGCAACGACCAAGCCCTTGCCGATACCTTACGTGAACTGATCGTCAACGCCGATCAA
>CBFHXV010000027.1:0-26550 GCA_965659885.1 Burkholderiaceae bacterium | reverse complement strand
GAAGGTGCTACGCATGGTCAGTCAGAGACCCCGTTCGGTCCTTTGATTGCCGACCTGAAGTCCCGTGGCGTTGAATTTCTCGTGTGTGAAATCACGCTTGACCGTCGCAATCTGAGCAAGGATCAGTTTGTGCTCGAGACGGAATTCACGCCTTCTGGTGTGGTGGCGTTGACCGATCTTCAGATCAAAGAAGGGCGCGCTTACATCAAACCTTAAGGCTCACAAGGAGTTGATTGGTTTGTCGTCGGATAGGCCCACAAGCCCCGTGCGTTGATAAGCGACGCTCGGGGCTTTTGTGTTCGATGCCGGTTGTGTCGGTGATAAGACTGGAGTGACATGGATGTTTAAAAAGCTTTTGGCAGGCATCGTACTGGGTGCGGGATTGGTTGGCGCTGGTTTTGCTTCAGAAGTGCCTAAACTTGAGCTTAAACAGGTCAGTGACCATGCTTATTATGCTGAGGGCTTGTTCGAACTTGGCACCCCACTTAACCAAAACTTCATTTCCAATGCAGGCGTGGTTGTCGCGCCTGACGGCGTGGTGGTGATCGATGCGCTTGGGTCACCGGCACTGGCCGAGAGGCTGGTGGCCGAGATTCGAAAGATAACGGATAAACACATCGAGTATGTCATTGTCACCCACTACCATGCAGACCACGTCTATGGGCTGCAGGTGTTTAAAGACCTCGGTGCCAAAGTCATCGCCCAAGAACAGGGCAAGTTGTATCTGACCTCAGAGACCGCTAGATTGCGCCTCGAAGTCTCGCGCGAGGACTTGGCGCCTTGGGTCGATGAGGATACTCGCCTAGAGGCCGCTGATATCTGGGTGATGAACGATGAACAGTTGGTGTTAAGTGGTTGGCAGTTCGATCTGCTGAAAGTGGGTCCGGCGCATACGCCCGATGACCTCTCGGTGTTTGTTCCCGAAGAAAACGTGCTCTTTGCCGGTGACCTGATGTTTCAGGGGCGCATCCCGTTTGTGGGCAATGCCGACAGTGCCGGCTGGATTGCCTCGCTCGATCGTTTGCTGACTCTTGACCCCGCGGTGGTGGTGCCCGGCCACGGACCTTACTCCACCAACCCGGCCGAGGATTTGACCTTCACGCGTGATTATTTGCAGTACCTGCGAGACACCATGCGCGAGCCTGCTTTGGACCTCGAGCTGTTCGATGATGCTTATGCCGAAGCGGACTGGTCGCCCTATGAGGGCTATCCGCTGTTTCGTGCGGCCAATCGCATGAACGCTTACAACGTGTTCCTGTCGATTCAGACAGAAGAGTGAGTAGGCGTTCAGTTCGCTCTAGTTTGTCGCAGGCGGCTTGACGTAATCGACAAGGTCCCAGATGTCGAGATCGATCATTTCGCCATAACCGATTTCAACGACCGTGCCTGACGGATCAACGACGTAAAGTTCCGGAATGCCCAAGCGCTTGCCGATGGCCTTGTCGAGTTCGGGCGTCATCATGGCGACCGGAAAATTCAGGTCGTGCTTTTTAACGTAAGGTGGGACGGCCTCGGGCTTGCGGTCAATGGACAGCCCAATGACCTGCATGGGCATGCCTTCGGTGCGTTTCACCAACTCGATGAGGTTGATGTTCTGGCGGTGGCAGTAAGGGCACCAAGTGGCCCATACCTGAACCACCAGATATTTGCCTGCGAGATCTTGCTTGGTCAGCGTCTGGCCGTCAATGGTGGTGAGGCTGTCGATGTTCAGCGTATCGCCTTCTTTGATGGCGTGCGCGTTGGTGCTAATCGCTAGGGCAAACAGCAGGCACAGTGTCAAGATTACGCCGCGCCAGGTGATGTGGCTGCTTTGAAGTCTTGAGCCGGCAAGGCTTGAATGGAGTCGGCTTGCAATCATCTCTGCGTCCTCATGATGATGAACTACGGTTGGTTAAGGTCACGCCCGCAATCACAATCAGGCCGCCAATGAGCATGGACCAGTCGATTGCTTCGCCTAACACTAGGAATCCTAAGCTTACGCCAAAAACAGGAGTCAAGTTGATATAAACGGCGGTTCGCGCAGGCCCCAGTTGCTGAACGCCTTGAACAAACCACACGTACGGCAAAGCCGTGCCAAAGGTCGCGATGTAGATCAGCGCCACAACGGTGTTTACGCTCAGCCAGTCAAGGCGCCACGATGAGGGATCGCTTGCCAGGGCGGTAGCCAATAACACCAAGCCCACGAAAGCGGCGTAGGTGCTAGCTGCCAGAGGGCTTAGTCCTTTAAGCGCCAGACGGCTAATGACGGTGTAAGTCACCCAGCCCAACGCGGCCAATAACATCAGGCCTTCACCCGTGCCCAACATGCTCGAGAGGTATTGGACCAGCAAGCCTAGTTCGCCGCCAGTGACCACAATTGAGACACCTGATAGCGCCAGTGCGATGCCGAGCCAGCGTTGCAGGCGAATCACTTCCCGTAGCACCAGTGCCATGATCAACGCGGTGAGCACGGGAATTAATGCCACGATTAAAGCGCCTTTGCTCGCCGGAATGCTTTGCAATGCCGAGAAGAAAAACAGATTAAAGCCAAAGATGCCGGCCAACCCCATGGCAAATACAGCGAGCAATTGGGGGCGGTTAACCGGTGGCAGCGGCCCCTGGCCGCGCAAAAGAATCAGCAGCACCAGCCAGGCAATGGCCAGGCGGATGGTGGCCGCCATCAAGACGGGCACCTCCACGGCAATCACGCGTCCGGCAATCATGGCGCTGCCCCAACAAAACGCGACAAATGCCAGTTTGGCGTGTGGCACCCAAGGGCTTGGCGCCGAAGGGGTCACGGCTTAGTTCACCAAGTTAATGGGTTGACCGGCATGAAACGCCTGCAGGTTGGCTTCAAGGCCGCTAGCCAGACGGGCTTGGCCATCATGTGCGGCCCAAGCCACGTGCGGCGTGATGATGAGGTTGGGGTGCTCAAGCGCCAGTAAGGGTTCGTTACCAGCAGGCGGTTCGGTGACGAGCACATCCAGTGCCGCACCACCGAGGTGGCCGGTGCGCAAGCCATCAATGACCGCGTCCTCGTTGACCAAGGGGCCTCGGGCGGTGTTGATCAGCAGCGCTCCCGGTTTCATGTGAGCAACTTCGGCCTGGCCAATCAAGCCCTGAGTGGCGGGAGTCAACGGACAGTGAAGGGTGATGACATCGGCCTGGGCAATGACGGTTTCAAACCGGGTGTAGCCGTCGCGCACCTCGTGCTTGCCGCGGTGCTCGGCAAACAGAACCTGCATGCCCAGCACTTGTGCCAGGCGAGCCACTTCGCTGCCAATGGCGCCCTGGCCGATGATGCCAAGCGTGGCACCAGCGACATCTTGAATCGGTCTGTCATGCACACAAAAGTGTGGCGAGTCAGACCAGCGGCTTGGACCAATTCGCGCATAAGTCAGCAAGTTGCGCCTGAGCGCGTAAATGCTGGCAATCACACTTTCAGCCACGCTTTGTTTGGAGTAGCCCGGGACGTTGCTGACCAACACGCCGTGCTCGCGGCAGGCTTGCAAGTCAATGCAGTCGTAACCGGTTGCCGCTACACAGATGTATTTCAGGTCAGGGCATTGAGCCAAAATAGCCGGTGTGATGCGGATTTTATTGGTGATACAGATTTGTGCGCCTTGCAAGGCGCTGCCCACAGCGTGAGTGGTCTGCGCTGTGGCGGGCAAATTGACCCAGTCGGCGATCCAGTCGGGTTGTTTGAGCGGATAGGGCAGCGTGTCGCTGTCTAGAAATACAAGTTTCATGGCAAAAATGGCTGGCGTCTTAATATTTGCGGGGTGATGGCTGCTTGTTAGCGCAGCAACCAAAGTCTGATTTAAGCACGGGTGCGCGCACCGTGCTTGTGCACTTGAGGTCCATGGGCCGTGAACTTTGCCTGCCAAAGCCATTCAAACCTGGGGCAAACGTTCAAGAAAGTGGCAGTTTGCGGTAATCTTGCGACCATATGGAGGTGATTGTGAACACTTCGCGACAAGATGTCGGAACAGACAGGGCTATCTGGGTGAAGGGCATGCGAGTGTGTGCTCGCTCGGGTGGGTCCGTGGCACTTTCCGTTGGCAAGGTGTTGCTCTGGGGCTTGCTGGCGCTGGCCATGGCACTGCAAGCCGCGCAAGCCTATGAACTGACCGGCAAGGTCATACGGGTGGCTGATGGTGACACCATCACGGTGCGTGGCGAGCATGGCAATCACCGGATTCGTCTGGCCAGTATTGATGCGCCAGAAACCGGCAGTGGCAGCAAGCGCCCCGGTCAACCCTACGGCAACGCCTCTCGCAAGTATCTTGCCGACCAAGTGGCTGGCAAGACCCTCACATTGACTTGCTATGAGGCCGATCGTTATGGGCGTCACATTTGCGACGTGCCGCTCGGTGACTACACGGCCAATCAGCTGCTTGTGTTTGCCGGCATGGCTTGGGCCAATCGTCAGGGCAATGACAAGTATCTGCGAGATGAGTCTTTGTTGCAGTTGCAACAGGATGCGCAGAACAACAAACGAGGCCTGTGGGTTGAGCCCGGCGCCGTGGCACCTTGGCAGTGGCGGCGTGATTGCTGGAGGAACGAGCAGTGCGACTAGCAAGAGGCTGGTGTCTGACGGGCTTGTTGTTCTTGACTGGGTTACTGGCCGGTTGCGACTGGCTTGAGCAGCCCATCAACAGCCCGTACAAGGCCTACGCTGAAGCCGAGAACACCCTCTACACGGCCTTTACGCAACGCTCGCCTCGTTATCTCGACCCGGCGCGCTCGTACTCCAGCGATGAGACCCCCTATACCTACAACATTTATGAGCCGCTGTATGGCTACCACTACTTAAAGCGCCCGTATGAACTGATTGCCCGCGCGGCTGTGGCTGTGGACAATCCGACCTTGCTCGACAAAGACGGCAACGTATTGCCCGACACCGCCGACCCCGATCTCGTGCATGAGAGCGTGCACCAGATCCAGTTAAAGCCCGGGATTATGTTTCAGCCGCATCCGGCATTCGCCCAGGAGCCTGACGGTAAATACACTTACTATCCGCTTGCGCCTGGCGCGCTTGAGGATCGCTATGCCATCACGGATTTTGCGAAGACAGGCACACGCGAATTGACCGCGCATGACTATGTCTACGCGTTTCGCCGGCTGGCCAGCCCGCGCGTGGCATCGCCTATTTATTCCACGCTGGCCCAGCACGTGGTGGGGTTTGCTGAATATGGCGAGAGGCTTAAGACCCACGAAAAAACATTGCGTGAACAAGCCGGTGACGGCGAGTTGCCCTGGCTTGATTTGCGTGATTTCTCGTTTGATGGTGTCAAGGCCGTTGACGATCACACCTTGCGTATCCGTGTCAAAGGCAGCTACCCGCAGTTCAAGTATTGGTTGTCGATGACGTTTACCGCGCCTGTGCCGTGGGAGGCCGATCGGTTTTATAGCCAGCCTGGTATGGCGACCAACAATTTGTCGTTAAACACCTGGCCAGTGGGTACCGGTCCTTTCATGATGGTCGAATCGCTGCAAAATCGCCGCCACGTGCTGGCACGTAACCCTAACTTCAGGGGCGAGCCTTATCCGTGCGAGGGCGAGCCCGGTGATCGCGAGGCCGGGCTGCTTGAGGATTGCGGCAAGCTAACCCCGTTTGTCGATCGCATGGTCTTTAACATCGAGAAGGAATCGATTCCGCTGCAAGGCAAGTTCATGCAGGGCTATTACGATTTGCCGCAGGCCAATCGTGGCGATACGGGCGTGGCCATGCTGGTGGCCGCCGGTGACTCCAGTGAAAAAGCCGCGCTTTATGCCGAGCGTGGCATACAGTTGCCCACCACGGTTGAAGCATCGATTTTTTATCTTGGGTTTAACTGGCTCGACCCTGTCGTTGGCCGGGGTGACACGCCCGAGCAACAAGAAAAAAATCGCAAGCTCAGACAAGCGTTAAGCATTGCCTTTAACTGGGAGGAGTACATTGCAATCTTCCAGCAAGGCCAGGCGCAACCGGCGTTTGGCCCGGTGCCACCGGGCATCCTGGGGTACCAGGAGGCGCCTGAAGGCATTAACCGTACCGTCTATAACGTCGTCGACGGCAAGGCCAAGCGCAAGTCCCTTGATCAAGCGCGAACGTTGCTTGCTGAGGCGGGTTATCCCAACGGGCGTGATGAAGAGACTGGCCAGCCGCTGGTGCTGTATTTTGATTCGGCCGCTGGCGCTAACGCTTCAAACCCTGCGCTTGACTGGATGCGCCGCCAAGTTGGCAAATTGGGCATTCAGCTCGACATTCGAGCCACGGACTACAACCGCTTCCAAGAAAAAATGTCACGTGGCGTAGCGCAAATGTTCATGTGGGGTTGGATCGCGGACTATCCGGATGCAGAAAACTTCCTGTTTTTGCTGTATGGCAAGCAAACCAAAGCCGACAAAGGCGGCGAGAATGCCGCCAATTACAGCAACCCCGAGTATGACGCGCTCTTTCAAAAAATGCGCGACTTGCCTGACGGCCCCGAGAAAGCCGCCATTATCGATGAGATGATCAACATCGTGCAGCACGATGCGCCCTGGATGTTTGGGTTCTTTCCCAAGTCGGCGGGGGCCTATCAGCAATGGGTGCACAACGCCAAGCCCTCGCAAATGGTGCGCAACAGTCTGCAGTACTTACGCATTGACAGCCAGACCCGCACCGAGAAGATCGCCCAATGGAACCGCCCGGTGTGGTGGCCACTGGTGGTGCTGGCTGTGGTGCTGGCACTTGTGATCTGGCCCGCCTGGCGCATGGTCAAGCGCCAGCAGCAACGCACGGCCTTGCCACCCAAGTCCACGGGGGATAACGCATGACCGGTTACATCCTGCGCCGCTTGATGTATGGGGTGTTGATTCTCATTGGCGTGAACCTGCTGACCTTTGTGCTGTTTTTTGCGGTCAATACGCCAGACGATATGGCGCGTTTGGCTATTGGCGGCCAGCGTGTCAGTGTGGATGCCATCGAGAAGTGGAAGGCCGAGCGTGGCTACGACAAACCCCTGTGGGTTAATGCCGACGCCTCTGGCAGCGAGAAGTTCACTGACACGATTTTTTACCAGCGTTCAGTGCCGTTGCTGACCTTCGATTTTGGGTTGTCTGACAGCGGCCGCGATATCGGCTGGGAAATCAAGCAGCGCATGGGGCCAAGCTTGGCCTTGGCCATACCGAGTTTTGTGTTGGGGATTCTGGCCAGTATCTCGTTTGCGCTGTTGCTCGTGTTTTTTCGGACCACACCGCTGGATTTCTGGGGAGTGGTGTTGTGCGTCTTGATGCTGTCAATCTCGGGGCTTTTTTACATCATTGCCGGGCAGTGGCTGTTTGCCAAAATTTTGCGCCTGGTGCCTTATTCCGGATACATCGGGGGTTGGGATATGGTGAAGTTTCTGGCTCTGCCCGTGCTGGTTGCCATCATCTCGCGGCTTGGGCCAGAGGCACGCTTTTATCGCAGCTTGTTTCTCGAAGAGATCAGCAAGGACTATGTGCGCACCGCACGTGCCAAGGGGTTAGGTGAGCGCGTGGTGTTGTTCAAGCATGTGTTGCGCAATGCCATGTTGCCTATTCTGACCGGAACCGTCTCGGCATTGCCCTTGCTCTTTATGGGCAGCCTGATCGCCGAGTCTTTTTTTGGGATTCCGGGCTTGGGTAGTTACACCATTGATGCGATTAACGCCCAGGATTTTTCTGTGGTCAGGGCCATGGTGTTTTTGGGTGCGTCGTTGTACATCGTGGGGCTTATCCTGGCCGATATCTCCTACACCATCGCCGATCCACGCGTGAGGTTTGAATAATGCCGAACTTCGTGTTTCTGTGGACTGACATTGCCCTGTTCCTGATGGTGCTGGCGGTGGTTTTTTATGCCTGGCGGGTGAGCCGCTCTGAGACGGCGCGCGCAACTTGGGGGCGGGTGGCGCGCAGCGCCCCGGCCATGAGCTCAGCTGTGGTGTTGCTGTTTTTTGTGGTGGTGGGCCTGCTCGATTCGGTGCATTTCCAGCCGCGCCTGCCACCGGCTGCCGACGCGCCACCGGATGCGCCGGTGGTTTATTCACCTAAGGTCGTGTCACTGCTTGACACGCTCTTAGACGACACGGCGTTAACGCATCAAGAAAAAACCTATTCAGCGCCATTGGCTTATCGCCAATTCACCAAAGAAACCATTTTGCAAGACGGTGGTGAGCCATACCGTGACTTTCCGCGGTTGCGCTTTGGTGGAGCGCATCTCGACAGTCCCGAAGAACAATGGCTAGCCGATGTCACGCAACGCGCGAGCCTGGGATTAGCCGGTGGTGCCGTCACGGCACTGGTGGGATTGTCATTGATATTTGCGCTCATCGCGCGCTCACGCCAACGGCGCGGGCAGCTCTCGAGTTGGTCGGCTGTGGCCGGGGAAGTGATGCGCGGCCAATCCGACATTCCGTGGCGCGCCATGCTCGTGACAGCCACTATCATGTGCCTGGTCATGGGCGTGGTGTTTGGCTTGGCCACTGGCTATCACGTCATGGGCACTGACCAGACCGGCAACGATGTGTTGTGGCGGGCGTTAAAAAGCATACGAACGGCCTGGGTGATTGGCACGCTGACCACCGTGGCCATGTTGCCGCCGGCGCTGGCGTTTGGATTGGCTGCGGGCTATTTCAAAGGCTGGGTTGATGATGTCATTCAGTACATCTACACCACACTGACCGCCATTCCCGGGGTGTTGCTCATTGCCGCGGCTGTGCTCATGATGCAGGTCTATATCGACACCCACCCTGATTTATTCCCCACCTCAGCCCAGCGCGCTGACTTACGGCTGTTTTTGTTGTGCATGATTCTGGGTTTGACGGGCTGGGCTGGCCTATGTCGTTTGTTGCGTGCCGAGGCCTTGAAGCTGCGCGAGCTTGAGTACGTGCAGGCCGCTCGCGCCTTTGGCATCTCGCACGTCACGGTCATGCTGCGTCATTTGCTGCCCAATGTCATGCATATTGTTCTGATCACGGTGGTGCTGGAATTCTCGGCATTGGTGTTGTATGAGGCGGTGCTGTCGTATCTGGGCATTGGGGTCGATCCCACCATGAATTCGTTTGGCACCATGATTGACAAGTCGCGCCTTGAGATGTCGCGTGACCCGATGATCTGGTGGAACCTCTTGGCCGCCTTTGTCTTTATGTTGGCGCTGGTGCTAGCGGCAAACTTGTTTGCCGACGGCGTGCGCGATGCGTTTGACCCGCGCAGTCAAAGCTTCAGGCCCACGCGGCGTAGCCGCCTGATGTCCATGCTCAAGAAGGGGAGCACCTAATGGCCAATCAACCTGACGTGGTCATCGACGTGCGCGATCTGTCGATTGCCATTGACCATGACGAGCAGTTGAAGTTTGCCGTCAAGCAATTGGCATTGACCGTGCATCGCGGTGAGACATTTGCACTGGTGGGTGAGTCCGGTTCGGGCAAGAGCATGACCGCACTGGCTTTGATGCGGCTGTTGCCAGAGGCCTTGCAGGTCGTGCAAGGCGAAGTGCTGCTTGACCAACAAAACGTCAATGCCCTGACCGAGATGGCCATGCAGCAAGTGCGTGGCGCTCACATTTCGATGATTTTTCAGGAGCCAGGCACAAGTCTGAACCCCGTGATGCCTGTGGCTGATCAGTTGCTTGAAACCATTGAAGCCCACACGGATTTGCGTGGGCAAGCTGCCCGAGCACGTGCGATCCATTGGCTGACCCGCGTGGGTATTCCAGAGCCAGAAGAACGGATCGACCATTATCCGTTTCAGTTCTCTGGCGGGCAAAAGCAGCGCATCATGATCGCCATGGCACTGGCAGCTGAACCGGACTTGCTGGTGGCTGATGAACCCACCACGGCGCTTGACGTGACCGTTCAGGCCCAGATTCTGGATCTGCTGGCCGACATTCAGAAAGAGCTTGGCATGGCGGTGCTGATGATTACTCACGACTTGGCCATCGTCTATCAGGTGGCTGATACGGTGGCGCTGATGCGCCATGGCGAGATCGTGGAGACGGCGCCAGCCAGCGAGTTTTTTAAGGCGCCCAAGCATCCTTACGCAAGGGAGTTGTTTGACGCGATCCCGACATTTGCCAAGCGCGGGCAACCGCTATCAGCACTTGGGCAGCAAAGCGCTGTGGCTGCGGTGTCTCATGCCCAGACATCCGAAGGCGCACGCTCGAGCCAAACGCCGGTGCTAAGCGTTAAAAATCTGAGGGTGGGCTACCCGATTCGGCGCGGCTGGCTCAGGCGTCAGGTCGGCGTGACGCAAGTTGTCGATGGGGTCAGTTTCGAGTTGCGCGCAGGACAGACGTTGGCACTGCTTGGCGGCTCGGGTTGCGGCAAGACCACGGTGGCAAAAACCTTGCTCAGGCTGCTCGATGGCACGGCTCAATTCACCGGCGAAGTCACGTTAAATGGCCAGGATTTGCTGGCAGCCAGTGGCGCGGCGCTCAAGCAATTGCGCACGCAAATTCAGATTGTGTTTCAAGACCCGTTCGCCTCACTCGACCCACGCATGCGGGTGGGCGAGATTTTGCAGGAAGGGGTGGCAGCACTTCAACCTGACGTCTCAGTCAATGACCGTCAACAGCGTGTGCTGGCCTTGCTAGACCGTGTGGGTTTGCCCAAAGATGCCGCCACGCGCTATCCGCATGAGTTCTCTGGTGGTCAACGCCAGCGCATTGCCATTGCGCGTGCCTTGGCTGTTGAGCCCAAGGTGTTGATACTGGACGAGCCAACCTCGGCGCTCGATGTCTCAGTACAGGCACAGATTCTGGATTTGCTTAATGACCTGCAACGCGAGTCTGGCATGGCGTATCTCTTTATCACCCACAACTTTGGGGTGGTGGAGTACTTTGCTGATGACATCGCCATCATGGACTCCGGTCATCTGGTTGAAGTCAATGGCGCCAAAGAAGTGCTCAATGATCCGCAGCATCCGGTCACACAAAGATTGCTTGATGCCGTGCCCCGTCTATCGTTTGGCAGCACACCAAGGTGATGGTGGGTAAGGCAATCGGGGGCATTCGTTGACAAACCGCTATACTTTGCCATTGACGTGTGCAGGCTTAGACCGTGATAACAAAGCCTGCCGTTGGACTTTGTCTCTAAATCGACAACTCAGATAAAAAACCGGCCAAACCATCATGGCGCTCAAGGTATTTAACTTGCAATGTGACGCTAGCCACCTGTTTGAAGGGTGGTTTGCTTCGCATGATGATTACGATTCTCAGCAGGCACGGGGATTGATATCTTGTCCACTATGCCAGAGTGTGCACGTCAAAAAAATGCCGTCAGCGCCGCATATCAGTTCTTCTCGCACAGCTTTGACGGTGAGTGATTTGCAGCAAGCAGAGGGCGCGAGCCAACAAGACAACACCGCCATGACGGCTCAAGCTGAGGGTTCGGTTGCCCTGCAAAAGCTGCAAGCCGCGGTGCTGTCGCATCTGCGCCAAGCGGTAGGCAGCGCTGAAGATGTGGGTTCTGCATTTGCCAGTGAAGCCCGTGCGATGCATGAAGGCGAGTCCGAGGCACGTGCCATTCGAGGTACGGCTTCTATTGAAGAGCGTGAGGCGTTGGCCGAAGATGGGATTGCGGTGATGGCTATCCCTGATTTTTTAGCGGACGACAGACTGAATTAAGAAGTGAATTAAGAAGCAACGGAAAAACAACTAAAAAGCCATTAAAAAAGCCGCTGACAAACATCAGCGGCTTTTTTAATTCGTCTGTATCCCCATTTGAGTGGGGCTTTATAGCGAGCCAGAACGGGATTAAGACATGGCGCGGCTGCGGTATTCACCCGTGCGCGTGTCTATCTCGATTTTGTCGCCGATCTCACAAAACAGCGGCACGGGCAATTCGAACCCCGTGTTGATTTTGGCGGGCTTCATCACTTTGCCTGAGGTGTCACCGCGCACGGCCGGTTCGGTGTAAATGATTTCACGAACCACGGCATTGGGCATTTCCACGGAAATCGCGCGATCCTCGTAGAACACCACCTCCACGGTCATGCCTTCTTCCAGATAGTTCAGGGCGTCGCCCATGCTGTCGGCTTCAACTTCGTACTGGTTGTACTCTTCGTCCATGAAGACATACATCGGATCGGCAAAGTAAGAGTAGGTGCATTCTTTACGGTCCAAAACCACCACGTCAAACTTCTCATCGGCCTTGTAGACTGACTCGCTGCCCGAGCCGCTCAACAGGTTCTTGAACTTGAGCTTGACCACGGCGGCGTTACGGCCTGACTTGTTGTATTCGGTACGTTGTACGACTTGGGCTTGTCCATCGATGATGACCACGTTGCCAACACGCAGTTCCTGCGCTGTTTTCATGTGCAAATACTCCGTCTTTGGTGCGCCCGCGGATTTGCTGCGGCGCAATACATCACAAACCTTTGATCATAACCCATCTGACATGCCGATTCAGTTTCGAATTAAGCGCCCATTCGCTGCCTGACTAACAGTTCTAGCCTAGTGGCTAAGTCCTGTTGTTCTAGCAACTGCTCCCGCAAAGCCTGGGCACTGGTCTGCCATTGCCGCCACCCGGTGTTAGTGAGGCAGGCACTGAGATCGACTTTGAGTGAGCCATCGGCCCATTCGTGCATGGCCAGTCCGGCTGACGCCGGTACGTGTGCCAGCTCGAGCCAAGCCTGCAGCTTGGCATGGTGAGCACCGTCTGCCTGAGGGTAGATTTGCCATATGAATGGCTTGCCGGCCCAGATCGCGCGCACAAACGAGTCTTCGCCGCGCACCAGGTTCAAGTCACAGGACCACAACAGCTTGTCGTAGTCCGTCTGGGCAAGAAACGGTAACACCTGCCAGGTGACCGGTTCAGACGAGGCAGGCAAGGATGACGTCAGTGTTTCTGGTTTATTCGATGCAATGAGCAGATGAAACCGCTCGCCCGTTTGGTGTAATTGCGCGATGAGGGCGTTGAGCGGGGCGTTCGGGTATGTAAACACCGACACTAATCGCACGCCTGCAGTTGTATTAATCCCCAAACTGGTCAACCACTGCTCCTTTGTTTCTTGGGTGGCCCATTGCTGTTGGGCCGTCATGAGGTCATGCTCGCGTAGCAAGCCACCCGTACTTTGATTAAATCCGGGAAAGAAGAATATGGGCTTCAGGTTGTCGTTGCGCTGCGACTGCAACCCATGAAACGAGGTCGTCCAGGGCTCGGCGCTCAAGTATTCGAGTTGTACCCACACGGTTTGTGGCAAGGTGTTTAATCGGGAGAGGTAGTCGTCTGGCAGTTCGCATGAAAAACCGGCAATGACCACAGGGTGTGGTTCTATTGGCTGCCATGGGTCGGGCCAGCCGTGTATGACGACACCGGCACAGGTTTGCACTTGTCGGTCGCCACAAATGCGTGGCTCGATCACCGCCAGGCTGGCCAGGTCGTCAACCCAGAGCCGAACCTGCCAGTTCTTTTCTTGGCTGACCTGGCGCGCCAAGCGCCACATCACGCCAATGTCACCGAGGTTGTCAACCACCCGACAAAACAAGTCCGCTGACAGGGGGCTGTTGCAGGCGCTCATCCTGGCCTTTACACGGTTAGTGGAAGTGCTGTGGCGCGTCCAAGGCCTCTTCAGGCAGTTCAACGTGCACGAGTTCGCCAGCGGTGTCCGGGAAAAAAGGTGCGGTGCAATCCTCACAAGACTCAGGCCAGAGTACGCCTGGGATGCGGGTGATGTGCTGCACGCCATTGGCCCTTAGCACGGCGGCAATCTCGTCGGCACTGTCAATAAGGCCATCGTTTGGTTCTGGCACAGGATCGATGAACACAGGCCAGATGGTGCCGTAAATCACCTCGGGCCTGCCCCGACGATAAAAGCCGATGCGATACTCTTGAGTCTCGCCTTCACCAACCGCAGCGATGCTCGCGCCTAGCTCGCCGGGCTTTAAGTTCAAGGTTTCGGTGAGCCATTGGCTTGCTCCCTCTATGGCGACCTGGCGCACGTGCCGTTCAGACAAGTCCACGCCACTGTGATATGTGGTGGGCAGCAGAGCATGAAACTGGCAGCCGGGCATGAGCTGAGCCATACGTGGCGTGATGTGCTCAGCCCAGGCCTGCTGGCATTGCGACAAATCGATCTGAGGGTCAGCTTGCCACCGGAAAAGGGGTTCACCGGCAGGTACGACAACGGCGGCAATGAAATGGCGCGTGTCCACCAACAAGGCCGGGTTGGGCTCAACCGTGATGGTTTTAGGCGCTGTTGCGCGCTGCTCTAATGCCAGCTTGGCCAACGGCTCGAGCCAGTGGTAGATCTCGCTGTATGAACGCGGCATCTCATCAAGGCCGAGTAACTTGGGCAGAGCGTGTATTTTGACGTCGGGTGCCAAGACGTTGTCGCGTAACCCTTGCACAAAATACTCGACATCGGCTGGCTTTAGTTTGGCTTGCGGCAACTGATAGCGCGTCCAGACTGAGAAAGGGCAGGTCAGTAGCACCGCTTGCCATTGTTGGTCCTCAACTGTCAGGGTCAGCCCCTGGGTGGCGGCATGCACACACTCGAGCAAATCTTGCACCTCGTCAAGGCTGTGCTCAGCCAAGCCGTCAAGGGCTGCTTCAATGACATCGTCTTGTCGGGCTGCTAGCAGCGAGGTGACTTGAGACTCGATGCGGTCATCCCAAAACCGATCCTCAAAACGGCTGGTGGCGCTTTGTGAAGCACGTACCAAGGCCACGAGTTCTGTGACTGCCTGAGTCTGTTTGGATGAGGCCATCTTTTTACGCATGCTGCAAAAGCCAGTAAACGAATAATGTTCTATTTTAGCCCTTGACAACCCATGGTCTGCATCAAGGCCCGAGTTGCCTTCGAGGGAGCCAGAGATCTGGGTAAGACCACGCGAATCGAGCGTGCCAACCCAGCACCCACCCGCACGCCTACCAAGGTGCCGTCTTCATGGCCAAGCGACAGTCTAGAGACGAATCCCACGCCCAAGCCGGCCCTGACGGCTTGCTTGATGCCTTCAACACCGGCCAACTCCAGAAAGCCGCTGACCGACAGGCGGTTTGAGTCAAACGCGCTGAGCACGAGATTGCGAACGCCAGAGCCGTCTTCGCGCATGACCAGTGATTGGGTGGCAAGCTCGCGCAGCTCAATGCGCTGGCGTTTGGCCAAAGGATGGTGCGGTGGCATGATTGCGACCACCTCATCGTCTTGCCAGGGCAGGACCAGACATTGTTGTAAGGTGGCTGCGGGCAACTCACCTTCAACGATGGCGATGTCAAGCTCGGGCAAGCGGGCAACGATTTCTGCGGTGTTGCCAGCGACCATGTGCACATCAATGCCCGGGTACTGTTGCTTGAACGCGGCCACGGCCTCAGGCAGCAGGTAGCTGGCTGGCGTGGTGCTTGCGCCAATAGACAACGCGCCTTGTTGTAGTGTCTGGTTGGCTTGCCTTTCATCTCGCGCGGCCTGCATGGCGGCGCGCACTTGCTGAGCCGGCCCGAGCAGTCGCTGTCCGGCTGGCGTGAGGGTAATGCCCCTGCCATGGCGTCGATACAGGGCTTGGCCAAATGACTGGGCCAAGGCTTGCAGCTGACCGGAAACCGCCGGCTGTGACAGGTGCAGGGCGCGCGCAGCCTGACTGATGTTGCCATGCTCGGCCGCCACACAAAAGGTAATCAGTTGGTCTGGTGTCATCAAACCCTCTTAAGCGTTGGTTCAGGCGTTGCCTGAGACGTTGTTCTAAAACGATGGTCTAAACATCGGTTTGCATGATTTGATATCGGTATTTCTGATATTTATTATAAAAAATAACAGATTTTCAGATGTTGTCTGGCTCTGTAGACTTGGCCCCCATATGGAAAAGGAGGCAAAGTGACAACATTGGCAGCATCGTCGCAGACGGTTTGGCGTGATCGCAGCAGTGGGGTGCTTTTCGTGGCACTCATGGCGTTCGCGGTGTTTGAACTGGCTAAATGGGGCCCCATCAGGGCGCTTAGCATCAGCCCACTGGTGCTAGGCATTGTCTGCGGCATGCTGTATGGCAACTTGGTGCGCGGTACCATGCCCGAGCAGTGGGGCGTGGGTGTGAACTTCACGGCCAGACGCTTGTTGCGTATCGCAGTTGCCCTATACGGCTTAAATATCAGTATTCAGCAAATTGTGGACGTCGGCGTGCCAGGCATCGTGGTCTCGCTTGGCGTGGCGGTGGGCATATTGGCAGCTGGCACCTGGCTGGGTGTGCGCTGGTTAAAGCTCGACCGTGACATGGCGATGCTAACGGCTGCCGGTAGCGCTATTTGTGGTGCGGCAGCTGTGCTGGCGTTTGAGTCGACCTTGCGCTCGGCGCCTCATAAAAGCGCGGTGGCGGTGGCCACGGTGGTGCTGTTTGGCACGATCTCCATGTTTCTCTATCCCTTGCTGTTTGGGGTCGGCTGGTTGCCGTTTGACGGCACGGCCCTGGGTATTTTCTTAGGCGGCAGCATTCACGAGGTTGCACAAGTCGTGGCCGCCGCGAGCAACATTGATCCGGCGACCACCGAAGTGGCGACGATCGTAAAAATGACGCGAGTCGCTTTGCTTGTGCCGCTGTTGCTGGTCATCGGGCTGTGGCTGCAGCGTCGCGACGCTGAGCAAGCGGGTCACAAAGCCAAGCTGCCGGTGCCTTGGTTTGCGATCGGGTTTTTGGTGTTTGCGCTGATTAACTCTTCTGGCGTGGTGCCCGAACCCCTGTTAGAGACGCTGCGCGCCATCGACATTTTCCTGCTCACCATGGCCATGACCGCACTGGGCATTGAAACGCGGTTCGCGCAGATGAAGGCTGCTGGGCCGAGGGTATTGGCGTTGGCGGCGGTATTGTTTGTCTTGCTCTTTGTGTTCACGAGCCTGCTGGTGATGCTGGTGTCGTGATGGTGCAGATAATCTGAAGCAACTGGCATTGCCAGACGCTGATCTTCAAATAAAAACGCCTGCCGTAAATGGCAGGCGTTCTTGCGGGTGCCGGTGTCGGCACTCAAATGCGTCAGGCTGCGAGCAAGTCCCTGAGCACGTAAGGCAAGATGCCGCCATGCAGGTAGTAATCGACTTCGATGGGCGTGTCGATGCGCAGCAGCACGGGCACACGGTCAGTCTTGCCGTTGGCGCGATGAATGACGAGCGTGACATCTTGCTGAGGTTTAATGCCTGCTTCCAGGCCCTCGATATCGTAGGTTTCGCGCCCGGTGATGTTTAGCGAGTCCACGCTGTCATTGCCTTTGAACTGCAAAGGCAAGACGCCCATGCCCACGAGGTTGCTGCGGTGAATACGCTCAAAACTGCGTGCGATCACGGCTTTGACGCCAAGCAGCATCGTGCCTTTGGCGGCCCAGTCACGTGATGAGCCTGTGCCGTATTCTTCGCCACCAAACACCACCGTGGGCACGCCGGCTTCCTGGTATGCCATGGCCGCGTCGTAAATCGGCATTTGTTTGCCTGAGGGCTGAAACAGGGTCTCACCGCCTTCAACACGGCTGCCATCGGGATTGGGCGGAATCATGAGGTTTTTAATGCGCACATTGGCAAACGTGCCACGCATCATGACTTCATGGTTGCCACGACGCGAGCCATAGCTGTTGAAGTCCGGTTTCTTAACCTTGTTGGCCAAGAGCCATTGTCCGGCTGGCGAGCTTTCTTTAATTGAGCCTGCAGGCGAGATGTGATCCGTCGTGACCGAGTCGCCAAACACGCCAAGCGCGCGTGCGCCTTTGACGGCCGGCACACCCTCGGGCTGCATGTCAAAGCCTTCAAAAAAGGGCGGCTCAGCGATGTAAGTGGACTTTGGCCAGTTATACAAGTCGCCCTTGACGCCTTTGATGTGTTCCCAAAGCTGGCCAGGATTTTTTTGTACGTTGGCATAGTTGCGGCGAAACACCTTGGCATCAAGCGCAAACTTCAGCAGTTCATCGACCTCTTCGGTGGTGGGCCAGATGTCGCCGAGGTAGACGTCGCCATGCTTGCCTTTGCCCACAGGTTCAGACATCAAGTCGCGACGAATCGTCCCAGCCAACGCATAGGCAACCACCAATGGTGGCGAGGCCAAAAAGTTGGCCTTGATGTTGGGGTGAATCCGCGCCTCGAAGTTTCGGTTGCCCGAGAGCACGGCCGAACACACCAGGTCATTTTTGGTGATGGCTTCGTTGATGTCGGCGGTCAGGTCGCCGGCATTGCCAATGCAGGTGGTGCAGCCGTAAGCGGCCACATCAAATCCAAGCTTTTCCAGATAAGGCAGAAGTTTGGTTTTTTTAAGGTATTCGGTGACCACGCGCGAGCCGGGCGCCAGCGACGTCTTGATGTGCGAAGGCACCGTCAACCCAGCTTGAACCGCTTTCTTGGCCACAAGACCTGCTGCTAACATCACGCTCGGGTTGGAGGTGTTGGTACACGAGGTAATAGCGGCGATCAGAATGTCGCCATTGTGCAATTCGGTGCCTGTTGAGGTGATGAAGGTTTGCTCGAGTTTTTCTTTCGGCTGGTTAAAACCATTCTCACCGGTTGGCTTGGCAAACAAGGTGTCGAAGGTCTTGGCCACGCTACCGATCTCGATTCGATCCTGTGGCCGCTTGGGACCCGCCAGTGATGGAGCGACTTTGCTCAAATCAAGCTTGACGCGCTTGGAGTACTGAATGTCCTTGCCATCCGGTATGCCAAACATGCCCTGTGCTTTGAAGTAAGCCTCAAAGGCTTCAATCTCCGCCTCGCTGCGGCCAGTACCACGGAAGTAATCCAGCGTCTTGTTGTCGACCGGGAAAAAGCCCATGGTGGCACCGTATTCCGGTGCCATGTTGGCCAGTGTGGCGCGGTCGGTTACCGACAGGCTTGCCGTGCCAGGGCCACAGAACTCAACAAATTTACCGACCACTTTTTCTTTGCGCAGCATCTCCGTGATGGTCAGCACCAAGTCGGTGGCGGTGACACCGCCACGCAAAGAGCCGGTGAGCTCAACACCCACCACGTCAGGGGTGAGGAAGTAGACGGGCTGGCCGAGCATGCCGGCCTCGGCTTCGATACCGCCAACACCCCAACCCACCACGCCAATGCCATTAATCATGGTGGTGTGGCTGTCCGTACCCACCAGCGTGTCAGGGTAGTAGACGTTGTTTTTCTTGTCGTGGTGAACACCACGGGCGAGGTACTCAAGGTTGACCTGGTGCACGATGCCAAATCCCGGTGGCACCACGCCAAACGTGTCAAATGCCTGCATGCCCCACTTCATGAATTGGTAGCGCTCTTTGTTGCGAGCAAACTCAACTTTCATGTTCAGGTCCAATGCTTCTTTGGTCCCGAAGTAATCAATCATGACCGAGTGATCCACAACCAGATCGACGGGCACCAGTGGCTCGATCGAGTCGGCTGAACGTCCCATCTTCTTGGCCACATCACGCATGGCAGCCAGATCAGCCAATAAGGGCACACCCGTGAAGTCTTGCAACACCACGCGCGCGACCACGAAAGGGATTTCGTTGGAGCGTTTGCCCCGTGGCTTCCAGCCAGCTAATTCCTTGACGTGATTCTCGGTGACTTTTTTGCCATCACAATTGCGCAGCACCGACTCGAGCACAATGCGAATCGACACGGGCAATTTAGCAATGTCGACACCCAGTTTCTTGCCTAATGCCGGCAGTGAATACAGCTGTGCTTTCTTGCTGCCGATTTTGAATGACTTGAGCGTTTTGAAGGGATCTTGTGCCATGGTCGTTGGTCTCCGCAATGGTCTTGGTCAGTACACACCGTTAGCATATAACAGTCAGGGCTTGGCGTGCATCATGCCCACGAACCTGTCTAGCCCAGGCGGTAAAAAAAACCGCCAGCGTGGCTGGCGGTTTTTTGTTGAAACGATGTCATCAGGCGAGATCAGACATCCACTGCATCGGCCACATCTTTGTAGTCATCGATTTCATTGAAGTTCAGATACTGATAGATCTCGTCTCCATTGTCGTTGATGACGCCAATGTCAGCCATGTATTCTTCGCGCGTGGGGATCTTGCCCAAGCGCGAACAAATCGCCGCGAGTTCGGCTGAGCCCAGGTAGACATTGGCACCCTTGCCCAGACGGTTGGGGAAGTTGCGTGTGCTAGTTGACATCACCGTTGCGCCTTCGCGCACCTGTGCCTGGTTGCCCATGCAAAGCGAACAACCTGGCATCTCGGTACGCGCACCAGCGGTGCCAAACACGCCATAGTGACCTTCTTCGGTCAGCTGTTGGGCATCCATCTTGGTTGGTGGTGCCACCCAGAGCTTGACGGGAATGTCACGTTTACCTTCAAGCAGCTTGGATGCGGCACGGAAGTGGCCGATATTGGTCATGCAACTGCCGATAAAGACCTCATCGATGGTTTCGCCTGCCACATCAGAAAGCGTTTTAACGTCGTCGGGATCATTGGGGCATGCCACGACGGGTTCAACGATCTCATTGAGGTCGATTTCGATGACCGCTGCATAGTCGGCATCGTCGTCAGCTTTCATCAACTGTGGATCGGCCAGCCAAGCTTCCATGGCCTTGATACGACGCGCCATGCTGCGCTCGTCCTCGTAGCCATTGGCAATCATCCACTTGAACATCACGATGTTGCTCTTGAGGTACTCGATGATCGGCTCCTTGTTCAGATGCACAGTACAACCGGCGGCTGAACGCTCGGCTGATGCATCGGACAACTCAAACGCCTGTTCGACTTTCAGGTCAGGCAAGCCTTCGATCTCCAGGATGCGGCCTGAGAAGATGTTCTTCTTGCCTTGCTTGGCCACGGTCAGTAGGTCTTGCTTGATGGCGTACAGCGGAATCGCGTTGACCAGGTCGCGCAAGGTCACGCCGGGCTGCATTTTGCCTTTAAAGCGCACCAGCACGGATTCAGGCATATCAAGCGGCATCACGCCGGTCGCGGCGGCAAACGCCACCAGGCCGGAGCCAGCCGGAAAGCTGATGCCAATCGGAAAGCGTGTGTGAGAATCACCGCCCGTGCCCACGGTGTCGGGCAGCAACATGCGATTGAGCCAGGAGTGGATCACGCCGTCGCCCGGGCGCAATGAGATACCGCCTCGGGTGCTGATGAACTGAGGCAGCGAGTGATGCGTCTTGACATCGACCGGCTTGGGGTAAGCGGCCGTGTGACAGAATGACTGCATGACCAAATCAGCCGAGAAGCCCAGGCAAGCCAAATCTTTGAGCTCGTCACGGGTCATGGGGCCGGTGGTGTCCTGGCTGCCAACCGAGGTCATGCGAGGCTCGCAGTAGGTGCCTGGACGCACACCTTTGCCTTCGGGCAAGCCGCAGGCGCGACCCACCATTTTTTGGGCCAACGTGTAACCCTTGCCGGTGTCCGAAGGGTTGTGTGGCAAGCGGAAAGCTTCAGACGGACCTAAGCCCAGTGCTTCACGTGCCTTGGCCGTCAAGCCGCGACCGATAATCAGCGGAATGCGTCCACCGGCTCTGACTTCATCGAGAAGCACGTCAGACTTCAGTTTGAACTCGGAAATAACTTCGCCGTTCTTGAGCGCTTTGCCTTCATAGGGGCGCAATTCGATTTCGTCACCCATTTCCATTTTTGAGACATCGAGCTCGATGGGCATGGCGCCGGCATCTTCCATGGTGTTGTAGAAGATGGGGGCGATTTTGCCGCCCAGGCAGACGCCACCAAAGCGCTTGTTCGGCACATTTGGGATGTCTTGGCCAGTGAACCACAACACCGAGTTGGTGGCTGATTTACGCGAGGAGCCCGTACCAACCACGTCACCCACATAGGCCACGAGATTGCCTTTGGCCTTGAGCTCATTGATGAGCTTGATGGGGCCAACCTTGCCCGGCTCATCAGGCTCAATGCCTTCGCGCGTGTTTTTAAGCATGGCCAGCGCGTGCAATGGAATGTCAGGACGTGTCCATGCGTCAGGTGCCGGTGACAGGTCATCCGTGTTCGTTTCACCCGACACTTTGAAAACCGTGATCTTCATCGACTCAGGCACTTCAGGGCGGCTAGTGAACCACTCGGCGTCGGCCCAGCTTTGCAACACGGCCTTGGCGTTGGCGCTGCCTTTGTCCGCAAGCTCCTTGACGTCGTGAAAGGCGTCAAACATCAGCAGGGTTTTTTTCAGTGCATCGGCTGCGACTTGGCCAACCTCAGGGTCGTCAAGCACTTCGATAAGAGCCGAGATGTTGTAGCCACCGAGCATGGTGCCCAGGATTTCGGTGGCGCGCACACGTGAAATCAGTGGACATTGTTCTTTGCCTAAGGCCACGGCAGCGAGATATGACGCCTTGACTTTGGCGGCATCGTCTACGCCTGCGGGCACACGCTCGGTCAGTAACTCAAGCAGGAAATCCTCTTCACCTTTGGGTGGATTTTTGAGCAGCTCAATGAGCTCAGCCGTTTGCTGTGCAGTCAGGGGCAGGGCGGGGATGCCAAGCGCGGCGCGTTCGGCAACATGTTCACGATAGGCTTCTAGCATGGAATGGGCCTTTATAGAGAAGTGAAAAAGCTAAAAAAATCACAAAGCCAAAGGCTTTGTGACGGGGTTCAAGCATCGGTTAAATCGGCATACTCAGGGTGGCGCTTGATGTAAACAGCGGCGTAAGAGCATTGGGGGACCACGCGCCAGCCGTTTAGGCGGGCGGTATCGAGCGCCACCTTGGTTAAGTCTGCAGCAATGCCTTTGCCGCCAACCTCAGGTGGCACGCGCGTGTGAGTAATCGTCATGCTGTCGTTAGAAAGTTCATACTCAAGCACACACAAATGGTCTTGTACCGTTGTGGCAAAGCGGCTTGACGCGGCTTCGTGTTCTATGTGGTGAGTCATGTTGTCTGTCCCTGAGCTGTGATTATTTGGATCGAATCCGGCATTCTTAGACCGCCAGCGTGTCACCGGGCACCCGAACAGCACCTTCCATTAGCACGCGGGCGCTGCGGCTCATGATGGCCTTTTTGACCGTCCATTGGCCGTTGACAAGTTCAGCTTCGGCACCCACGCGCAACGTGCCTGAAGGATGACCAAAGCGCACGGCCTTCAGATCACCGCCGCCTGCGGCCAGATTCACCAATGTGCCGTCAATGGCAGCGGCTGTACCGATGGCAACGGCAGCCGTGCCCATCATGGCGTGATGAAGTTTGCCCATGGACAGTGCGCGAACCAGCAGATCAATCTCGCTGGCTTTGATGGTTTTATGGCTTGAAGACACGTAGTCATGTGGCTTGGCCACGAAGGCGACTTTAGGGGTGTGCTGACGCTTGGCCGCTTGGCTGACATCGTCGATCAAGCCCATGCGTAAGGCGCCGTAGGCCCGGATGGTCTCAAATCGTGCCAAGGCGGCTGCGTCACCGTTGATGTCATCTTGCAACTCGCTGCCCTGGTAACCAATCTCTTCGGCGTTTAAAAAAATGGTGGGAATGCCTGCGTTAATCATGGTCGCTTTAAAAGTGCCCACGCCAGGCACCTCAAGCTCATCCACAAGCTGGCCGGTGGGGAACATGGCACCGCCACCATCACCGTCTTCGTCGGCTGCCGGATCCATGAACTCAAGCTGAATTTCGGCGGCCGGGAACGTCACGCCGTCAAGCTCAAAGTCGCCCGTTTCCTGGACCTCGCCATGGGTGATGGGTACATGGGCAATGATGGTCTTGCCAATGTTGGCTTGCCAGATGCGCACCGTGGCTACACCGTTTTCGGGCACGCGGTCAGCATCGACTAAACCCATGGCAATTCCAAATGGCCCGACAGCTGCTGACAAGTTGCCACAGTTGCCGCTCCAGTCAACAAAGGCGCTGTCAATTGAGACTTGGCCAAACAGGTAGTCAAGGTCATGGTCTTCGCGGGTGCTTTTGGAGACGATGACCGTTTTGCTGGTGCTTGACGTGGCACCACCCATGCCGTCAATTTGTTTGCCGTAAGGGTCAGGGCTGCCAATGACGCGCATCAGCAACGCGTCTCGCGCTGCCCCCGGCGCTTGCGCCGACTGCGGCAAGTCTTGCAACCGGAAAAAAACCCCTTTGCTCGTGCCGCCCCGAATGTAGGTGGCGGGCACTTTGATCTGTGGCGGATGCGTCATGACGGTTGGTCCATTCAGTGAGGCAGCCTCAGACGGGCTGCCGTTCGGTCTATGTTCTGCTCAGTGCTTGCTTTAAGCCGGCTCAGCTGACTCCAGAAAGTCTTGGGCAAAGCGCTGCAAGACGCCACCGGCACGGTAGATAGATACTTCTTCGCGCGTGTCGAGACGGCAGGTCACCGGCACTTCGACAGACTCGCCACTCTTGCGATGAATGACTAGAGTCAGCGTGGCGCCCGGGGCGATGTCGCCCGCGACGTCATAGGTCTCGGTGCCATCGATCTCGAGCGTTTTGCGGGTCACACCGGCTTTGAATTCAAGCGGCAACACGCCCATACCCACGAGGTTGGTGCGGTGGATGCGTTCAAAGCCTTCGGCCACGATCGCTTCGACACCGGCCAAGCGCACGCCCTTGGCTGCCCAGTCTCGTGACGAGCCCTGGCCGTAGTCAGCACCGGCAATGATGATCAGTGGTTGCTTGCGCTGCATGTAGGTTTCGATCGCATCCCACATCCGCGTGACTTTGCCCTCGGGCTCAATGCGAGCCAATGAGCCTTGTTTGATCTCACCGTTTTCGGTGACCATCTCATTGAGCAGTTTGGGGTTGGCAAACGTGGCACGCTGTGCGGTCAGGTGATCGCCACGGTGCGTGGCATACGAGTTGAAATCTTCCTCGGGCAGGCCCATTTTGGCGAGATACTCGCCAGCGGCGCTGTCAGGCAAGATGGCATTGGACGGCGAGAGGTGGTCGGTGGTGATGTTGTCACCGAGCACGGCCAGCGGGCGCATGCCTTTGAGAGAGGGTTGACCTGCCAGCGCGCCTTCCCAGTAGGGCGGGCGGCGAATGTAGGTGCTTTGCTCACGCCAATCGTATAGTGGGCTGATCTGTTCGCTGTTTTCAACGCTGGCAGAGAACATCGGCTCGTAGACTTTACGAAACTGCTCGGGCTTGACGCTAGATTTGACGATCGCGTCGATTTCCTCGTCTGATGGCCAGATGTCCTTCAAGGTCACGGGGTTACCGTTGCTGTCGGTGCCAAGCACGTCTTTCTCAATGTCAAAGCGGATCGTGCCGGCAATGGCATAGGCCACCACTAGTGCGGGTGAGGCCAGGAATGCCTGTTTGGCATACGGGTGAATACGCCCATCAAAATTGCGGTTGCCTGAGAGCACGGCCGTGGCATACAAGTCGCGGTCAATGATTTCTTTCTGGATCTTGGGGTCGAGCGCACCGCTCATGCCGTTGCAGGTGGTACAGGCAAAGGCCACGATCCCAAACCCGAGTTTTTCCAACTCAGGCAACAGGTCGGATTCTTCCAGATACAACTCCACGGCTTTGGAGCCGGGCGCCAATGAGCTCTTGACCCAGGGCTTTCTTGTCAGGCCCCGTGCGTTGGCGTTGCGTGCCAGAAGGCCAGCGGCGATTACGTTACGCGGGTTGCTGGTGTTGGTGCAGCTGGTAATAGCAGCGATGATGACGGCGCCGTCTGGCATCAAGCCAGGCTCGTTTTCCACTTTGCCTGAAATGCCCTGGGCTGCCAGGTCTGTCGTTGAGACACGGCGATGCGGGTTAGAGGGGCCAGCGATGGTTCTGACCACCGTGCTTAAGTCAAACTCCAGCACACGCTCGTATTCGGCTGTCTTTAAGCTATCGGCCCATAGGCCTGTTTGTTTGGCGTACGTTTCAACCAATGCGACTTGTTTGTCATCACGACCAGTCAGGCGCAGGTAGTCGATGGTCTGCTCGTCGATGTAGAACATCGCCGCGCTTGCACCGTATTCCGGTGTCATATTCGAGATGGTGGCGCGATCACCCAGTGTGAGGTGTGAAGCACCTTCACCGAAGAACTCGAGGTAAGCGGAGACCACCTTGGAGTTACGCAGGAATTCAGTTAACGCCAGCACGATGTCAGTGGCGGTGATGCCCGGTTGTGGCTTGCCTGTGAGCTTGACGCCGACGATGTGTGGCAAGCGCATCCAGGAGGCACGCCCGAGCATGACGTTTTCTGCTTCGAGTCCGCCCACGCCGATGGCTATCACACCGAGCGCATCAACGTGTGGGGTGTGGCTGTCGGTGCCCACGAGCGTGTCGGGAAACGCCACGCCATCGCGGGCGTGAACCACCGGTGACATGCGTTCGAGGTTGATCTGGTGCATGATGCCGTTGCCCGGCGGGATGACATCGACGTTCTTAAATGCTTTCTTCGTCCAGTTAATGAAATGAAACCGATCCTCGTTGCGGCGATCTTCAATGGCACGGTTTTTTTCAAAGGCATCGGGGTCGTAGCCCCCGCACTCGACAGCCAATGAATGGTCAACGATTAACTGTGTGGGAACCACGGGGTTCACTGCAGCTGGGTCACCGCCTTTTTCAGCGATAGCATCGCGCAGGCCAGCCAGATCAACCAAAGCGGTTTGCCCCAGAATGTCGTGGCAAACCACACGAGCCGGAAACCAGGGGAAGTCCATGTCACGGCGACGCTCAATTAACTGCGTCAGCGCATCGGTCAGGATGGACGGATCACAGCGGCGCACAAGGTTTTCTGCATGCACACGCGATGTGTAAGGCAACTTGTCGTAGGCACC
>CBFHXV010000026.1:0-27095 GCA_965659885.1 Burkholderiaceae bacterium | reverse complement strand
ATCGGGTGAGGCGTTGATTAACACCCAGTCAGGTGAGCCGTTACCCACAATGATGGACGACTGGGTTCGGGGTGTGGCTTTAATCGTGCCATCACGCAAGCCGGCACAGTTGGCGCAGTTGCAATTCCATTGTGGAAAGCCACCGCCTGCCGCAGAGCCTAGAACTTGTATGTGCATCACTGTTCAAGAGTCCAAGGCCGAGGTTTGCACCTCGGCCTTGGATCGAACACTTAGCGATTAGAAATGTACATGGTGATTTCAAAACCAAAGCGTAAGTCAGTTGCTTTTGGGGTCTCCCATTTCATAGCAGTCTCCTCATCAATGATTGAATGTCTTTTTAGTTGCTTTAGTGTTGTCTGGGTGCATACCTGACGTTTTTGTTATATCACTAAAAACCACTTTGTGATACAAATTCATCTGTGGAATTACCCTAGTAATCAACACGCACCATTGTTGGCATCAGCAGAGTTTAGTGATCTGGCGCAGTCAGAAATCGGCACTGGAGCGGACAATGACCGATGCCGTCATACTGATACTGATGCCTTAGCTTTTAAGCCTGCCTGACACTGATTTGTTTGACTCTATTGCACCGTTTCGCGAGGGCTTTCTCGCGCTTGACCACAGTCATCAGCTGCATTGGCAAATCAGCGGCAATCCTGAGGGCGAACCGGTGCTGTGGATACATGGCGGGCCAGGCAGTTCAGCGAGCCCCATGCATCGGCGTTTGTTTGATCCTGAGAAATACCTCATCATCCAATATGATCAGCGTGGGTGCGGGCGTAGTCGACCCAGAGGTGAAATCAGATACAACACGACTGAAGATCTCTTGACTGACATTGAGCGCCTGCGAGTGGCGCTCAATGTGCAAGCCTGGCATGTGGCCGGTGGCTCTTGGGGCGCGTCTCTGGCGTTGCTTTACGTGCAGTCTAATCCCATGGTTATTCGTCGAGTATTGTTGCGCAGCCCTTTCTTGTGCACGGATCAAGAAATTAATGCCTATCTGTCGGCTCCTCCAGAGGCTTGCAAGGCCCGATGGCACTCGCTTGTGGATGTGTGTAACCGCCAGGGACGATCGACTATTCTTGACTACAGCCACGCAGTATTTTGTGCCGACGCCGATGACACGCCCGTAGCCACAGGTCACTTGGGGGAACTCGCAAGAGCATGGTCAGTGTATGAAATGGCCATGGATGCATGGCCCGCTAGCACAACACCGCCTACCCGTTTCGATGACCAAGCGTTAATCGACCGATATCGTATTCATTTGCATTATCTGCAGGCACGGTGTTTTGTTCAAACACCCATTGTCAACCAGCCTGAGCGTTTCAAAGGTGTGGATTTGACCATTGTGCATGGTGAGCAAGACGCCTTGTGTCCGTTTCACAACAGCCTCGAACTCCAACGTCGCATCCCTCGTGCCAAAGTCGTGCCGGTATCAGGCGCCGGTCACAACGCTTTTGATTCCCGTATGGTTCGAGCGGTCATGGCCGAAATCGGACGCTGGGCTAGTCGCCTGTAGTCGGTCCAATAACGCGCGGTGACGGTTACTGACGTCACCTTACCTGTGCCGCCCAAGGTGTCATTGTGGTGGTGGTTCTACGGTGACCTTAATGCTGGCATACCAACCTGACAACTGGTCAATGTCCTCGTCACTGAGAGATTTGGCCACGACGGTCATCATCGGATTCTTGCGCTCGCCTGATCGATAGGCTTTGAGTTGCTGCTTTAAGTAAATTTCCTGTTGGCCGCTGAGATTTGCAGCGCCTGGAAGGCTTGCAACTCCGTCATAACCGTGACAGTTTGCACACAGCATGCGCACTTTATTTTTAACGTCCTCTATATCTGATGCATTGACAGTGTTCATGGCCATCGCGCCCACAAAAAAAATGCTCATGCATACAAGCCTCACGACAGGCTTGGATGAAATGTGATTGGTAAGTGACATCGCGCATCGGCTCCTTCATTAAAAACGGGTCGAGCCCATTGCTCGACCCGTTTTGGTTACGGCAATAGCGATTATTCGCCTTCGTATGAGATGCGGTAGATGGCACCTGCCTTGTCATCAGACACGAGCAAAGATCCATCGACGTACATGGCCACATCGGCCGGACGGCCCAGGTAGTACCCACCGTCGGCCATGAAACCATCGGCAAATGGCTCAGTCTTCACGGCATTGCCATCGTCGCCCAGGTAGGTCACCATCACACGCGGACCACGAGGCTCCACCGAGTTCCAAGAACCGTGCTGCACACTAAAAATCGCATTGTGATACTTCTCTGGGAACATGCGACCTGTGTAGAAATTCATGCCCAAGTCGGCCGCGTGAGCAATTGTTTCGACCTGCGGTTTGACATAACGGTCAGCCAAGTCTTGGGGGATGGGCTGTCCTTCATATTCAACCGTGCGCACTTCACCGCCACCATAGTAAGGATGGCCATACCACATGCCGGGTTTAGGCATGCGGTTGATTTCACCCGGTGGGATATCGTCACCCATGCCATCAACCTGGTTGTCTGTGAACCACAGACTGCCATCTTTGGGGTTGAATGCCAAGCCAGCGGAATTGCGAATGCCGTCGGCAACCACCTGGCGGTCAGAGCCGTCTCTCTCGAAGCTGACGATGCCGCCAATGCCGATATCGCGGAAGGTCTGCTGCAAATCATTCGGCGTTACGTTGTAAGGCTGGCCAAGTGAAATGTAGATACGGTTATCAGGCCCAATGGTGCATGAGCGAGTGGTGTGGTTGTAAGACTCATATTCGGCCGGGATGAGGTCGCCTTGTTTAATAATGGGCACTGCGACCGTGTCTGAGCCTTCCATAAAGTACTCGGCAGCTGGAAACATCAACACGCGATTGCGTTCGGCAATAAACAGAAAACCGTCTTTGGAGTAACAGGCCCCCGCAGGCACATCAAACGTAATGCTGGGGCTGAATTCCTCTACGGTATCAGCGACATTGTCCATGTCTCGGTCAGTGACCGACCAAACCGTGGATTTGCGTGTGCCAACCCAAACGGCGGCTTTATTGCGACTGACCGCGATTTGTCGTGCATCAGGCGCCACGGCAAACAATTCAATCTTGAAGCCTTCAGGCAGCTTGATATTGGTCAGCATTTTGCGCAGGTTATTGGCATACTTGCCTTCCTGCGGCACGGCTTTCATTGGGCCTGTCCCGGTGGTCTTGAACGCGCCCAATTTCTGCAGGTTTTCATCAGATGCCACTGCCATACCGCTTGTGGCACAAAACGCTAGCACTACGCTCAGGGCGATAGGCTTAAATCCAGGTGCTTTCATCGTAGTCTCCTCCTTGATATGGACCTTTTTACGCCTTTATTTTGTGTGGCTTTATTTAAGGTTCACTTGCAATATATAGCGATGGCTGTTGTAAGAAACATAGGACATACCCTAGCGAGTTGCTCCCCCAATCCCCTCCTCCTCGGCTATCCCTAACTCACCCCTTTGACTTGCGGTATGGCAGCGCAGCATCTCACGACAGCCTAGGTTTGTCGCCAGCCAAATCACGAACATTGATGGGGTAGTTGGGCATTAAAGTGCAAACAACATGCCGATCGAACCCTGGCGTGGTGACGCGCGATTCGCAGCACTGCGTTTTACTATGAGCGCTGGTGCGCAGCGACCATCATGCAGATTTACAGCTGGGCAGCTCGTAACTGCCAAGCATGTCCTTGACCGTTTCACGCTGGCCTATCAACCACGACACTAAGCGCTGCAGCGTAACACCGGCGTAGACGTTATTGCTTATTATCGCGGGGATGAAGCAGACAAAGACGGCTGAGCATGCCCATTCGTCAAGGCACCATGCCGCAAAAAGGCGACAACTGCCTGGCGGTCAGATCATGCGCCTTCAGGTTATTGACAAATACGGCCAATTCATCGACAGGCAGTGGCAGATCGCCAACCGATACATGTGCAAACAAGCCTTTGCCATACAGCGGATGCACCTCGTCGGCGGTAATCATGATGTTTGATAGACAGGCTTCTTGACTGTCACCGTCAATAAAGTGCCCCGGGCGATCTGTTTCAGACCAGTCAGTGACGTCATCATCATCCCGATTCTCAGACGGCATCGGCATCGACCGCGAGACCGGGCTCATCGCAGCAGCGCTTGGCTTGGGCAAACCCATGCGGATTGGTTTTTGAGGTTCGATCTCGCATTGCTCATTCGTAAGTCAAAGCCATTGCCACGGCGATGGTGGTGCAGATGAAGGTGCACTAGACAGCGCCGTGTGGGTATTTGTCAGAAAGTCGATGGCATTCGGTGATGGCCAGCTTGGAGACACGCTGATTCTTAAGGCTAACCAGGTGGCGTTTGCTATCACCGTAATTAACCCGGGCAATGACTCGCGAGCGGGCCAGTCCAAATTAGTCTCAGGCGACTCGACGGTGTCAACAGGCGCCACATTCGGGGTTGCGGGTTTATCAAGTTATCTGCCTGAGCATCTACCTCAGCAAAAAACTGTACAGCAACTGTGCCGGCCACCCGTACGCGAGAGCGTTTGGCGAATAGGGTAACTGGGTTTCTCTATTTCCCATAAAAAAGGGACTTGTTTCTAGCGTTGTCAAGTACTTTGGAAAGACTGGTTGACGCAGGCATAGCGAGCAAAGGTGGGAAAAGTGGCAAAGGTCGATTCAACACGCGAGCATGACAAACAAAAGAGTAAACCAGTGCGTTGTCCCATCTGCGGTGAACGGATGCGACGAGTTGGGCGCAAGTTGTTCGAGAAGGTGATTCCCTTCAGCAAACGTTACTATTGTGAAAGCTGTCACGAAACGTATCTGAAGTGGCTTGGCAGACCTGTGCGAGATGGGGTGTATTGAAATGGCTGACAAGCTTAGGCTTCATTTCGCTGACCCAAGCCCATCGGTGTGCTTCGATTTTGCGCTGCGCATGAAGGAATGGGAGGCTGATAATCTGGACGCGTTTGTCAATAGCTTGTTGGGGCAAAGACTGTTTGTGTCGTTAGCTAAAAGTCGCCGCGATGGGCAAGTACTACGAATGACCGATCTGTATGTCGATACACAGGCGTCTGCCGTTGGTTTGCGCAAGCGGATCGCGCAGTGTGTCGATGCTGGCTTTTTTTGCGTGTTGCCTAGTCAACGTGATGGCAGAGCCCGGGTTATCCAAATTGAACCGAAATTCGACGAGTTGCTCGGGAAATACGTCGAGGCGACCAATCGCATGTGGTTGCACGCTGTAACCCAAGACACTGATCGACTTCGAGAGCGCCCATAACGCTCGTACACAAGCCGCATCGACTCGTCATGGCGTAAGCACCATGCACGCTCCCCTCAAGCGCCTATCTTGACGCGTTCCCTCAACTTAAGATAATTTGACACTTCATGGTTTTTTGGTAGTTGCGCTCGTGATCGACGCTGAGTTATCTCGTTCTCAGTCAGAAATACGGGCCGCGCCATCGGACCGCTCAAACCCCAAACACGTCGGAGTGCTGGTCATGACGAATGTTGTTAAACAAATCCACCACGTGGCATACCGTTGCAAAGATGCGCTAGAGACTGCCCGATGGTACGAGGAGCACTTGGGCATGAAGCTGGTGCTATCGATTGCCGAAGACAAAGTGCCATCGACGGGTGAGCATGATCCTTACATGCACATCTTTTTGGATGCAGGTCAGGGCAATATCTTGGCCTTCTTTGAGTTGCCAACCAAAGCACCCATGGGCCGTGATGAGAATACGCCGGCCTGGACGCAGCACTTGGCGCTGCAAGTGGATTCACTTGACACCCTGCAAGCCACTAAAAAACGGTTGGAGGATGCCGGTATTGAGGTTACTGGCCCAACAGATCATGCATTGTTCCAGTCGATTTATTTCCTCGACCCCAACGGCCATCGCCTTGAGCTCGCTTGCAACACGCCACATCCGGGGATGATGCAAGCGCTTGACGAGGTCAAGTGGGACATGTTGGAAGAATGGGCTCAGACAAAGAAAGCGCCGGCGCACGCGGCCTGGATGCATGATGGACGTTACAAGGAAATGTTTCAATGAAGCTGGCATCGTTAAAAGAAGGCGGGCGCGACGGCACGCTGGTGGTGGTTAGCCGCGATTTGAGTTTGTGTCACAAAGTGCCCGACATCGCAGCCACCCTGCAGGCAGCGCTTGATGATTGGGCCGCGACCGAGCCGAGGTTGCGTGAAATCTATGGCCAGTTGAACGCCGGTGAGATCGCAGGCGAGTCGTTTGACCAGCAAGCGTGTCACTCGCCTTTGCCCCGTGCTTATCAGTGGGCAGACGGGTCGGCCTACATCAATCACGTAGAGCTCGTGCGCAAAGCTCGCGGCGCTGACATGCCCGAGTCGTTTTATGTCGATCCCTTGATGTATCAGGGTGGGTCTGACAGTTTTATTGGACCGCGAGACGACATCATCGCCGATGAGGTCTGGGGCATTGATTTCGAGGGTGAAGTGGCCGTGGTCACGGGTGATATTGAAATGGGTGCTGGCCCGCAAACGTGTGCCGATGCTATCCGGCTTGTGATGGTGGTCAACGATGTCAGCTTACGTGGTTTGATACCCGATGAGTTGGCCAAAGGTTTTGGGTTTTTTCAGGCGAAACCGGCCTCGGCTTTCAGTCCCGTGGCTGTCACGCCCGATGAGCTCGGTGACGCCTGGAAAGACAACAAAGTTCATCTGCCCCTTGTGGTGCATTACAACGGCGAGCTTTTTGGTAAGCCCAACGCCGGCCAGGACATGATTTTTGATTTTGCTCAGTTGGTGGGCCACATCACAAAAACGCGTGCCGTTCAGGCCGGCTCCATTGTGGGTTCGGGCACGGTGTCAAACAAGCAGGGTGGCTTGTGGGGGTCGACGGCAGCCAATGGCGGTCTAGGCTATTGTTGTTTGGCCGAAGTGCGCACCTACGAGACCATTGAAAACGGCAAGCCTGAAACACCGTACATGAAAGATGGTGATGTAGTGACCATGGAGATGTTTGATGACCAAGGCCAAAGTGTCTTTGGCAAGATCATGAATCACGTCAAAACCCGCTGACAGGGATCTGACCCCGCCGTGCGAACGCCACCTTGACCGATGTTTCACCCACGAAAGCGGCCATGAAGCTATATACCTACTTTCGAAGTTCGGCTGCCTATCGGGTGCGTATCGCGCTGAATCTAAAATGCATGGATTACAAAGCCGTGCCCGTCTCTTTGGTCAAGCAAGGCGGGCAACAGCGAAAGGCCGACTACCTTGCTTTAAACCCAGCGGGTCTGGTGCCAACGCTGCAAACCGATGATGGCTTGGTTATCACACAGTCACTGGCCATTATTGCGTATCTCGACGAGTTGCAGCCCGAACCGGCATTGTTGCCAGAGGCTGTAGCTGACAGGGCTTGGGTTCGCTCTGTCGCAAGTCTCATTGCCTGTGACATTCATCCCATCAACAATTTGCGGGTCCTCCAGTATCTAGAACAAGAGCTCTCATGCACCTCCCAACAAAAAAACCGGTGGTACTGCCATTGGGTTGAGCAGGGGCTGCTTGCCGTGGAGCGCATGCTGCAAGCGCATGGGCAACGGGGTGCGTTTTGTTGGGGTCAAGTACCAACATTAGCCGATTGTTGTCTTGTGCCTCAGGTCTTTAATGCAAGACGCTTTGGCTGTGATTTGTCACAGATGCCGCGTGTCGAAGCCGTGACGCAGGCGTGTGAAAGCCTGCCAGCTTTCAAACGAGCTGCCCCAGATAACCAGCCCGACGCCGTCTAGTGCCTGGCGATCGGGTTCATGGGCTAACCCCCATATCTGTCGCCAGCCCGTTCACGCCGTGGGCAGAATATCGCGCACGAGCTCTGGCGGGCGGCATAGTTTGGTGCCTCGTTCAGTGACAACAATGGGTCTATTGATCAGGATCGGATGCTCCAGCATCCACTTGAAATGGTTGTCAGCCGTGTTGTGCTTGGCGTCAATATCTAATCCCAGTGAGCGCGCATCAGTGTCACGAATGAGATCGCGAGGCGACAGGCCCATGTCGGCGACGAGTTGTTCCAATGTTTCCCGGTCAGGTGGCTGTTCAAGGTATGAGATGATCTCGGGTTCAATGCCTGCCTCGCGGATCAAGGCCAATACCTCGCGAGATTTGCTGCATTTAGCGTTGTGATAGATCGTGACTTTGTCCATCGCTTCTCCAGTTTCATCGGTAAGCTTCTAGCCACCAAAGCATACAACCGTCTACGTATGGCTCGCAGATGGTGTGAGTGACTATGCGGACGAACCGCATGTTCGATCCGTTCAGTGATGATATGTTGGAATACAGTTGCCAAAAAGACAATAATATGCGTATGATTTCGCCTCGCTTGTGCTGGTCTGATGCAACGGCATGTGACCGACTCAGGTGCCAGCGGCACCCTTGACCTGATGGTGCAAGCAACAAGAAACACGACGGGTGTGGGGGCTAAAGATGTCATTAAGCGCCAATTATCTGGTGGTCCACGCAGATGCGCTCGAGCGCATCTTGCTTGAGCTCGAGCGGTCAACCGAGTATGAGGCTCAGTATTTGGATGTGCACCGTTGTGCTGCCATCAGACGCTATGAGTTGTCGTTAGATACTGTCGGAAAATTGCTGCGCAAGGCTTTGAAGGCATTCACGGGCCGTCCCCGCGACGTGGACGCTTGGGTTTTTAATGATTTGTTGCGCCATGCTGGCAAACACGGTTTGCTCGATTGCGACGGCGTTCAACGGTGGATTCATTACCGCGCAAACGTTGACAAGTTAGTGTTCGATGCAGGCGGTCGGCCTGACAGTTCACCTGCCAGCGACACCTTGTCGCTATTGCCTCAATATCTCAACGACATGCGTGTGCTTGCCGAACGGATACAGGAAGTTTTTAATGCCGCCGCTTGATATCGCCTGCCTAGATCTTTCGCCACAGCATCTGGATCAGTTGCAAACGCTGCTCACCCAGTATGTCCCGCAGGCTGACGTTTGGGCTTATGGCAGCCGTGTGACTGGTGGCGCACACGAGTGCAGTGACCTGGATCTTGTGCTGCGCCATCACGAGGATTGTTCTGCAGATGTGCAGGGGTGGGCTGAGCTGAAGCTAGCCTTGCAAGAAAGTGACCTTCCTTTGCTGGTCGACGTCCATCGTTGGTGGCGTATTCCTGAGTCATTTCATGACAATATTCGAGCCAACTACGTGGTGATTCGACGAGCCAATCCAACGAGTTAATCCAACGAATCAATCCAGCCGACGGCTCAAGGCGTTGCGGATGAACTGCTTCTCGTAGTGGCGGTTGCGCCGGCTCTTTTTTGCGCTAGCGCGCTTTTGCAGCCGCTTGTCGTTGACCACCTGATCCAAAGCTGACAGGTCGTCCAGATTCTCAATGTCGCGCGGTGAATTGCGTCGGGTCACGGACTTGCCCTTGAAAGTGAATCAAAAGATGCTTGGTTTATTGGGTTTGCGTGTTCTGGTGGCTATCCAGGCAGCCTGTCTAGGCAGCCCTGCGAGATTTGTCATTGGTGGCTATCATATCGGCTCAAGGTGTACGCCGCCAGAAAACCCCAAAGCTAAAAGCCACCATGCACACCGAGCTTGAAACCGCACAAGAGATTCAAGGCCAGATCTTTAAGGAGCTCGTGCGTGCGGCGCGTGACCGTCACCACGCTTGGCGCACGCCAGTGCTCGCTACCGTCGGTTTGGATGGCACGCCTAGCGCCAGAACCGTTGTCTTGCGGAATGTGCGTTCGGATCAGTCTGCGCACGGCACGCGCGTTGCGAACACAAATACGTCGCTTGAAATCTATACCGACGGCCGCAGTCACAAGGCTCATGAATTGCAACACCAACCCCATGCCAGCCTGGTGTTCTGGAGCCCTAGGCTGAGTTGGCAGTTGCGAATCAAGGTGCATTGCTCTGTTCAAATGGAAGGCCCCTGCGTTGAGTCGCTGTGGCAAACGGTTAAGCAATCCCGAGCTGCGGCAGACTATCTCGGTCTGCTAGCGCCTGGCGACCCACTTCCGACTCAAGATGCCGCTGCGCAGGCGACACCGTCACAGACGGACGATCTTGCGACGCACTTTGCGCTATTGACTGCTCAGATCATAGAGATCGATTGGCTCGAGCTTGGGCGTAAACGCCATCGACGAGCACGCATACGGGCGTGTCAGGATAAGGCGGATCATGCTTGGGATTGGCAGTGGTGCCAGCCGTGAAGGTTTCATCTAGCTGATCAATCTGGGTCATGGCTTGCCCTGCCGCAAAACAGCCGGTTTAAAACGGCGGTGAGTGAAGTGGTTTGGTCATGATGCACCGAGGCGGTGGTTGCGGCCTGACTTTGCGGTATAATTTGCAAATTGAATTTTAAATCTTCAATTTGCATGATCCCACGACAAGCGGCTAAAACACTTGAGCGACTGGCCAAAGGATTTCCAGTGGTCGCTATCACGGGGCCTAGGCAGTCCGGTAAAACCACGCTTGCCCGTTCCCTTTTCCCGAAAAAGCCCTACGTATCTCTGGAAAACCTCGACGAACGAGAGTTTGCACTGAGTGATCCCAAGCGTTTCTTGGGGCGTTTTCCTGAAGGTGCGGTGCTTGATGAGGTACAACGCTGCCCCGACCTGTTTTCATGGCTACAAGGTGTGGTCGATGAGCGCGGCATCATGGGCGACTTTGTCTTAACGGGGTCAGCACAGTTCGATCTCATGGTCGGCATCACGCAATCGCTCGCGGGAAGGGTTGGGCGGCTTGAACTTTTGCCGCTCAGTGTGCAAGAACTTGATCAAGTACAAGCCGTGCCAGACCGAGTAAGCCAGTTATTGTGGCAAGGGGGTTATCCGGCTTTGTATGACAGAGAGGTTGAGCCAACCGACTGGTTCGCGAACTATGTCGCGACCTACATTGAGCGTGACGTGCGACAGATCATCAAGGTTCAGGATCTCGCGCAATTTCAGGTGTTCGTGAAGATGTGTGCGGCGCGCACGGGCCAACTGCTTAATCTGTCTTCGTTGGCCGCTGACTGTGGGATTAGCCACACCACCGCGCGCCAATGGCTGAGTGTCTTGCAAAGCAGCTATCTAGTCACGATGTTGCACGCACACCATAAAAACTTTGGCAAGCGAATGGTCAAAGCACCTAAGCTCTATTTTTTGGATGTGGGTTTGGCGTCTTGGTTACTTGGCATTCGCGATGCTCAGAGCCTGGAAACCCATGCCAGCCGGGGGGCGCTATTCGAGACTTGGGTGGTCAGCGAGCATTGCAAGAATCGGTTTAATCTTGGTCAGCCGCTTGATTTCTTCTTCTGGCGTGATAGCGCGGGCCATGAGGTCGACTTAATAGTAGAGACGCCCGAAGGCTTGCGGCCTGTGGAAATAAAATCAGGCTGTACTTATGCTAGCGACTGGGGTACAGGAGTCCGGCAGTGGACCCAGATCGCACAGAAAGACAAAGCCACGACCGTTCTCAAGCCCTGCGTGGTGTACGGGGGGCAGACCAGTCAAGACCGCGGGTCAGTAGACCTCTTAAGTTGGCGTGATGTTGGTAGGCTTTGATGGTTAGCTTTGACTGTGTCACTAAATGTAAGGCAAGGGTGTTTTGACCGTGCTGTGTCCCATGTGAATTGACAGGCTATTCGCACGCTATCGTTGCGAAGTAAGAGCATGCAGCACCGGCCTGGTGCGTCAACCGATCACCTCTATCCACGACATTAAGGCCTCTCGGCCCTAGCGGATTCGGCGTGTCTGACGCCGTATGAGATAACCCCGCGGCATTGGAAGCGGTTACCACTTCGCGGTAGACTAACCATGTTTTAGTCACATAGTGCTTTGATAGCGCTTTGATACCGCTTTGCCCGTCGCCATGGAATCCAAACCCTGCCCCTTCTGCACATTGCCCGACGAGCGCATCGTCGATCAAAACGATTTGGCGTTGGTGATTCGTGACGGCTTCCCGGTCTCACCGGGTCATACGCTCGTGATCCCGAAACGACATGTGGGCTCTTTCTTCGAACTCAATGAAGAGGAGATCGCGTCGATGATGGCGTTGCTCAAGCGCGCCAAATCGGTTTTAGATGTCGAGTTCAAGCCCGAGAGCTACAACATCGGCATCAACGATGGGCCACAGGCCGGGCAGACGGTGCCGCATCTGCACATGCATTTGATACCCCGATACACAGGCGATGTGGCCGACCCCCGTGGCGGCGTTCGGTGGCTGATCCCGGACAAGGCCGACTACTGGTCAGGCAGGCAGGGGTAGACAACGTGGCTCAATATCCCAGTGCTTGCGAGCATCTTGCGTTTCTGACCAAATTGCAACGGCTCTTGAGCGAGGGTGATTTTGCGGCGACATATAAATTCGCACTCTTGATGGCTTTAGCTGACATCGCTGTGGAGCAAGGCCATGATGATGTCAGGGCACTGGTCATCCCCATGCGCGACATCGCAGAAAAATTCATTGGTTACTATTGGCAGCAGTCGATGCCGTACGGTTCAGGCGCAAGTGCCTCTGATCAAACACCCGGCATTCTCAGTCAAAACATGGGTGCCACCGCCAAAGTGGTGTCTGACATACAGACATTTCGCCAAGCCAATCACACCGACAGCGTTGCTAAAGCCAGGCAGCTCAAGGCTTACCGCAGGCTTGTGACGGCAGTCGCTCAAACGGTGTCAACGCAACCGGTGACCTATTTCCAAAATATCGCCGGAGGCCGCGACCCGTTTGTTTACGAGCGATCACCGGGTGGCATACAACTGAAAGCGGGGGTGAGTAGCCACTTGCGAAAGTTTCATGGTTTGATTCAGCACATGGCTCGCGACCGTTGGGTCAGGCATATCAAAAGCAATAAGCGAAACATCCCGATTCTTGGCCAAAAAGATGACTTGTACGGGTTCTTGTTTGAAACCAACCGCCAGGCGCTGGGCATTGTCAGCACAAACTTGTCCAAGCTCTTTCAGAAAAAATGTTTTTACTGTGGCGGCCGTATCCATAATGCACCTGACGTTGATCACTTCATTGCCTTTTCCAGGTACGCCAGAGACATCGCCCAGAACTTTGTTTTGGCGCACGCTAGTTGCAATCGCAGCAAGTCTGACGTGTTAGCAGCCAAGTTGCACGTGAACAACTGGCTAGAGCAGATCACTCGTCATCAAGATGACATTAGCCAGATTGCGTTGGATGCAGGTGTTATCAGTGATGAGGCCACCATGTTGGCCGTGGCCAAATGGTCGTACCAGCAAGGTTACGAGGCGGGTGCGCACGCATGGGTCAGCAAAGGCGAGTTCGAGACCATGGGTCAGGCGTATGCGCAGCTTGGGTTTTGAAGCGCTGGCGCCTGGGAATTAATAAAGCGTATATTGAAACAGGCGATTTGCCGTGAAGGCTCGCTTTTATCACCCGGAATTATCGAAAGGATCACCATTGAATCAATCGGACCGCCTCATTGACGCGACAGCGCTTACTCAAGCCCTTGATCACTTTGCCGCCGAGCGCGATTGGGCGCAGTTTCACTCCCCTAAAAATCTCGTCATGGCACTCACGGGTGAAGTAGGCGAACTCAATGAGTTATTCCAGTGGCTAACCGAGCAGCAAAGCAAAGAGCTCACCCATGACCCGCAGCGCAAACAGCGCGTGTCTGAGGAGTTGGCTGATGTGCTGTTTTATCTGGTGCGCATGGCAGACGTCATGGGCATCGATTTAAATGAGGCCGCCATCCAAAAGTTGGCACTCAATTCAGAGAAATATCCCACTGACAAGTCTCGAGGCAGCAGCAAAAAGTACGACCAGTTGTAGCGTGCTGTTGGCCCTGTCTCGCCGTTGAGTTCTTCGGCCACGCGCACCCGTTTTTGGTCGTGATCACCCCAAAGCCAAACAGTATTGTTGTATGGTCACAAAAGAGAATTTTAGGGGTTGTTTGGCTAACCACTGCCACCTTAGGTTGGCGTCAACCACCATGACCAACCTGAGCCAGCTGACCAAGGATTAGGTAATGATTGTCTACGGAGAGACCAAACGTCAATTCCTCGCTCACACCAACGATGGTGACATCGAGGACATCATCCACGCAAAGTTCATTGAAGCCACCGGGCACAGCGTGGGTCGCAATGAAGTCCGCTCATGGCGTGATTCATTAGGCTACATGGCCAAGGTCTTGACTGACGATGAGATACCGCACGACACAGGTGTGGCTGTCGAGCTGCATATACCGCAATCTTCCAAGCGTATTGACGTGACCTTGACCGGGCTCGATGACACCGGATCGCCGCGTGCGGTGCTAGTCGAACTTAAGCAATGGTCCGAGTCTGCCATGACCTCCAAAGATGGCATTGTTCGTACCTTTATCGGGGGTGCCCAACGTGAGGTCGTGCATCCGGCTTATCAGGCGTGGTCGTACGCGGCGTTGCTTGAAGACTTTAACGAAGCCGTTCATGAAGGCGATATCCGGGTGCACCCTTGTGCCTACCTGCATAACCACTTCGACGACGGCAACATCACTCACGAGTTTTATGCTGATCATCTAGACAAAGCACCGGTGTTTCTCAAAGGCGAGCAAGATCGTCGTGCTTTGCGGGACTTCATTAAACGTCATGTTCGCTATGGTGACTCGTGCCGCACCATTTATGAACTGCAAAATGGCAGGATACGTCCGTCCAAGGAATTGGCTGACAGTCTCTCGGGTTTGCTCAAGGGCAACCCGGAGTTTGTCCTAATCGATGAACAAAAAGAAGTGTTTGAAACGGCCATGCAGTTGGCTAAGTCAGTCCAGGTTAGTGATAGCGAGCAACCGCAGGTCATGATCGTTGAGGGCGGGCCAGGCACAGGCAAGTCCGTGGTGGCCATCAATCTGCTGGTACGGATGATCGAGATGGGGTTGCTGGCCAAGTACGTCTCAAAAAATGCCGCACCCCGGGAAGTCTACCAAGCGCGCCTAAGCGGCTCGATGACCAAAAGCCGGTTTCGATCGCTCTTTGTGGGGTCAGGTACCTTTGTCAATACGCCACCGAATGATCTTGATGTCCTCATTGTCGACGAGGCTCATCGCCTACGAGAGCAGGGTGGTCTGTATGGCAATGTAGGCGAACATCAAGTCAAGGAAATCATCTACTCCTCGAAATCATCTATTTTTTTCATCGACGAGAGCCAGCAGGTCACCATTGACGATGTGGGCTCTAAAGAAACTATTAAGCGCTTTGCCCAGCAAAAAGGGGCACAGATCATTGAATGCGAATTGCCATCCCAATTCCGTTGCAATGGTTCAGATGGCTATATCGCTTGGCTCGATGACCTGCTGGGCATCCGTGCCACTGCCAATAAAACCCTGTCTCAGCGCGAGTTTGAGTTCGACGTCTTCGACAGCCCAGTGGCATTGCATGAGGCCATCGTGCAACGCAATGGCAACAATAAGGCACGCGTTGTGGCTGGCTATTGCTGGCCATGGATCACCAAAAAGAAAAACCCCGCAGGCTACGATATTGTCATCGGTGACTACAAGCGGCGCTGGAACCTAGATGACGACGGCAGCCTGTGGATCATGAAACCCAATTCTATAGAAGAAGTGGGTTGTATCCACACGTGTCAGGGCTTGGAGCTGGAATACGTCGGTGTCATCATCGGCCCGGACCTGATTGTGCGCGACGGCCAGGTCCTTACCCAACCAGACAAACGCGCCAGTCAAGATAAAACCATTCGCGGCTACAAAACCCGCTTAAAACAAAACCCGCAAGACACCGCACGCCAGCTTGACCTGATCATCAAGAACACCTACCGTACGCTCATGACGCGGGGTATGAAAGGCTGTTATGTCTATAGCGAGGATGAGCAAACGCGTGCCTATTTGCGAGCTAGGCTGGGCCAGGCAGGGCATTAGGGGATTTCAGAGGCGACTAACGTCCAACCAACGTCCAGCCAACGCCTAACCAACGCCCAATCGACGTGAACAGAGGTCTGCTCGACCTGATGCATGCAGGGGTTGATTCGCGACGTGGTAAGTTCAACCCATAACATCCATTGAAGAATTAAAGTGAGTGCGATTCAAGTGCGCGCGAATAAAGTGTGGTGTGCGTTTAAGTTAAGTGCTTCAAGCAAGGTGACTGCCGCACGTCAGGTAATCGCTGCAAGAGATCAAAAAATCGACTCGCATATGTTTGTTTAACGGTTAGTGACCCAGACAATGAAAAAAATCAATCCAACCCGAACCGATGCTTTGCTCGTGGTCGACATACAAAATGGGTTTTTACCGGGCGGTGGGCTCGGGGTTCCTGGCGGTGACGCCATCATCGCAACAGTCAATCGTATCGCCAAGCGTTTTGATGTGGTGGTGCTCACACAAGACTGGCACCCAAAAGATCACATTTCATTTGCCGCCAACCACCCGGGGCGAGAACCGTTTGAAGTCATTGACCTGCCATATGGCAAACAGACGTTGTGGCCAGTGCATTGCGTTCAGGGCACAGATGATGCGGAACTGGCAGCCGACTTGCACATCCCTCACGCTCAGTTGGTGATTCGAAAGGGCCATCATCAATCGGTAGACAGTTACTCGGCATTTCTCGAGGCCGACCAAAAAACCAGCACGGGACTGACAGGTTATTTGCGCGAGCGAGGCGTGACCACGGTGTATTTGTGCGGCCTGGCTACTGACTTTTGTGTGGCGTGGTCTGCAGTAGATGCTAGGAAGGCCGGTTTTGATGCCATTGTGATCGAAGACGCCACACGGGCCATTGATGTGGCTGGGTCTTTGGCCCAGGCCTGGGATGACATGCAGGCCGCTGGTGTGAGGCGGGTTGATAGTTCTGGGTTCTGATACGCGCGAGCTGCAAAGAAGCCATTTAGCCTCGAATCGCCATCTGATATGCCGTTTCTTTGTCAGAACGAGGCTTCACACATCGTTAGTAAAGTTACGCAAAATCTCGCCGTATGCCGGTACCCGAGCAGGCGTTTTTGTTGTGCATGTCAATGGTTGCGAACAGTCTCACTGGTGTGTTGCTGCGCGCATTTCAAGCGCTCAACCTCTTCCTACTACAGAATTTTAGGTCTTGTCTCACCACATGAGACTGTCTTGTCTCACGCCATGAGATTACGACACCACTAAGGTCGGGCTGTATTTCAAGAACGTGTTTTGACGCAGGCCACTCGTCGCGCAGACGACAACCAGCACTGGGCTGCCATTATCGTATCCGTCCACCCTTGAAACCCATTACCATGGGTGAGCTCGCCGCCGTCGAGCCAGAACAAGATGAACTGTCACCTCTGGAGGTCTCATGATTGAACGCTTACACACCTCGGCTCGCATGAGCAAAATCGTCAAACACGGCAATACGGTCTATCTGTGCGGACAGGTCGGCGATGGCCAAACCGTCACAGAGCAAACCAAAGACTGCCTGAGCCGGGTTGAGGCGCTTCTGGCCGAGGCGGGCTCATCCAAGCACCACATGTTGCAAGCCATTGTCTGGCTCGCTGACATGGCTGACTTCACTGAGATGAACGCCGTCTGGGATACCTGGGTGCCTGAAGGCGCAGCGCCTGCACGTGCCTGTGGCGAGTCAAAGCTCGCTCGCCCTGAATTGAAGGTTGAGGTGACGGTGACCGCGGCGCTTGCCGAGTGATGCCATTGCTTGAATGCGCTGCGATTCGCGGCTAGCTGTGGCGCATTGTCTGGACGGTTGCCGGATGATTTGGCGTTTCGCTGCCTCGCTCGTACCCATCAGACCGTCAAACGGTGTGATGGGCGACTCATGAGGATAGGCCAACGCCATTTGTTCTATGGCGAGTTAGTCCTGAAAGTTTAGGACGCATCTCATACAATGCGTCATTCGCGTGAATGCACACCGGATGACCGCACCAAGGCAGCTATGAATCCCCCTAAACTTTCTGAATCCCACCGAGTCGGCCCAACGGACTCACGCCATGCGCTGGTGCTTTTTTCTGGTGGGCAGGACTCGGCCACTTGCTTGGCATGGGCATTGGATCGCTATGCGCATGTAGAGACCATAGGGTTTGATTATGGCCAGCGCCATGCGGTCGAGCTCGAGTGCCGTCAAGCGTTTCTGTCCTCGATTCGGTCACAGTTTGGCGATTGGGGAGAGCGACTCGGCGAGGACCATTTGCTTGACTTGGCGCTGTTGGGTCAGATCAGTGATACGGCCATGACCCGAGAGCAGGAAATCGTGTTCGAGACGTCAGGCCTGCCCTCGACTTTCGTGCCGGGTCGCAATCTGATGTTCTTTACGTTCGCTGCTGCCATTGCCTATCGGCGTGGCGTCTCAGTGCTTGTCGGTGGCATGTGTGAAACCGACTACTCTGGTTACCCCGACTGTCGCGACAACACCCTGAAAGCCTTGCAAGTGGCCGTCAGTCTAGGCCTTGACGCCCCCATGGTGGTCGAGACACCGCTGATGTGGCTCACCAAGGGTCAGACTTGGGCGTTGGCCAATGACTTGGGTGGATCTGACCTTGTGGAGTTGGTTCGAACCCAAACCCACAGTTGTTACTTGGGTGATCGCTCCACTTTGCATGAATGGGGCTATGGCTGTGGGACTTGTCCGGCTTGCGAACTGCGAGCTAGCGGCTACGCAGACTATGTAGCCACCATGCGCCGGGTTCAGCTATGAGTACTGGCGCGCGCAACCAAACGGTATTGCCTAGCTTAATGACGCGCCATGTGGCAAGCACCCGGTTTGAGGCGGCCCGGCAAGTCAGTGGTTTACCCGCCGAGAACAAATTCGCACGCTTGCACGGCCATGGCTTTATGGTGTCGGTGCAAACGTGCCCAGAAATGCTAGCTGAAACACCTGCCGACTCAGCCCTTGCAGCGGCTATTGACTGGCCGTCTTATCCTGGTGGGGAGGTCCCGGCCATGCTCACTGAGCTGCAAACCTTGGCCAAGCGGCTGGATTATCAATGGCTCAATGAGGTCGTGCCCACGCCTTCAGACTTGGGCCTGGCACGCTGGTTTGGCCAGCAGCTGCAAATGCCGTATCTCTCAACCATTGCCTTGCAGAGCACACCGGAGCAAGGGGTTTTGTGGGGGGTGGGTGAGGGTGCCAAAGGGTCACTGGTTTGGCGGCGTTACCGGTTTCAGGCAGCACACCAGCTGCCCAACGTGCCGTCAGGGCACAAATGTGGCCGTATGCATGGCCATGGGTTTGAAGTGGTGTTGTATGCCGCAGCCGATGACACGGTGACCTACAGCACGCTGGATGCGGCCTGGGCGCAAGTGGCTGGCGATCTCAGTTTCCGGTGTCTGAACGATGTACCTGGCCTGGAAAACCCCACCAGCGAGTTGCTGTCTTCCTGGCTATGGCAGCGATTACAGCCCGTGCTGCCCGCATTGTCAGCGGTCACGGTTTATGAGACGGCATCTTGTGGTGCGACCTTTGATGGCCATCGCTATCGTATCTGGAAAGATTTTTCGATTGATAGTGCGGTGCTCTATCAAGGCGCGCCAGCACAAGATCCCAGATCTCGGTTGCACGGCTACACCTATACCTTGCGCCTGAACTTAAGCGCGCCGCTAGACACGGTCATGGGGTGGACGGTGGATTTTGGGGATGTCAAAGAAGTCTTCAACCCGGTGTTTAAGGCCTTAGATCATCACCCATTGCATGAGCATCCTGAACTTGGTGCGGCTAGTCAGGGTGACACGGCAAGCATGGCGCGGTGGCTGTTCGGCAAAACGCAAGCGTTGTTGCCTTCGATGGTCTGCGTTGAGCTGTATGAGACCGAAGGGTGTGGTGCTTTGGTGGGGACTGACCTGAATGAAGCCGTGTTGCCATCGCTGCCACTGGCCCGGTTGTGAAAGTGAAACAGACACACGGGCATTCGATTAAACACACGGGTTTGCGATGACGTATTCGGTAAAAGAGATTTTTTACACGCTGCAAGGCGAGGGGCTACAGGCTGGCATGCCTGCGGTGTTTTGTCGGTTCGCCGGTTGCAACCTGTGGTCGGGGCGTGAGGCCGACCGAGACTCGGCGGTATGTCAGTTCTGTGACACAGACTTTGTGGGCACCGATGGCGTGGGGGGTGGCAAGTTTGCCGATGCCGCTGAGTTGGCTGACCGTGTCGCGTCATTATGGCCGGTGCCCGATCACACCCACCGCTTGGTGGTGTTAACGGGTGGCGAACCTTTGTTGCAAGTTGATGATGCACTGATTGATGCCTTGCATGCGCAAGGGTTTCGAGTGGCAGTTGAAACCAATGGCACCGTAGCCGCACCACCAGGCATTGACTGGGTCTGTGTCAGCCCCAAGGCGGGCGCACCTTTGGTGCAACTCTCGGGCCAAGAACTCAAGCTTGTGTTTCCGCAGCCTTTGTTGATGCCCAAGGATCTGCCTTGGGATCAATTGTCGTTTGATCACTATTTGCTGCAGCCCATGGATGGACCGCAGGTGCAGAAAAACACCCAAGCGGCAATTGCCTACTGTCAGGCCAACCCGCGTTGGCGGCTGTCGGTGCAGACACACAAGGTGGTGGGGATTGCATGAGGACAATCATCCTGTGTCGCGTACCCTGACATGATGTTTCGGTGTTTGCAGCCGGCATCGTATGATAAGGACACTGCGCTTCACATGACTCAAGTCCTGGCGGCTTAGGGGGAACCTCATGACATCAAATCTGACTCAGGCCGGTCAGACTAACACTCGAATGGCAACGACAGCTGATGGTGTGTCTCTGTGCTATGAAGTCATGGGTCAAGGCACACCGATTGTCTTTGTGCATGAGTTTGCTGGTGATATGCGCAGTTGGGACCCGCAGGTGCAACGCTTTTCTGGGCAGTACCGTACCGTGACCTTCAATGCGCGCGGTTATCCTCCCTCGTCGGTGCCCGAGTCGGTCAGCGCTTACTCGCAGCGCCATGCGGTGAGCGACATTGTGGCCGTTATGGATGCAGCCGGTATCGAGCAAGCCCATATTGTCGGGCTGTCCATGGGTGGGTTCGCCACGTTGCATTTTGGTTTGCAACATCCAGACAGGGCACTGTCGCTTTGTGTGGCCGGTTGTGGTTATGGCGCAGAACCTGGCGAACGAGACAAATTTCGAGCTGAGGCACAAGCGATTGCCCAGGAGCTTATGACAAGTGGCATGTCAGCGTTCGCTCAAAGGTATGCCTATGGCCCTTCGCGGGTGCAGTTTGAACGATCAAATCCCAAGGGCTTTGCACTGTTTAAGCAGCATTTGAGTGAACATTCAGCACTTGGGTCGGCCAACACACAGCTTGGTGTTCAACGCGCGCGGCCGTCTCTGTATGACCTGACCGAACAGCTGGCCAAACTCAGGCTTGCGACCTTGATCGTCAATGGCGATGAGGATTGGGCATGCGCTAAACCTGGACTCATGCTCAAGGAAACCATCCCGAGCGCGGCTTTGGCAGTCATTCCCAATTGTGGTCACACCATGAACCTCGAGGCCGCTGATGTATTCAATGCGCTCTTGGCCGATTTCTTTCACCGCGTTCAGTCTGGCACGTGGCCGATGCGTGACCCACGATCGCTGTCTAAAACCATTACCGGTATTGATGTCGGTGGTGATGATGGTGCAAGCTCGCACTAGCGGCTGGTGAAAGCGCCATCCGTTCCCGTCACGCGCACTTTGGTGTCGGGTAAAGGTTCACTGACCCGCCAATGTATGACACGTCTGGGTTCGGTAGGTCTTTGATATAAAACGTTTCATAGTGAGCCTTGAGACACCTTTTACGATTTGCTCAATACATTGAGTAATTTTGCTCACTGTATTGAGTGATTCGACGCTTTTAGGGATCCCGGCTATTTTGATTTCTCAGTGTCTCGCGATCACGTGTTAGGGTAGCCGCGAACGAGATAAACTGCGCTGTCAAGCGCACCGCTAGTCTTTAGCGCGAACCCGGCTATGTCTTATCTTCTTCTTTGTCAACGGATCACACCATGCACGACATCATCTGCCCGCATTGCCAAAAAGCCTTTAAAGTCGATGAAGCCGGCTATGCCGACATCGTCAAGCAGGTGCATGATCACGAGTTTGAGCGGCAGTTACAAGAAAGACTTGATCTCGCTGAACGCGACAAGCAAAATGCGGTGGCTTTGGTTCGCACCCAGGTTCAACGAGAGCAAGAAAAAATCGCGACCGAGAAGCAAACACAAATCCAGGACTTAAAGGCACGGCTAGAAGCCAGTGAGCTTGCCCGCCAGTTAGCAGTCACTGAAGCGTTGAGCCAGGTCGAGAAAGAGCGTGATGCGCTGGCCAATGAGGTTGCCCGCTTGCAAGCAGACCGCCAAGCCGCGGAAAAGCTATCCAAGGCTGAAACGCAAAACCAGGTGCAACAGGCTGCTGCGGCTAAGGAAGCCGAAATCCTGAAACTTAAAAACAGTCTTGAGCAGGCAGAGTTGTCCGCCAAGCTTGAGACGCAATCAATGCAGCAGCGCTACGAAATACAGATCAAAGACCGCGATGAGATGATTGACCGTCTCAAGGACATGAAAGCGCGCCTGTCCACCAAGATGGTAGGTGAGACTCTGGAGCAACATTGCGAGACTGAGTTCAACCGCATCAGGGCGACGGCCTTTACGCGGGCGTACTTTGAGAAAGACAACGACGCGAGCACCGGCAGCAAAGGTGACTATATTTTTAAAGACATGGACGAGACCGGCACCGAGATCGTCTCGATCATGTTTGAAATGAAAAACGAGTCAGACACCACAGCGACCAAGAAGAAAAATGAGGACTTCTTCAAGGAACTTGACCGTGACCGTAACGAAAAAGGATGCGAATACGCGGTTCTGGTGTCTTTGCTAGAGCCAGACAATGAGCTTTACAACTCTGGCATTGTCGATGTCTCGTACCGCTTTCCCAAGATGTATGTGGTGCGCCCACAGTTCTTTATCCCAATCATCACCCTGTTGCGCAACGCAGCGTTGAACTCGCTGAAATACAAAACCGAGCTAGCCCATGTGCGGGCACAGAACGTCGACATCACCCGTTTCGAGGAGCAGCTCGACACCTTTAAAAACGCCTTTGGCCGTAACTATGAACTGGCATCGACCCAGTTTCAAAAGGCCATGGACGAGATCGACAAATCCATTGATCACTTGCAAAAAACCAAAAAAGCGCTTGAGAGCTCGGTGCGTAACCTACGTCTGGCTAATGACAAGGCGCAAGATGTCACGATCAAAAAGCTCACACGAAACAACCCCACCATGAAGGCGAAGTTTGAAGCGTTAAAAGACGATAGCGAGCCTGATGACGCTGCTTGATTGTGCTGTGACGTGAACTAGCGAGCAAAGCGTGTCATCCGGATAGCGCTAACAGTCGCTGATGCCGTGGCGGCTGCCACTCCGACCCACAGCGCCATCTCGATGCCGTTGTGTTGGAATGCTGACAAACAAAACGCCACGGCGGCTGCGCCAATGGCCTGGCCAAGCAAGCGTGAGGTCGCCAAAATGCCCCCGGCACTGCCGCTGCGCTCTTTGGGGGCGCTGTTCATCAAGGCCACCATGTTCGGCGACTGAAACAAACCAAACCCCACCCCGCATAGCGCCAAGCGACAGCCAATATCAAACGCCGTCGGTGTGGTGGGTAGCGTGGCCATGAGAAACAGTCCGAGGGCGACCGTGCCCATGCCCACGGCACCTAGGATACCGGGTTTGATGTGTTCGCTAAGCCGGCCTGAAATGCCGTTGGTGATGACCAGCGCTGCGGGCCAGGGTGTAATAAGCAATCCAGCTTGTACTTCACTGAATCCCAAGTTGATGGTGAACAACAGCGGCAGAACAACAAACACCAGCGCCTGCACCACAAAGGCCGTGATCGAGGTCACCGAGGACAGGGCGAACAAGCGGGTACGGAATAAATCGAGCGCCAAAATTGGGGCTGGCTTGCCGGCCTCGCGCCTGGCCAGTCCATAACCGAATACCACGGTGCCCAGCAAACCGAGACTTAGCAGCAACAGCTTGAGGTGCCCGAGGCTGGACAATGCCGTCAGTAGGGCGGCAAACATCAAGGCACACAACACGGCAGCAACTGGATCAAAGGCCCGTTGGGCGCGTGGTGTGTTCGGCACCCCGAGGATGGACAGAATCAGCGCCAGGCTAATGAGGGGCACGGTGCCAAGGTACAGCCAATGCCAATCAGTAACCGACAACACAGCGGACACTAGCGTTGGACCGGCAGTAAAGGCCACACCGACGACCATGGCGTATAGGCCTAAGCCGCGACCGAGTTTGTCTGCTGGGTAGAGGGTTTTGATGAGCGCGGGAGTGGTGGCCGAGATGGCAGCCGAACCAATGCCTTGCAGGCCTCGCGCAGCCATGAGTGCGGTTAATGAGTCTGATAAGCCGCTAGCCACGGCACCAAGCAAGAACACGCCAAGCCCGGTGAGAAACACGCGTCGATGGCCCATGATCTCGCCGAGTGCACCGAGTGGCAGCAGTGATGCCACCACCGCAAGATAATAGATATTGATCACCCAGATGGTCTGGGCCGGGCTGCTCGCCAACCCCGAGGCGATCGCAGGCACGGCGGTACTGGTCATGGAAATATCAATGGTCACCATGGCCACACTGAGCATGAGGGCGATGAGTGCTTTGGTGTTCATGCGTTGAGCGTGCGGCATAAGGCGATCGGTCAAATAGATATGTCTAAGCTGCACGTCAGAACATATCGAACTTCGCGGTTGTCTGATGGATGCTTAGCTGTTGCTGCATTGGACCAGCTTCGAGGCTTGACCTCAGGCTGCACTTGGGGGCGTATACCGGTGAGTGTCAATTTGTTAACGTTACACGCTTGGCGGGGTGTCGTAGGTGTTGAAAGTGTGTTGCCGGTCAGTTTTAGGCTTGCGCCAGGAGTATCGGCTAGGCACCTACACATCCTAGAAGCGTTGTGAAACTTTTCAGGAACAATAAAAAGTGACATTAAGCAGCAGTATCGAGTTGACCGGCGTGCCGATTAAAGCCCAGATCGGCATATTTGAAGCCGGTGGCGCTGACCCGTATGAGCACACACTTGATCTTAAGCTTGAGATCGATTCCGCGCTCGTGTTCATTGAGCGTGACGGGATGCAAAACGTATTTGATTATGACCCGTTGCTCGAATCCATCCACCAGATTTCACAAAACAAGCATTATGAGACTCAGGAAATGTTGGCTAGCCTGATTGTTCGTTGCTGTGCGGCATTCAAAGAAATTCGGGCCGTGGAGATTTGCCTAAAGAAGTTTCGCGCCAACGGCCACGGCGGGACCGTGTGCGGCATGATCGGCGTGACGATACAGCTATCAGCGCAAGATTTCGCAGCCTTGCGTCCAACAACGTGTTCAAGCTCCCCTGTTGTTTGATGTGCAAGCGTACGGGTAACTTAGCTACTTGTGTGCCGCTCACTTCTCACGCATCTGCCGCACGCGACATAGTCGCTTCGAGCTAGCCGAGCTAGCCCAATGATGTCGCTGATGGCTCAAGGACATGAATTAAGTGTTAGTAAACACCGTTCATAGCAACACTCACTTAAGCGTTGTGGTTTTTTGTTCAAAAATCGCGTGTTTTGTGCTGCTTTAAATGTCCGCTGGCTATCGCCCTAATTATGGTAGTTTCTTGCTGAACCGACTTGCGTTAAAGAGCGACCCACGTGTTTTGCCTCGCAAAACGTAAGCTAGTTTCAGGGACTGATAAGCGCGAGAATCCAAGCCCTTGTGCATGACTTAACTGCTGGGTTAACCCATTGTTTTTGCTTTAGTTGAACAGTCCTACGCTTAGCCTCTTGCGGTCACTTGCTTAATGCTCGTCTGTATCTATGAATGTTTAACAAAAGGCCGTAACGGCAGATGCGGGCGTCATTGACGAGCGGCAGCTTGGACAGATTTGGTTCATGAATGTGCAGTTGCATCATGCCGTAAACCCCTAGCGCAATACATGCACTAAATGGTTGCATCAGCCGGGTGAGCAGGCGTAGAGTGGAACGTGTTCTGGTCAGCTAACAATACAAGCCAAGTCACTTCTAGCTTCTTTTGATTGTTTATTGGTTGGTGGTTTTGACTACGTAGTGGGGTTCTCCGACTTGGTTAACTTAAATGACCTGCCCCTTAGGCTGTGTAGCTAACAGCATTCGACTTGGGCCTTGGAACGTCGACGTTTAACTTTTTTCACGGAGATCGTTCAAATGGACTTAACGTTTGGTCAGTACGAGTTGATATACAACGCCTTCTCTTTTGGGACGGCAACCTTCCTCGCTGCTACTTTGTTTTTCTGGTTGGGACTGTCACAGGTTTCCCAGAAGTACAAGACAGCGGTCATCATCACAGGTCTGGTGACCTTCATTGCCGGGTATCACTATCTGCGCATCTTTGCGAGTTGGGGTGAAGCCTACACGGCCATTGATGGTGTTGTAACAGCCACTGGTGTGTCGTTTAACGTTGCCTATCGCTATGTTGATTGGCTGTTAACGGTACCTCTGTTGCTGATCGAATTGATTTTGGTGATGGGTCTCAGTCGGGAGGAAACGGTTCGCAAGAGCATTGCCCTCGGTGGCGCCGCGGCATTGATGATCATTTTGGGATATCCAGGCGAGGTGTCAGGTGGTATTGATACGGCGCGCTTCATCTGGGGCGCACTGTCCATGATCCCATTCCTGTACATCGTGGTGAGCTTGTTCTCTGGTCTTTCAGAGTCCATTGCCAAGCAGCCGGAAGATGTTCGCGGACTCGTAAGCATGGCACGCTGGGTCGTTATTCTGTCGTGGTCTTTCTATCCCATCGTCTACTTTGCACCATTTGTCATGTCGCTTGATGGTGGTACGGCCATTGCAGTGATCGAGGTCGGCTACACGATCGCTGACATTGTTGCCAAGGCTGCCTTTGGCGTGATGATCTTCATGATCGCGGTGAGGAAGTCCCAGAGCGCGTCTGCATAAGTTTGCGATACACGTAGACGTTTTTATCTCTAGCACGATCCAATCCCCGGTCGCTTGATTCGGCCGGGGATTGTTTTTAGAGGGATATGCCGATGAGCACACGCAAGAAAGCGTCTGTGTCGTGCAGTGAGCTTTGGCTCGAGTCGCGTCTGCAGAGCACAGAGTTATTGATGTTGTCCACTGTCTCTGACACGGGCACCAAGTGGCTAGATGACTTAATCGCATACCACTTTGCGGCTGCAGGTGCTCGAACTCGTGCACGCGTG
>CBFHXV010000025.1:0-27749 GCA_965659885.1 Burkholderiaceae bacterium | reverse complement strand
TCCCGCGACTGCCGCCTGTAACCAATGCCAGTGATTTCGCCATCATGACTTGCTCCTCAAACGCCCTGATCAATTTCTTGATCTTAACGGCATGGCGCACTGAGTTACACAGCGATCCCCTATTGTAAGATCGACCACACATCAAAACGATCGGTGAGCCGATGGCAACACCGCTGTCAGGGGAGCAAAACGCATGGCCAGATTCAAGCAAAGACCACCCGGGTCGACATGGGGTGACTTCGGTGCGGACGATGAAATCGGACGACTGAACCTGCTTGACGAGCAAAAAGTCTTGCAGGCCGCACAAGAGATACGCGCAGGCAAGGTGTTTTGCTTGTCATTGCCGCTTGACCTGCCCGGTGGCAACGTGCTTAACCCCAGACGACACCCACCGGTGCTATCACCGACGTTTCGCGATGATGGTAAAGCGTTCATGAACGTCTCGATGTCAGCCATTCAGGCCGAATCGATCGACGTGCTCTCAGACGACCAAGTCACACTGTGCATGCAGTATTCCACCCAATGGGATGGCCTTTGCCACGTGGGCGCTGAATTCGACACACAGGGTGATGGGCAGCTACGCAAGGTCTACTACAACGGTTATGAAGCGGGCACCGACGTGCTCGGTGGCGAGAATCCGGCTTCTGACACCGATTGCTGCGGCGACGGCGCCTCATTTGCGCGCAAGCTTGGCATTGACCGTTATGCGGTTAAAGGCATGCAAGGACGCGGTGTGCTGGTTGATCTGGCCCGACACCTCGGTAGTGAACGCACCGTGGTGGATGCCCAAACGCTCATGAACATCATCGAGCGAGAGAATATTGATATTGCGCCTGGCGACATGCTGGTCTTGCGCACGGGGTTTGCCGAGGCGATTGTGCAAATGCATGGCAAGCCCGACCATGAACGCCTGGAGCAAACCGGTGCAGTGCTCGATGGCAGTGACACGGCTTTGCTGAACTGGATCACCGAGACGCGCGTTGCCACGATTTGCACGGACAACTACGCCGTTGAAGCGTATCCGGCGCGCAGCAGTGGCCCTGGCCATTCGATATTGCCCCTGCATCATCATTGCTTGTTCAAGCTTGGCGTGCCACTGGCCGAACTCTGGTATCTCAAAGACCTGGCAGCCTGGCTACATGAACACCACCGACATCACTTCATGTTGACCGCACCGCCCTTGCGTCTGCCTGGCGCCGTGGGTTCGCCCGTGACGCCGATTGCCACGGTTTGAGGTCTCGGGCATGCACAGCACCTTACATGAGCGTCTGAACTCACTGGCTCACAGCCGCACCGATCACACCGCATTGATCGAGCCTGAACGCAAAGCAAGCTTTGGGCAGTTGGCGGTAGAGGTCAAGCGCTTGGCGGGCTATTTTGCTCATCGCGGCATCAAGGCGGGCGATCGAGTGGCGCTGTGGCTGCCCAACTCAATCGAATGGGTGAGCGCATTTTTGGCGCTCAGTCACATTGGAGCAATCACTCTGTCGGTCAACACCCGGTTTCGCGTCCACGAACTGCAAGACCTGATTGACCGCGGCCAGGCCAGTGGGCTTGTTTACTGGCCTGGCTTTAAAGGCATTGATTTTGATGGGATGCTTGCACAGATCTCACCGGCATCCAGAGCCAACATCACGGCCACCATCACCTTGCCGGAGTTACGCCAAGCATGCCAGCGGGACTGGCCGGATGTGCCGGCACATGATGACCACCCCACACTGACCTTTAGCACCTCGGGCACCACATCATTGCCCAAGTTTGTATTGCACTCGCAAAGCGTCATCATTCGCCATGCCGATGCCGTGGCTCAGGCACTGGGCTACGTCGATGCGACTTGTGTATTGGCGAGCGCGCCGTTTTGTGGGGCATTTGGGTTTGCCACGCTCATCAGCGGGCTCTTGACGGGCCACACCGTTGCCTGTGAGCCCGTGTCAACGCCTGACAGCTTATTGGCGCTGGTCAGGCAACACAAGGTTACCCACACCTATGCCAACAACGCACTGATCTTGCAAATGTTGCAGGCATCGACTGACCGTTCGGACTTTGCGAGCTGCCAGCTCTTTGGCTTTGCGTCATTTGCGCCGGCCCAGCATGAGCTCTTCGACCTGGCGCAACGCAATGGCCTGGCATTAACGGGGCTTTATGGCTCAAGCGAACTGATGGCATTAACAGCTGCCCAACCGATTGATCCAGCCGAGGGCGACACGAGTGTGCGCCATGAACCTGGCGGACGCTTGTTGCACGAACAGGCGCGTGTTCGGGCGCGTGACCCTGAGACCGGCCACCTGCTACCCATGGGCCAGTCCGGTGAAATCGAAATCTTCACACCCTCTCATATGGTCGGCTATCTCGATCAAAGCCAGGCCACACAAGAGGCCTTTACGCCTGACGGCTACTTTAAAACCTCGGACCTTGGATGGTGCGTCAGCGACCGGCAGTTTGTGTTTCAGGCTCGCATGGGCGATGCTTTGCGCTTGGGTGGGTTTCTGGTCAACCCTGCGGAAATAGAGTCTTTTGTGGAAACGTTGCCTGGCGTGGCGGCTTGCCAAGTGGTAGCCGTTGACCATCAAGGCAAAGCGGTGCCCGTGGCCTTTGTGGTGCCAGTTCAGCAGACAGCTGGCGCTAGCCAGACTGAACCTGAGCCTATCCCCCCGGCATGGCAGCAGGCGTGCAAACAGGCATTGGCTTCCTATAAAGTTCCGGTCCATTTCGAAGTCTTGGAGGCTTTCCCCATGATCCAAAGCGCCAACTCAGCCAAGGTACAAAAAAACAAACTACGCGACATGGCGCGCGAGCGCCTGGGGAGCCAGCATGCTTGACACCCTGCCCGGCGCCGTTACAGGCCTGCCTTTTTTTGACCATGAACACAAAGCTCTGGCCCATGATCTTGAGCACTGGGCACGCGAGCACCTGACCGACCGAGTGCACACCGGTGACGTCGATTCGCTATGCCGCAAGCGGGTCAAAGAACTGGGGCAAGCGGGTTGGCTGCGCTGGTGTGTGCCGGCAGCTGCCGGTGGCGTGTTGCCTGAACTGGACTCGCGAAGCCTGTGTCTGGCCCGCCAGACACTGGGGTTTTATGATGGACTGGCCGACTTTGCGTTTGCCATGCAGGGCTTGGGCAGTGGCCCGATCTCGCTGTTTGGCACGCCCGAGCAGCAAGCCAAATACCTGCCGGCTGTGGCACAAGGCCAGGCCATTGCCGCCTTTGCGCTGTCTGAGCCCGATGCCGGCTCAGACGCGGGCGCCATGCGCATGAAAGCCGTGCGCCAGGGTGAACATTATTGCCTGAATGGCGTTAAAACCTGGATCTCCAATGCGGGGCTGGCAGACTTTTACACCGTCTTCGCAAAAACCGAGAACGACGACGCTGACGGGGTCACCGCCTTTGTCGTAGAGGCCGACACCGCCGGCCTGAAAGTCTCGCAACGGTTTGATGTGTGTGCGCCCCACCCTATTGGTACGCTCGAGTTTAACGATTGCCTCATCCCGGTTGGGCAACGGATCCATGAGCCTGGCCGCGGATTCAAAGTCGCCATGCAAACGCTCGATGTGTTTAGAGCGTCTGTCGGCGCTGCCGCATTGGGATTTGCACAGGCGGCTGCCAGTATGACCATGACATATGCCAGCAAGCGGCAAATGTTTGGCAGCACCTTGGCTGACATGCAAATCACCCAAGCGGCCATTGGCCAGTTGGCCACAGAAATTGATGCCGCCGCGCTGTTGGTGTACCGAGCCGCCTGGCAGCGCGATGTGCTTAAAGAGCGAACCACGCGCACGGCGGCCATGGCCAAGCTTTACGCTACCGAGGCTGCGCAACGGGTGATCGATCGCAATGTACAGATTCACGGCGGGCTTGGCGTTAAAGTGGGTCATCCCGCTGAAATGCTTTACCGAGAGATTCGCGCCCTGCGCATATACGAGGGCGCCACTGAAATTCAACAAGTGGTCATCGCGCGCGAAACCATGCGCCAACACCACCAGGGAGACAATGCATGAATGGTTCACAAGCCATGGTTAAAACGCTGCTTGCAGGCAACGTCGATGTCTGTTTTGCTAATCCAGGCACTTCCGAAATGCACTTTGTCGCAGCGCTAGACCAAGCCACTGACATGCGATGCGTGCTCGGTCTGTTTGAAGGCGTGGTCACGGGCGCAGCTGACGGTTACTACCGCATGGCTGGCAAGCCCGCTGCCACCTTGTTGCACCTTGGGCCGGGGCTAGGCAATGGTTTGGCCAACTTGCACAACGCACGCAAGGCTCGCTCTGGCATTGTTAATGTGATTGGCCAGCACGCGCTAGACCACATTCACAACGATGCGCCGCTGAACTCGGACGCCGAGGGGGTGGCTCGGCCCATGTCCAACTGGGTACGCACCATCACCACGGCCACGCAAGCCCCCATGGACACGGCCGAGGCCATCAGCCAAGCCAAAAGCGCGCCCGGACGCATCGCCTCGCTCATCCTGCCAGCCAATTGCGCCTGGGAGGATGCCGATGCCGGTCAATATAGTTTTGAGCCTGCGCGAGAGCCAGCCGCGGTGCTCAGTGACACGGTCGACTCGGTGGCTGCCCTGCTGCAGAAACCGGAAACGGCTAAACGCGTGGTGCTGCTGCTCGGTGGCGGCGCGTTGATGCAAACGCACACCTGGCTGGCAGGCCAGATTGCCGCCAAGACGGGGTGTCAGGTGCTCTCAGAGCCGCGCAGCCCCCGACTTGAGCGCGGCCGTGGGCGGGTGAACATCCGGCCCATTCCATTTGCGGTGGATGCTGCCGTACAGACCCTCAAAGACGCCGACCACCTCGTGCTTATCGGTGCCACGGTGCCCGTGGCGTTTTTTGCGTATCCGGGCAAACCCCGTCTGACCCTGCCGCCGGCCTGCGATGTGCACACGCTTGCCACGCCAGGCCATGATTTACTCGCCACGTTGCAAGCGCTGTGCGACGCTGTCGGTGCCCATGGCACCACACCGGCCTATCTGGCTGCCAACACGGGGCCTTTGCCCTATGAAGACGGGTTTGCCACACCCGCGACCATTGGCGCGGTGCTGTCGCGCACCTTGCCAGAGAACGCCATCGTGGTTGACGAAGCGGTGACATCAGGCCGGCAATTGGCCGACAGTGTGGCGCACTTTGCGCCACACGATTGCATTGACATCACCGGTGGCTCTATCGGGTTTGGGCTGCCAGCAGCGGTGGGCGCGGCCGTCGCTGCGCCTGGGCGTCGGGTCGTGGCACTGATTGGCGATGGCAGTGCCATGTATACGATTCAGTCGCTGTGGACCATGGCACGCGAGCAGCTCGACGTCACGGTGGTGATATTTGACAACCGCTCTTACCGCATCTTGCGCGGTGAGCTAAACAACATGGGCGGCCCCGAACCCGGTGAAAACGCCAGCCGCATGCTTGATCTCGATGGGCCGGAGCTCAATTGGCCGGCCATGGGCCTGGCCCACGGTGTGCCCGGGGTGGCCGTCGATACATTGAGTGGCTTTGAACAGGCACTGAATCGGGCCAATGCCACGGCTGGCCCATCATTGATTGCGTTGCGAATCTGAGTCACACTGAACAGACACCCAAGGCGCGTGAACAGCGTCTCGTGGTCTGATTAAAGCCACCAGGAGGGGCATGATGAAGTGCTACTGCATCACACAGTTCAAACAACCCTTGGAGCTCATTGAGCGCGAATTGCCCTCACCCAAGGGCACTGAGGTGTTGTTAAAGACGCGTGCCGCTGGCGTTTGCCACAGCGACCTACATATCTGGGAAGGTGGCTATGACCTCGGTCATGGCAAGCGCCTGTCACTTCAAGCGCGCGGCATTGAGTTGCCCGTGACCATGGGACACGAGACCGTGGGCACCCCGGTGGCCACCGGCCCTGATGCCACCGGACTTGATACCAACAAGAATTACCTCGTCTATCCGTGGCTCGGTTGCGGCCAGTGCGATGTGTGTCTAGCCGGCCAAGAAAACTATTGCGCCGCGCCTCGCTCGCTGGGCATTTATACCGATGGTGGCTACGCTGACCACCTGCTGGTGCCCCACCCTCGTTACTTGCTTGACATCGGCTCACTCGACCCCGCCACCCTGGCGCCACACGCCTGCTCGGGGTTGACCACCTACAGCGCCATTAACAAGCTTGATGCCGATGTCTACACCCAGCACCCGATACTGATTTTTGGGGCGGGCGGCCTCGGGCTCATGGCCATCGAAATCTTAAGAGCCATGAATGGACGCGGTGCCATCGTGGTCGATATTGACCCGGTCAAACTGCAAGCGGCCAAGGACGCCGGGGCGCTTGCTGTCATTAACGGCAACGACAGTGATGCGCCAGAACAAATTTTGGCGGCCAATGGCGGCCAACCGTTCAAAGCCGCCATCGACTTGGTTGGGTCAGAGCAGTCAACAGCCATGGGGTTTAACGCGCTGGCCAAAGGCGCTACCCTGGTGATTGTCGGTCTGTTCGGCGGGGCTGCCCCTTGGTCATTGGCCTTCATCCCGATGCGGGCAATCCGCATACAAGGCAGCTACACCGGGTCCCTGCAAGAGCTCAAATCATTGCTCGCCCTGGTCCAAGAAGGCAAGGTCAATCCAATCCCGGTCACCACGCACCCACTGGATCAAGCTTCCACAGTCTTGCAAGCCCTGCATGATGGCAAAGTGGTAGGTCGGGCCGTACTTACGGACTGAGCCTTCGCGCGCTGTGCTTTGGGCGCTGGCCTAGCCAGCCTGTGCCATGGCACGCCGCAGCCCGAGCATGACATCGCGGCTGTTTAATCGCCCGCCTGGGACATGCTCAAGCAGGCGCTGCTGCAACTGTTCCCTGAAATCCACGCCCGGTTCACGCTGGGTGAAGTCTGGCATGGGCCCCTCGAGTCCATAACCTGTTTCTTGCAGCATGCGCCACTCAAATTGACGCAACACAACCGATGCCGACTCGCTTTGACCCAAAGCGTCGAGTGCCTCACTATAGGCTTGGTGCAGCCCGGGGTGAGGGTCTTCGATGGCCAACAGCCGCAACAAAAGCTCATTCATGTACCAGCAAGACATGAGCACGGACCCAGGCAAAGGGCGCACGCGGGTGACCTCGGCATGCGTGAGCGTCTTAACTTCTGCGTTGCCCGTCCAAGACAGCATCAACGGCTGAAATGGCATCAGCACTGAGCGCAGCCCTGAATACGGCCGCTTGGCGCCCTTGGCCACTAGCGTGACAAGGCCATGATCGCGAGCAAACACTTTGATAATGAGAGAGGTCTCGCGCCATGGTGTGCTTTGCAGTACAAAGGCCATCGCATCGGTGACGCGCGCACCGCGTTTACTCATAACCAAACTCACGCAAATTGCTTTGGCGGTCTGTCCAGCCCTTTTTAACCTTGATGTAGATCTCAAGATGCACGGGCTTGTCGAGTAGCTTGGCAATGTCCTGCCGGGCCTCAGTGGCAATGCGCTTCATGTGTGCGCCCTTGGCGCCAAGCAAAATGGGGCGATGTGATTCGCGCTGAACGATGACACAGGCATTGATCGTGGCATGGTCATCGCCCTCATCCCATTGCTCGATGACCACCGTACAACCGTAAGGCAGCTCATCACCGACCAGACGAAAGATTTTTTCCCGGATAAGCTCGGCCACCAGAAACCGCATGGGCCGGTCTGTCAGGGTGTCTTCATCAAAATAAGGCGCATTGATCGGCAAACGAGTTGCAATCTCGGCCAGCAAGTCATCGAGCTGCTTGCCCTTGACCGCACTGACGGGCACAACCGCAGCGAACGGAAAGCGCGCGGCGACATCGGCTGTAAAGGGAAACAACTTGGCTTTGTCTTTGACCAGGTCGGTTTTAGACAGCACCAGAATCACGGCCGCCTCTTGGGGTAGCAATGCAAGCAAAGCCTCATCAGCTTTGGTCCATTGGCCTGCTTGCACCAAAAACAAGACCACATCCACGTCAGCCAAGGTTTGCGATACGACCCGATTCATCATCTGGTTCATGGCGCCACCATGGCGCGTCTGAAACCCGGGTGTGTCCACAAACACAAACTGCGCATCCTTGCGGGTCAACACGCCCATGATGCGATGTCGCGTGGTCTGTGCTTTGCGTGACGTGATGGACAGCTTGCTGCCGATGAGGGCATTGCTCAAGGTTGACTTACCGACATTGGGACGCCCGACCAGCGCCACATAACCGCAACGGTAATTCTCGTCTGAGCCGCTCATCGCACGTCCTGGGAAACAGCCACCGGCAGGCTTAATTGTGCAGCCTTGCGCGCACGCTTGACTGACTTGCGGGCCCGGCCGGCTGGCTTGGCAGCCATGGCTTTTTCAAGGGCTTGACGCGCCGCGGTTTGCTCAGCGGCACGGCGGCTAGCGCCGGCGGCTTGAACGCGCACATCAAGCTCTGCGATGTCGCACAACACCTCGAACTGCTGGCTATGCGCTGCACCATGCGTGGCCACCACCGAGTAGGAGGGCAAGGCAAGCTTGTGCGCCTGCAAAAACTCCTGCAGCAAAGTCTTGGCGTCTTTGCCGATGGTTTGCGGGTCAATGGATTCGATGATGGGTTCGTACAGTCGATGAATCACGCCTTGCACTTTCTCAAACCCGCCATCAAGATAAATCGCCCCCAAAATAGCCTCAAGCGTGTCAGCCAGAATGGATGGGCGACGAAACCCGCCGCTCTTGAGCTCGCCTTCACCGAGGCGCAAATGCTCGGACAGTCCCAGACGCTGGGCAATGTCAGCCAGTGCCGCCTGTTTGACCAGGTTAGCCCGCACGCGCGACAAATCACCCTCGTTTAGCTTGGCAAAGCGTTGAAACAACAATGCAGACACTGATGTGCCCAACACCGCATCGCCGAGAAATTCCAGGCGTTCGTTGTTGCGCACGCTGTGACTTCGATGGGTCAAGGCCAGCTCGAGCTGTGCTTTGTTGTCAAAGCAGTAGCCCAGCTTGGTTTCAAGGGTCTCAATAGACATGACAGGTCACCAACACATCCGCGCCGGGCCTGTGACTGTCGTTCTCAGTGAAAACGACCAATACGGCTCGGTTCGGAAAAATTCATCCAGATAAAAAACGCTTTGCCCACGATGTGCGAATCCGGCACAAACCCCCAGAATCGACTATCGAGGCTGTTGTCGCGGTTGTCTCCCATCATAAAGTAAACACCCTCGGGCACGCGACACACCAGACCGTCGGGACGAAAGTCGCAATTGTCACGGTAGGGGAAACGCCAAACAGGCCTCAAATCCTGCCTACTGTTTCTATCTACCAATATTTTATTGCTAACTTCGCCCAAATCTTCTATATACTGAGCCGTATAACTGACCCGATCCGGCTCAAAAAAATCACCATCTCGCTTGGTGGGCACTTCTTGGCCGTTGATATAGAGACGTTTATTCAGATAAGCCACCTCGTCACCGGGCAAACCAATCACGCGCTTGATGTAGTCCACTGACGTGTCAACCGGGTAGCGAAACACCATCACGTCGCCACGCTCGGGGTCACCCACCGGAATCACTTTGGTGTCAACAATCGGCAAACGAATGCCATAGGTGTATTTGTTCACCAGAATCAAGTCGCCAGATTGCAGCGTGGGCAACATGGATCCTGATGGAATACGAAACGGCTCGACGATAAAAGAGCGCAGCACAAACACAAACAAGATGACCGGAAAGAAACTGGCACCGTATTCAACCCACCAGGGCCGCTTGGCATCTTTGGCTCGCTTGTGGCGCAGACTGAATCGATCGAGCGCCCAGACAACGCCGGTGATGACTAGCGCCACAAACAAGATCAAAGAGAAATTCCAGCTCATGTGTCAGTGCCTTACGGTTAACAAGGGGTTAAATCAGTGAACACACAACAATCAGCCACCAAACAGGTTCCTTTCATTACTTATCCTCCACCTGGAGAATGGCAAGAAACGCCTCTTGCGGAATCTCGACACTGCCCACTTGCTTCATGCGGCGTTTGCCCGCTTTTTGCTTTTCCAGCAGCTTTTTCTTTCTTGAGATGTCGCCACCGTAACACTTGGCAAGCACATTTTTCCTCAGTGCCTTGACGTTCTCACGCGCGATGATTTCCGCGCCAATGGCCGCCTGAATGGCCACATCGTACATCTGTCGCGGAATCATCTCGCGCATTTTGCCCACCATTTCACGGCCCCGATACCGGGCATTGGATCGATGGCAAATCGTGGACAAAGCATCGACCCGGTCGCCGTTGATCAACACATCGACCTTAACCACGTCCGAAGCACGATACTCACGCAGTTCATAGTCCATCGACGCGTAGCCGCGCGAGACAGACTTGAGCTTGTCAAAGAAATCGAGCACGATTTCGGCAAGCGGCATCTCGTACTGCAAATGCACTTGCCGACCATGGTAGGTCATGTCTAGTTGCACACCACGCTTCTGATTGCAAAGCGTCATGACTGGGCCCACGTAATCCTGCGGCATAAACAAGGTGACATTGACCATGGGCTCACGCACCTCTTGGATTTTTGCCACCTCAGGCATGCGTGACGGGCTTTCAATGTTCATGATCTCGCCATCACTGAGCACCACCTCGTAAACAACCGACGGTGCAGTTGTGATGATGTCAATACCGAATTCGCGCTCGAGGCGCTCTTGCACAATTTCCAGATGCAACAAGCCCAGAAACCCGCAACGAAACCCAAACCCAAGCGCTTGCGAGACCTCAGGCTCAAACATCAGCGCGGCATCGTTAAGCTTTAACTTTTCGAGCGAGTCACGTAATTGGTCATATTCGCTGCTTTCGACCGGATAGAGACCGGCAAATACCTGGGGCTTGACCTCTTTAAAACCAGGCAACGGACTGGCCGCCGGTTCCTTGACCAAGGTGATGGTGTCACCCACCTTGGCGTCTTTGAGTTCTTTGATACCGGCAATCACAAACCCCACCTGCCCAGCAGACAACTCGTCACGCCCAATGGCCTTGGGCGTGAATACACCGAGTTGCTCACACGGATGCATGGCGCCAGTGGCCATGAATTTCAATTTGTCCTTGGGTCGGATCACGCCATTGACCACACGGATCAACATCACCACCCCGACATAATTGTCAAACCAAGAGTCGATAATCAAGGCTTGCAAAGGCGCACTAGGATCACCCTTCGGTGGCGGCACTTTATCGACAATGGCTTGAAGAATCTCATCGATCCCCATGCCCGTTTTAGCGCTTGCGGCAATGGCATCACCGGCCTCAATGCCGATGACATCTTCGATTTCCTCGCGTGCGCCTTCAGGATTGGCCTGCGGCAAGTCCATCTTGTTGAGCACGGGCAGCACCTCGACACCGAGGTCAATGGCGGTGTAGCAATTGGCCACGGTTTGCGCTTCGACACCTTGCGAGGCGTCGACCACCAGTAGCGCGCCCTCACAGGCCGACAAAGAACGGCTGACCTCATATGAAAAGTCAACGTGTCCTGGCGTGTCAATCAGATTGAGTTGGTAGGCCTGTCCATCGGCTGCTTGGTAAAGCAGTGAGGCGGTTTGCGCCTTGATGGTGATGCCACGCTCGCGCTCAATGTCCATGGAATCAAGCACTTGCGCCGACATTTCACGCTCGGCCAATCCGCCACAGCGGTGGATAAGGCGGTCAGCCAATGTTGACTTGCCATGATCAATGTGGGCAATGATCGAGAAATTACGAATATGCTGCATGAATCCTGCAAACTTTAGAATTAACTCGCACCGGGCGAATCTTCAGACAGACAAACGAAAGGGGCGATTGCCGCCCCCTTCAGTGTGCTGCCTCGCAAGCATTGCATTTTACCCTGTTGTGGTCACTTCTTCGGTGGTCTCACCAAAATCCACTGGGCTTGTCCGTTGCGCTGCACCATCATGCCTAGAGGCTTACCTTGCTCAGCCTCGTCGGCCAGTTGCACGAATTGTTCAGCTGAAGACACGTCAGTGTTACCTACCGTGAGAATCACGTCGCCTGCCACCAAGCCCGCATTGGCGCCAGCTCCGCTAACCTCGGTCACTTTGACGCCGTGATTGACACGAAACTCCTTTTTCTCTTCATCGGTCAAGCCCACCACCGTGATGCCAAGTGCTGACTGGCCTTTTGATTCAGGCTCGTCAGGCTGCGAGGCAGCTGCTACGGTCTGCGCGTCAGGCATTTCACCCACAGTGATGTCGAGCGTGACGGGCTTGCCCTTGCGCCACACCTTCATCGTGGCTTTTGTGCCAGGTGCAGTGGAGCCCACAACTCGGGGCAAGTCAGACCACTTTTCAATCTTCTTGCCATCAAAATCGAGAATGATGTCACCGGGCTCAACACCGGCGGCTTGGGCCGGACCATCAGGCACCACACGGCTCACCATGGCGCCTTGCGCATCGGGCAAACCACTGGCCAAAGCCACATCCTTGCTGACCTCACCGATCTGCACGCCTATGCGACCGCGGGTCACCTTGCCATTCTCGCGCAGTTGGTCGGCCACTTCCATGGCTTCATCAATGGGAATGGCCAGTGAAATCCCCATAAACCCGCCACTTCGCGACACGATCTGGGCATTGATGCCAACAACCTCGCCATTCAAATCAAGCAAAGGCCCACCCGAGTTACCTGGGTTTACCGCCACATCGGTCTGAATGAATGGCAGGTAATCGCCCGTCTCACGGCCAATCGCGCTCACGATTCCTGCCGTCACGGTTGATTCAAGCCCAAACGGCGAGCCAATGGCCAGCACCCACTGGCCTTTCTTGAGCTCAGCAGCCGTGCCGATAGGCAGGGTTTCCATGCCCTGGGCGTCAATCTTCAGTAACGCCACATCCGTGCGGGCATCGCTGCCCACAATTTCAGCGCTGTACTCCTCGCCATCGGTTAGCGTCACAAAAATCTCGGAAGCATCATCGACCACATGGTGATTGGTCAGGATGTAGCCATCGTCGCTAATGAAAAACCCCGAGCCCACCCCGCGCGGCACGGTGCGCTCTTGGGGCTCAGAACCACCCCGACGCGGGTCACGCCCTTCGTTGCCGCCACCCGGAGGCTCGAAATCCGGGCCAAAGAACCAGCGAAACATCTCATAAGGGTCGCGGCCTGAGGAGCCGCCCGTGCGCACAGTGGCTGTGGTCCGGATATTGACGACCGCATGCTCGGCCTGCTCAACAATAGCGGTGAAATCCGGCAGTCCCACCGTGTTGGCCTTGGCCTGCCCTGAAAACTGTGCGGCAACCGCCAGAAGCAAACTAAGGAACATAAAACGCCATAGCTTGGCTGACTGCGTCTGCTGCGCACGCTCATTAGGATCGAATGGCATCACATCCTGATTCTGCATAGTCACTCCGTGTATCGCAATGTAAAGGTGATTGTTTAAGCTTAGGTACTGAAATGCTGGCCAAATCGCTAGGACCTGTTTTACTGCTTATTGTGCAACACACCCGTCTTGACAATAGACTGTGCAAGGTTACGCACCGTTTGCGCCGGCGCTTCGCCTGCAACCACCACCCAATGATCGCCGTAGTGTCTGCCAAACAGGTTAACGGCACCCGAGCTTTTTGCACCAGCCATCTGATGATGAGACAAATCTGATCGATAAGGTTCAATAAAAATTGAGATTGTCGCCAAACCGTCGGTCAAGATCACCTGCTTAACTTGACGCTGTGGGCCAAACTGCCGCTCAAATGCGGCCAATACCCGATAGCCTGGGGGCTCCCTGAAAAACCAACCCGAAGCCTGTAGATCCATGTGTTGTGAGTCGCGCTCAATCACAGGCCAATCTGCAATCGGCCATAGCGAGCGCAACTGTGCGTCAGTGATGTCACCACCAACTTTCACATCGAGAAACGCAATGTGCTCAAGAATGTCACCGTTGGCCGCACGCGACTGGGCCTCAAGCAACAAACCTGATTGCATATCCACGCAAAGCTCATAGCGCATGCGATGCAGGTCCTTGGGCACGATACTGATGGGCTGGCATGCGCGGCCCGCCACACGCGAGGGTTTGGGCTGCAGATGAACGCGATAGTACTGTCCCAAATCCCCATCAGCATCCATCAAAAGCGCTGGAAAACGCTCGTGCTTTTGGTTCTCAATAATGATGAGCTCTCGATCGGGCATCACGCACTGCACGCGATCGTTGACCCGAAGATATTCTCTGGGTTGGCTGTTGAGCACCTCAAGACGCTCTTGCTCTTGCCCGTCGCGAAAACGATGGACCACACGAAAGGCATTCATCTGGCCATCGCGCTGATGGGCAAATGTTCCCTCGTAATTCAACGTCTTAGCCGCCTGCTGCACCCGCTCTAGTAGCTGCATGGCCTGCGCATGACCCTGGGTCTGGCCTTGGCTGGCTTGACTGGCTGCGCCAACGGTCACCCCAAAACCCAGGCACATGACCAGCAGGCTTGAACGCCAGAATCGCATGCCTGGCACCATCATTGGCCTCCAGACGTATAAGCCACATGTCGCGGCGCAATCGTGCCAGCCATGTGCCGATGTGCCGAAACATAATCAGCCGTTGGTTGAGCGCTTAGATCAGTCTGCACAGATGGGCTCGCAGCAACTTCCTGCACTGCGCCAGGCCCACCGACTCCTTCTTGAAGACCCAGCAACGGCTGTGCAATCCATACGACCGATGCCACTGCCGAGGCCATGGCCAGCCCAGGCCAGGCCAGGCCTGCGCGCTCCCAGAAACCGGGCCGGCGACTCGCCACAGGCTTTTCTTGTGGGTCAGGCTGGCCATGTGCTGGCTCGCGCGCCAATGCCGCCGACATACGCGCGGCAAACGATTCACTGACCGGGGTAAGCGATGAGGGGTCTGTCAAGGCATCACGAATCACATGATATTGCGACCAGCATTGCATCACCTGCGAGTCGGCCAAATCAATCTCTCTGGAATGCCCTTGGCCATCCATATAGGCCGACAAAGACGGCGCCGCACCCCGTGTCGCCATATCTTCGTCTGACAGCAGTGTGTTTTTCAGATCAACCGACGTCATATTTCCCTTCCTTACCATCGCCTATCGCCATGCGTATCGAGCAAAGGCCGCAATTTAGCTGCAATTGCTTCCCTGGCCCTAAAGATCCTGGAGCGAACCGTGCCTATGGGACAAGCCATTGTCTCGGCAATCTCCTCGTAACTGAGGCCATCAATTTCACGCAGAACAATCGCCGTACGCAACTCCGCAGGCAACTGCTCAATAACCGAATTCACGGTGGCGGCAATCTCATGGCTCGTCAACGCAGATTCGGGCGTGTTGTTATCGGTTAGGTTGTCAATTTCGTCAAAAGTTTCACCATCATCAGATATATTCAGTCCCGGCGAACTAGGACGTCGCCCTTCCGTAGAGAGCCAGTTGCGACCTGTGTTAATTGCGATCCTGTACAACCAAGTGTAGAACGCACTTTCGCCGCGAAATTGTGGCAGTGCACGATAGGCCTTGATAAAAGTCTCTTGCATCACATCATCGATGTCAGACGGATCGCGAATCATGCGCGACAACAGGCGCTGTATCTTGCGCTGATACTTCAGAACCAGCAAATCGAAGGCCTGCTTGTCGCCCTGCTGCACACGCGCAACCAGATCAGCGTCAACTTGCCGCTCGGTCATACCGCACTCTCCGCGTGCCAAGCCGCAAGAACCGACAGACGCCTAAATTTCTCTTTGCCAATGTTGTCCTGCCAGATCGTGACGCGACGCGACTCTTTCAGGCAATCTTGATCGCGCAAGGTCAGGGTCAATGCGCCACGGTGACGCTGGACACCGGCAATCGACACCGGGGTTCGCTTGTCCCCATCTACCCTAGCCACGTGATCTTCAGACCATTGGAGAGCGCCAATTTCACCATCCTGCGTCGAGCGTCGCCCAGAAAAACGATGTAACCCCCAGCAGCACAATAAGAACGTGGGTAAAAATACACCCGCATGCCAGAACACGCTCAGAGTCAAGACAGCGTCAATCACAGCGGTCAGCGCGCCCGACAACAAAACAGCCCGCCACAGGCAGGCTGCTCTCGGTGGCTCATTTGCGTGCCACCGGATCGTCCAGCTTGGGTCGCTCGCCAGATGCATTAAACCCGGCGTACGACCATAGACCCGTTCGTGCCTCCAAACCCGAATGAATTGGACAAAGCAACATCTATTTTCATGGGCCGGGCTTCATTGGCACAAAAATCAAGATCACACTCAGGATCCTGATTAAATATATTGATGGTCGGTGGCGAGACCTGATGGTGCACGGCCAGCGTTGTAAACACAGCCTCAACGCCACCAGCAGCACCGAGCAAATGCCCTGTCATTGACTTGGTCGAATTCACCACGAGGTTCTTGGCATGATCGCCAAACGCCATTTTCAAGGCCTGAGTCTCGTTCTTGTCGCCCAAGGGAGTTGATGTGCCGTGTGCGTTGACGTAGTTCACTTCGTCAGGATTAATGCCGCCGTTCTTGAGTGCGGCCAACATGCCGCGACGTGGGCCATCCAGATCTGGCGCGGTGATGTGATAGGCATCGGAACTCATGCCGTAACCCGAGAGCTCTCCGTAAATCTTGGCACCACGCTTTTTGGCGTGCTCATACTCCTCTAACACCAAGACGCCTGCACCCTCGCCGAGCACAAACCCATCGCGGTCAACATCCCAGGGACGCGAAGCCGTTGCCGGATCGTCGTTACGGGTGGACAGCGCACGCATGGCCGCAAAACCACCGATGCCTAGCGGCGTGACGGTCGACTCCGTTCCACCGGCAAGCATGACATCCGCATCGCCATATTCGATCAAGCGTCCGGCATCACCAATAGAGTGCAGGCCTGTCGTACAAGCCGAAACCACAGCATACGAAGGCCCTTTCAGTCCAAGCATGATGGACAATTGGCCAGAGACGAGGTTAATCAACGAAGCGGGCACAAAAAACGGTGAAATCCGGCGCGCGCCGCGCTCAAGGTATTCTTTCTGGGTTTGCTCGATGCGTTGCAAACCGCCAATGCCTGAACCCACGATTACCCCAAGACGCTCGGCATTCGATTCCGTGACTTCCAGACCCGCGTCTTTCCAGGCCTGAACGCCTGCTGCAATGCCGTAGTGGATGAATGTGTCCATCTGCCGAGCCTCCTTGGCCGGCATGTACGCGGTGACATCGAAGTCCTTGACCTCACCAGCGATGTGCGAGTTCAACTCCGAGGGATCAAAACGGGTGATAGACCCGATACCCCCCCTGCCGTTGACCACACTATCCCAGGCTGAGTTAATGTCATTTCCTACAGGGCTAACAATCCCTAGGCCAGTGATGACTACGCGTCGTTTCAAGACACACTCCTGATAGTTAAATAAATGGCGACCGAGAACGCCGGCAATGCCCAAGATCCGATAGATTATCGGCACCCCGCATACCCGCTTCCCCGACCGCCATACAGGCACCGCCCGAAAGCGAATACCAAATAGCAAGCGACAATGCGTTGCACATCAAAGCCAGGCTCCAAGAGACCAAGCAAATCTGAGCAACACAACCTGGCCGAATTCGGCCAAAGTCTATTTACTTCGAGTTGGTCTCGATGTATTCGATCGCTTGCTTGACCGTCGTGATTTTTTCGGCTTCCTCGTCAGGAATTTCCGTCTCGAACTCATCCTCAAGCGCCATCACCAGCTCAACCATGTCGAGCGAGTCCGCGCCAAGGTCGTCAAGAAAGGATGATTCGTTCTTGATCTCGGCTTCATTAACGCCAAGCTGTTCAGCGACGATTTTCTTGACTCGCTGTTCGATGCTTTCCATTCATATCTCCAGTCGGGGAAAAAACTTGTTGAATTATAGCCAAGCGCAGCCCAAAACGGGCTACGACATGTACATGCCACCGTTGACGTGCAACGTGGTACCTGTAATGTACTCTGCTTCGTCGCTGGCAAGAAACGCGACCGCATGAGCAATATCAGCAGGTGCACCGAGGCGACCTAACGGAATCTGGCCCAGCAGCCCGGCGGTCTGCTCAGTCGACAGCGCCCGAGTCATGTCCGTCTCGATAAAACCGGGAGCCACGCAATTAACCGTGATGTTGCGGCTACCCAGCTCTCGGGCCAAAGCCCGCGTCATGCCTGCAACCCCAGCTTTGGCGGCGGCGTAATTGGCTTGGCCAGCATTGCCGCTCGAGCCCACCACCGATGTCACATTAATGATGCGACCCACACGGGCCTTCATCATGGGCTTCATCACCGCCCGGCATAACTTGAACACACTGCTCAGGTTCGTTTGCAGCACCGCATCCCAGTCTTCGTCTTTCATGCGCATGGCAAGCGTGTCGCGCGTAATACCCGCATTGTTGACCAAGATGTGCGGCCCACCCTGTTTGGCCAGATCTTCGGTGACATCGCTTATCTGCTGAGCATCATCGACATTGAGCACGATGCCGCGCCCGCCATGAGGGGCCAGCATCTCCGTAATACCGTCGGCACCAGCCTGGCTCGTGGCGGTGCCAACTACAGTGGCGCCCTTAGAGGCAAGCTCAAGCGCAATGGCTTTACCAATACCACGGCTAGCACCTGTGACTAAAGCGGTTTTATCTTTTAGTTTCATGAGGTTATGCGTTAAAAACGTCAATGAGTTGTCTAAACGCCGAGTCCACTACGGCATGGATGGCAACGTATTATCCATTACTTTAATGCGTCAAGTGCTGCCTGCATTGATGCGGGGTCGTTAATCGAAACGCCGGTCAGATCCGGAGAAATCCGCTTGACCAGACCGCTTAGCACCTTGCCAGGACCACACTCAACCACATGCGTTACACCCTGATTAGCCATGGCTTGAATCGTCTGTACCCAACGCACAGGATGCCAAGCCTGGTCGACAAGCGCTTGACGGATGGCTGCGGGGTCATCATGCATCTGCACGTCAACATTATGAACCACGGGGATATCAGGCTGGCGAAGGTCAATCTTGCCAAGTGCCTCTGACAAAACAGCAGCGGCAGGCTTGAGCAGGCTTGAGTGAAAAGGCGCGGATACGGGCAGCAAAACAGCCCTTTTGGCACCGGCGGCTTTGGCACCTTCCATGGCGCGCTCCACAGCAGCCTTGTCACCCGCGATCACCACCTGTGAGGGCGCATTGAAGTTCACCGCTTCGACGACGTCACCCTGCTGTGCCCGCTCGCAGGCCGACAGTACCGCATCATCTTCCAGACCCAATATGGCCGCCATCGCACCGGTGCCAACCGGCACGGCTGCCTGCATCGCATCAGCTCGCACGCGCACCAGGCGCACGGCATCATCCAGTTCAATGGACCCAGCAGCCGCCAATGCGGTGTACTCACCTAAACTGTGACCGGCCATGACCGCAGACTTGGGCCCGCCAGCATCCAACCAAGCTCGCCACATGGCAAATGATGCGGTCAACATGGCCGGCTGCGTATGCGTGGTCAAATTCAGCGACTCGGCGGGTCCATTGGCCATCAAACCACCCAAGTCCTCACCGAGCGCCTCATTGGCCTGCGAGACGACTTCGGCAACTGACTCGTTGCCCGCCCAAGCATCAAGCATACCCACTGCCTGGGACCCTTGACCGGGAAATACAAATGCAAACTTCATCGTTCAATCCTATCTGTCAGTATTAGCGGGTATACCGACATCTGTGCACAAGCCTGCGCCAACGCCACTACACCCGTTGTCATCACCTACATCCGAGCCAGTACCGAGCCCCATGTGAAGCCACCACCCACGCCTTGCATCAACACCTCGTGGCCGGGCTTAATCCGTCCATCGTGGCAGGCCTGATCAAGCGCCAGCGGCACGCTAGCAGCTGAGGTATTGGCATGCTGATCAACGGTGACCACGACTTTTTCCATGGATCCGCCAAGCTTTTTAGCCAGAAACGTCAAGATCCGCAGGTTGGCTTGGTGTGGGATCAACCAATTCACATCGGCCATATCCATTTGTGCCTCTGCCACCGTATCACGGGCAGATTTCTCAAGCACCGACACCGCCTGCTTGAACACAGCCTGCCCGTCCATTCTTAAAAAAGGATCGCCCGTGACCTGGCCATGTGCAACATTGCCCGGCACACACAAAATCCCCGTCAGGCTGCCATCAGCGTGCAATTGCGCAGCCCGAATACCCGGCTCAGGTGACGCTTCAAGCACCACCGCGCCTGCGCCATCACCAAACAGCACGCACGTGCCACGATCCTGCCAATCCAGTATCCGCGAGAAAACCTCGGCACCAATCACTAGAGCACACTTGGCGCGGTTGGCTTTAATAAAGCTGTCTGCGGTTGTCAGCGCGTAAACAAATCCGCTGCATACGGCTTGCACATCAAAGGCAGCCGCCCCATGATTGCCTATCTTGGCCTGAACCAGGCAGGCTGTGCTTGGGAACACATAATCGGGCGTGGAGGTCGCCAGAATAATCAAATCGACGTCTGCGGCGGTCTTGCCTGCGGCATCGAGGGCCGCTTGAGCAGCTCGTGCGGCGAGATCACTGGTATGCATGCTGTCATCAGCAATGTGTCTTTGACGAATGCCCGTTCGCGAGACGATCCACTCATCGGAGGTCTCAATTCCCTGACTTGCCAGACGCTGCGCTAGCGCCTCGTTGGTGACCACTGACTCGGGCAGATAACTTCCTGTGCCGGCAATACGAGAAAACACCGCAGAACCTGTCATGAAACCCTGTCCCTTGTTACCTGTTGCAAAACATCACGGGTCAACTGCGCCCATCCTGATGGCTCGTCAATGCCACCACTGACGAGGCAATCCGGTCTAGCAGGCCAACCGCGGCCGCATCATGCGCCCGTTGCAACGCATGACGAAACGCGTAATCATCAGCCGAGCCGTGACTCTTGAACACAACACCGCGCAACCCCAGAAGTGCCGCACCGTTATAGCGCCGGTTATCGACACGACGCCGAAAGCGATTCAACACAGGCCTGACCACAAGCCCGGCCAGACGCGTGAACGTGTTGCGATAAAACTCTTGACGAATCATACTGCCAAGCATGTGTGCCAAACCCTCCACGGACTTAAGCACAACATTGCCGACGAATCCGTCGCAGACCACCACGTCAACCGTGCCCTTAAAAATGTCATTGCCCTCAACATTGCCGTGGAAATTCAGCGGGCTGTCGCGCAAAAGCTCTGCGGCCTGTTTGACCACATCGTTGCCTTTGATGATTTCCTCGCCGATGTTGAGCAGACCCACAGACGGCAAAGCGTCAGAAGCAGAAGTTTGGGCCAGTGCCGTGCCCATGATGGCGAACTGTAGAAGATGTTCAGCCGTGCAATCGACGTTGGCACCAAGGTCAAGCACTGTGGTCGCGCCGCCGGCTTGATTGGGCAAGTGCGTCGCAATCGCTGGTCGATCAATGCCGTCTAGCGTTTTAAGCACATAGCGGGAGATGGCCATCAAAGCGCCAGTATTGCCTGCAGATACACAGGCATCAGCACGGCCAGCCTTGACCGCCTCAATGGACACACGCATCGATGAGTCTTTCTTGCGGCGCAAGGCAACCTCGATAGGGTCGTCCATGCTGACGACCTCTTGGGCGTGCTCAACTTCGATGCGATCCATCTGCACTGACGCAAAACGAGCCCGCTGCTGCTTAATGGCCTGATTGATCTTGTCAGACTGTCCGACAAGCAGTAACGAGGCCGCAGGGTTGCGCTCTAGAAATGCCAGTGCTGCAGGGATTGTCGCGGGAATACCCACGTCACCACCCATGCAATCGATGGCAATGCGTATGGACTTGGTCACGGATTAGGGCAGGAGCGTAAAACAGACAAGCGACAAATAAACTCGCAGCTAGCAGACGCCTTTCGAGCAACCACGTCTGAGATACTCCCTGTCAAACGAGCTTTTAATCGTCAGACTTGGTTTTAAGCACCTTACGACCACGATAAAAGCCGTTGGGGCTGATGTGGTGACGCAGATGCAACTCGCCCGTGTTGGGCTCAACAGCCGTGGGCGGCTTGCCAAGAAAATCATGCGAGCGATGCATGCCACGCTTGGAAGGGGTTTTTTTGTTTTGCTGGACAGCCATGATGACTCCTAATAATAGACAGTATTGTATGCCAATCCTGCCTGTCTGAAACTGAATTTAAGCAAAGCGACAAAGCCCTAAACATCTGGCCAGTCACTGCAACTCACTACTTATCAACCAAAATCCCAACTCAATCCTGCTTGCCAGATTTTGTTTTTAAGCTCTCAAGAACCTTAAACGGCGACTCGCGCGGTTCATCTTCAATGGGCTCACCCGCAGACTGCACAGCTGGCTCACAAACCTCGTGCTTGGGGACATAAGGCACGGCCAATATCAGCTGGTCCTGCACCAAATCCATCAAGTCCAGCGGCTCATCGACCGCAAGCGGCTCAGGGGCAAGTGGATCGTCATCGTCCTGAACAGCCGCTAATGCCTCTGTCTCATTGGCGTAGCATACAAATGCGGCGGTTTCGTCAACCACAAACTGCATTGGTTTCATGCACCGCTGACAAGTCAACGTAACGATGGCCTGAATCTTTAACCATACCCTGTCTCGCCGCCCGGTCTGGCTTGAGCCGCTGAGCTCGTACCAAACCACGCCAGCCTGGTCCAGATCCTGTGCCCCAGCCCGACCCGTAAAATCAACGACAGCAGGCTGGTCCGGCAGGTCTTGTGCTAGGCGCTGCAGACTGGCCAGTGACGCCGCACCGCAGACCGATTCGCCACGCCTAATCATGTCGGTCACATCGACCATGGGTTGATGACCAACATTAGATTGACATTGTTCTCGCCACGACCGATCAGACTCTGGCAGACTCATACCTTGCTCGGCAACAGTAAAGCGTTCGTATAAGCAAAGCGTTTGAGGACACAACCATTGATGACTCATCCAAGCAGCGCATCATAAGCCGGCTCGCACTTCTTCGCAAAGCCCGCTATCATACCTCGGAACGCCGATGGCGCACAACCTGCTGCCCAATGTGCTTGCAAGATAGACCAGTGGCTGGTGCGCCTGTCGTTACCGAACGACTGCCACACCACCGACTGTCCCTAAGCCTGTTCCCCACACTAAACGCCCACCATCGACCCCACCACCGTGAACACACCATTGCCTGCCCGCCTCATTCTGGCATCGAGCTCGACTTATCGGCAACAAATGCTGCAGCGCTTACACCTACCCTTTGAAGTCATTTCACCCGACGTTGATGAGTCCCCCACACCAAACGAGACGCCTGCTGGTCTGGCACGTCGCTTAGCGTTAGGCAAAGCCCAGGCCGTGGCCAGCCGGCTGACTGCCACCGATGCCGTGGTGATTGGTGCGGACCAGGTGCTCGAACTTGATGGCCAGCCCCTGGGCAAGCCAGGCGACTTGCCCAGAGCTAGATCACAACTGAAGTCACTTAGCGGCCAGTGCGTGACCTTCCACAGCGCTGTCTCAGTGATCAGCTCTGCAGGCGAGCAAATTTCGGTGGTGCCTTGTCGCGCCACATTTCGAACGCTTGATGACCAGCAAATAGAGCGCTATCTCACGCTTGAGACCCCTTTCGATACGGCTGGCAGCGCCAAGGCTGAAGGCCTGGGCATCTCGCTACTGGCGCGTTTGCAAAGCGACGATCCGACTGCCATTATTGGTTTGCCACTGATTGCGCTAACCCAAATGCTCATCAAAGCGGGGCTGGATCCTCTAAACTTCGCACAACCCTAAACACGCAAAGACATGAAGGCACAACAAACCGGAACCCTGCACCTCATCCCTGTTGGCTTATCCGACCAAACCATTGATTGCTGGCTGCCCGGCGCGGCCGCACACAAAGCCGGACAATTGGCTTACTACATTGCCGAGAACGCCAAGACCGCACGAGCATTTCTGAAGCTGCTCGAATTGGCTCAGCCCATACAGGCCATCAACATCGAAACGCTCACCGCCAAAACCGACAACACCACGATCAACAATTGGCTAGCACCATTACAAAGCGGTCACGACGTCGGCTTAGTGTCTGAAGCTGGCTGCCCTGCCGTTGCTGACCCCGGAGCCAGGGTGGTGGCACTGGCACATGCCAGTGGCTTGCCAGTCAAGCCCTGGGTTGGACCCTCATCGATCGTGCTTGGTCTGATGGCCAGCGGTCTAGATGGCCAACGTTTCGCGTTTCATGGCTATGCACCGATCAAGGCTGACGAACGCTCGCGACAACTAAAACAGTGGGAGCAGTTATCCAAACGCCTGTCACAAACACAAATCCTGATTGAAACCCCTTATCGCAATGAAGCCATGTTCGAGACCCTGACCCACACGCTGGCGCCAAGCACACGTTTGTGCATTGCGCGTGACCTTACGGGTCAGAAAGAATGGATTCGAACCCTGCCCATTGCCCAATGGAAAAAGGCCGAAAAACCGCAGCTTGATCAGTTGCCAACCCTGTTTCTGTTTCAGGCCTGAGACCTTCGCTTAAAGCGCCACAATCGCCAGCCCAGCAAAAAAGCCACCACGGCGCCATAAAGAATGACTTCTGCAAAATCATTCTTGCCAGCCTTATGCAGCCAGTAATGCACAATCGATAGCACGGCGGCAAGATAGACCCACCGGTGCAACGCTTTCCAATACTTTCCCATGGCTCGCATGGCGGCTTTGCTCGAGGTCAGCGCCATGGCCAGCAACACCACAAACGCAGCCATACCAACAGACACAAAATGCCGCTCGAAGACGTCGCGCAGCATGTCAACCGGTACCAAGTTCTGCTCCCACCAGGCCCAGGCCAAGGTGTGCAAGCTGGCATAAAAAAAAGCAAACAAACCGCACATCCGACGCGCCCGAATCAGCGCGGGCTCGTTAAACCAGTCGCGAAGCGGTGACACCAAAAGCGTTGCTATCAGACAGACCAGCGTCCAAGTGCCTGAAGAGCGCGTCAAAAACTCGGTTGGATTGGCAGTCAAATCCCCCTGCCACCCCAGATACAGCCAGCGCAACAAAGGGTAAAGACCTGCCACAAACAGCAGGCTCTTGACCCACACCATGCGCTGAACCGTCAGCCTCGACACGTCAATAGTTCTTGGACAGGTCCATACCGGCATACATGCTGGCAACCTGCTCCCCAAAACCGTTGAACTTCTCGGTGGGACGACGTGGGGCAAACAGTCCCTGTCCGATGATGCGCTCGGTGCGCTGACTCCAGCGCGGGTGCGGCACCTCGGGATTGACGTTAGCGTAAAAACCGTACTCGTGAGGCGCTGAACGCATCCAGCTCGAGACCGGCTGCTTTTCTGTTAAGCGGATCGTGACAATCGACTTGCCGGATTTAAAGCCGTATTTCCAAGGCACAATGATCCGGACCGGGGCACCATTCTGGTTTGGCAACACTTCGCCATACATACCAAAGGTCAGCAAGGTCAACGGGTTCATGGCCTCATCCATGCGAAGGCCTTCACGGTAGGGCCAATCAATGACCGATGAGCTCAAGCCGGGCATGGCCTCGGGCTGCATATCCGTGATGAACTCGACGTACTTGGCGTTGTTTGTGGGCTCGACCTTTTTTAACAACGCTGACAAGGGGTAACCCACCCAGGGGATGACCATGGACCAGCCTTCAACACAACGCAAGCGATAGATTCGCTCTTGCATGGGCTCAAGCGCGAGCAAATCCTCAATACCCAATGTCATGGGCTTGCCGACTTCGCCTTCAATACGCACATTCCACGGCGAGACCTTCATACGCGAGGCGTAACGTTCGGGGTCTGACTTGTCCATCCCGAACTCGTAAAAGTTGTTGTAAGTCGTTGCATGCACCCGCTCGGTGATATCACCCATGGACATGAACTCGGGACTGGGCTTGCCGGGCAAGGGCTTTAGCTTTTGTGCCTGAGCACGGCTCACCGGCCACGCCGCGCCACCTGCCACTAGCGCACTGGCAGCCATGAAGCGCCGCCGGTTGCGCCAAATACGCTCATCGGTGATTTCTGAGGGAGCCGGCTGGGGATAACGAAAGATAGGCATTCATGTCTCCACTAAATGATGCCGCGCGTGCGCGGCGTTAGCCACTGGTGAACGTCCGGAACACTGCTCAAAACATCCTGATGCGGGTGCGCTCTGAGCTCGTCTTCCGGGTGGGCGCCGTAAGTCACGCCCAAGCCGTGCACACCGGCATTGGCGGCCATGGACAAGTCATGAGAGGTGTCTCCGATCATTAACACCTTGTCTGGTCCGGTTGCCAGATCCTGCATGATCTCAAGCAACATGCGCGGATGGGGTTTGCCATGTGTCTCGTCGGCGCATCGCGTCACGGCGAAATACGAACCGATGCCGCTGCCCTCTAGCGCACGTTCAAGACCCACACGGCTCTTGCCGGTGGCCACAGCCAACATGACGTTTTGCTGGACCAATGCATCAAGCATCGGGATCACACCGTCAAAAAGTTTAAGCTCAGCGTCTTTGGTTAAATAGTGATAGCGATAACGCTCAAGGTACAGGTTCCGGTCGCGCTCGCTAAGATTGGGTACCAGATGCGCCAGCGCCTTCTCGAGCGACAGGCCAATCACCCAAGCCGCTTGCAAGTCGGTCGGCACATCAAGCCCCAGGTCTTGGCTTGCGGCCTGTATGGCGCGCACAATGCCACCTGTTGAATCCATGAGCGTGCCATCCCAGTCAAACACGACCAACTCGTAGCGACTCATCAAACACAATCCTCAATCTGCAGTGGCTTGGCCACCTAAATTCGCCATCATCTGCTCAAATGCAAGCGGCTTGCTAGTGCTCAAGCTTAGCGGCTTATCGGTCAATGGGTGACGAAACCTGAGCTGCCAAGCGTGTAAATACATCCGTTTGACTCCGATACCGCGCCATAAGTTCTGCAGGTCGTCGTCCCCGTATTTTGTGTCACCCACGATGGGATGGCCCAGACTGGCCAGATGAACCCGGATCTGGTGGGTGCGCCCGGTTCGCAACTCGGCATCGACCAGTGTGTGCGCAGGTAGTCGAGCGAGCACTTCAACGATCGTGTGCGCCGACTGGCCCTGAGGATCAACGCGAACACGGCGCTCTCCCGAGGCGGTGAGCCACTTGGTTAGCGGTGCACGCACGTGCTGGCGGTCATTGGCTAGCCTGTTTTCAACAAGCGCCAGGTAATGCTTGTTAACCCTCCCCTCTCTCATCATGGCATGCAGCCGCACGAGTGCATTGCGGCGTTTGGCCAGCATCAACAAACCCGAGGTGTCGCGATCCAGGCGGTGCACAAGTTCTAGGAACCGCCAATCCGGGTTAGCTGCACGCAAAGACTCAATCACTCCGTGCGACACACCGCTGCCGCCATGCACGGCCACGCCGGCCGGTTTATTGATCACCAAAATCGCATCATCTTGGTACACCACATCAAATGTCTGTGCTGGGGCTTGCGACTGGCCGCGCTCAGCCACCCTCAAGGGTGGAATGCGCACGAGGTCGCCAAGTTGCAAACGGTAGTCAACGGCGCTGCGGCCCCGATTGACGCGCACTTGCCCGCCACGCACGGCTTTGTACAAGTGGCTCTTGGGCACGCCTTTGCAAAGACGGATCAAGAAGTTATCGAGCCTTTGGCCCTCATGCGCCTCAGTGACCTCGACAAACCGAACTTGCGGCTTGCCTTGCATGTGCGTTTCGCTTTCACTGAAATCGGGCATATAATGTGCTTAGCCAAAAAAGGTCTGAATAATCAGGCAGATGTTTAGAAGCGCCAATGGTTGGATGCCTCCATCGCCTCGTGCTCATTGTAACGACAGCACATTCGGACCGAAGGCACACGAAAGTGTCAACGTCAGCGTTGACCGACATGACAAAACGAATCGTAACGAAGAACTGTCGAATTTC
>CBFHXV010000024.1:0-27912 GCA_965659885.1 Burkholderiaceae bacterium | reverse complement strand
CCGCAGTTTGCTTATGCTGGCAAGCCGAGAACTGGTGGACCTGTTGCCAAACAGAGGGGCGTACGTTGCTCGTCCAAGCCCCAAACAAGCACAAGATGTCTTTGACATGCGCCTCATGATTGAGCCCTCAATGGCTCGTATGGCCGCCAACAAAGCCAACGACATGGATATCCAAAGTCTGGCCGAACTTGTTGCCGCGGAACGACAAGCACAGACTGCAGGCCAGCGTAGAGCCGCTATCTCCTTGTCAGGGGAGTTCCACATTGCCATGGCGCGAGCCGCTGACAATGCCGTGCTCACCGCCACAGTGAAGGATCTAATTACACGCTCGTCCTTGATTATCGCAATGTTTGGTGATTCAGGCGTCAACAACAACTGTCGGGATGATGAGCATGCGAGTTTGCTAGATGCCATGCGCGCACATGACACCCAACAAGCCGAGTCGCTGATGAGCGCCCACATTCATCACATTCGTGATCACCTTGACTTCAATCGCGAACCCCAAGGGCCACAGGACATCGTCAGTCTATTTGCCAAGCGGGAATAAATAAAAAAGTTATGTCAATCTCATCTCGGAAACACGAGGCTGTTTTACACCCACCGCGTTTGGGTAACCTTCCATCTGCTCGCGCCAAAGATGTTCAATATGCATGCTGATCGCATCCCAGCCGTGTGACTGCATACTGGCATGAGCCTGTTTGCGACATCTGGCTAAATGGACTGGCGACATTACCGCCAGCTCGCTGGCCAACGCGAGATAATGCGCGTCGTCGCCATAGGCTGCTACCCATCCGTTGTGATCATGACGCACCAATTCCGATGAGGCCGCATAGTCATAGGTCAAACCCATTAATCCACTAGCCATAGCCTCTGGCACCACGTTGCCATAGGTCTCTGTGGTGCTGGGGAACAGGAACACGTCAGCGCTGGCGTAGTGTGTGGCCAAATCCTCACCCCTGCGTGAACCCACGTATATCGCATCAGGCATCAGCTCCCGGTACTGAACGGATGCCGGCCCATCACCGACGATCACCAAGCGAGCATGTGCATCCTTGGTCGCAATCACCCGCCAAGCTTTCGCTAACAGAACCGGATTTTTTTCCACAGCCAGTCGCCCAACATACAGATAGACCCGTGTCTTATGGGTAACACCCCAGCTTTGTCTTAGCGCTTCGCTGCGGTGCTCGGGACTGAATCGCTCGGTATCCACACCGCGAGACAACACCGCAAGCCGTTCAAAGCCTAACGCTTGCAGCTCAAGACGCAGCTTCTCAGTGGGAACGGTCGTGAAGTGCGTCAGGTTGTGGAACTTTCGCAGATACTTCGCGATGACCTTGGTCAGTTTGCCCAGGCCATAATGCTGACCATATTGATGGAAATTGGTCCGAAAATCTGAACTAACTGGCAATTTGAGCTGCCGGGCAGCTTGCATGGCCGACCAACCCAAAGGACCTTCGGTGGCGATATGCACCACGTCGGGCCGCTGGCGCTGCCAAAGACGCATCAGCGACTGCTTGGCAGGCAACCCCATCCGCAAATGCGGGTAGGCCGGTATCGGCAGTCCGCGCGTGAGCGTCTCTTCGAACAGTGGGTCAACACCAGCGCTGTCAAGTGCTTGCCTTGGCCTGATGACCTGTATCGAATGGCCGCGGCGCTCAAGCTCCACGGCCAAGCGATGCATGGTCACCGCGACACCATTGATCTCAGGGGGCCACGTCTCAGACACCACAGCCACCCGCAAGTGCTGATGGGGCGAATTCAGTTGTTCGATGTCCAGCATGCGAGCATCCCGCGACGATGATCAATGCCACTATCTTGCCTACGCAATTTGAACAAAACGTGACAGTCACGAGAATGACTTCAAATCTTCATTAAAGGGTCACACAGACCGAGCAATATCACAACCACGGCATGGCTGGCATGAGATCACAGGCATATGTCGCATCTTATTAACTACGAGTCGAGCACCCATGAAAGAGTTTTTAGAAGAGTTGCGCATTCAGCGCTGGGACGATCATCGTTTCTACCACCAAAGTCGAATCAACCAGGCACTGCATTTTGTTTCAGCCATCAGTTTTGTGGTGGCGTATGCGGTGATGTTTAACGATCCGGCTACGGCTGCACTCATTGCCTGGCTGATTTCCATGACCACACGACAATCAGGCCATTTCTTTTTTGAGCCGCTGGGCTACGATGAAATCAATCAAGCCACCCACGAGTACAAAGAGTCCATCAAAGTGGGCTACAACCTAGCGCGCAAGCGCGTGTTGATGGGCACTTGGTTTTTGTTACCTGTTGCCATTTGGTTTGCACCCGATGTGCTCCCATTCGTGCAGCCTTATGAGAGTATCGGGGCATGGGTCAAGGCTGTTGGCTGGTCTTGGTTTTGGTTGGGCATCATGGCATTGGTGATTCGCATGACGCAACTGACCATACAGGAAAGCTTTCGCACCGCTGTGGTTTGGATCTGCAAAATCATCACCGATCCCTTCCACGACATGAAGCTTTACTACAAAGCGCCGTTTTACTTGCTCAAGGGCGAGTTGTTTGACACCAGCATGCGCAAGGGTTTGAGCCACTGACGACCTAGTTCGCGTACCACCGCGCGGCGCAGGTCTTTTTTTGTGGCACCCGGCGGGTGCCACCACCAACCATCATCCTGCATACGCCGGGCGGCTTTAAGCATGCGGGTCAACACGTCGTCCATGTCTGGATCGGTGAAGTTCAAACTGAAGATGAATCGGCCCGTACCGACCCAACTGAGTGCCAGGCCCTCATCACGCAGATAGAACTGGAACATCCAGTGATATCGCGATGGGCAGGTGTAGGACACCGACCAAATGGACTGCAACGCGTGAAACCGAACCGGGTAACCAGCGGCTTCAAATGCTTCATTAAACCGCTTCACACGTGCGCTCCAAACGGCTTGCTGACGGCTGTATAAAGCCCGGTTTTCCGACGATGTGGCCTCGTCGAGAAACGCGCCCATGGCCGACATCACGGTGGGGTGGGCATTAAACGTGCCGCGCGCAAAACAGATGTCAGCCGCTTTACCGGGTCGGTAACGGCGCATCCATTGCGCCTTGCCACACACCGCACCAATGGGTAGACCGCCACCCAGCGTCTTGCCATAGCAGACCAGATCGGCCTGCACATCAAAATATTCCTGGGCGCCACCGAGTGCCAGACGAAACCCAACAAACACCTCGTCCAAGATCAGCGCCACACCATTGGCATCGCAAGCCTGACGCAGCTGCCCAAGCCAGTCACTGTAGGCTTGCCGGCTCGCCGGCTCAATGCGTCTTGAACCGTCAATCAGGGTGGTATCAGCCGGTGCATTGACATTGGGGTGCAGGCATTGAAGCGGGTTGACCAAAACACAGGCAATATCCTTTCTGTTGCGGATCACCTGCAAGCTGCGCTCGCTTATATCCGCCAGTGTGTAAACGTGACCGGGCGGCATGGGGTTGCCCGGGCCTGGCTGCACATCGTCCCACCAGCCATGATAGGCACCGGCAAACCGGACTATTTTGCGTCGCCCGGTGTGATAGCGTGCCAGCCGCACGGCCTGCATCACGGCTTCGGTACCCGACATGTGAAACGATACCTCGTCCATGCCACTGATTTGCAGCAGGCGGCTGGCGTTGGTGGCCACGCAGGGCAAATAGCCGCCTAAAAGCGGTCCTAGCTGCTCGCTATCGTCGAGCCCCTGACGCATGGTCTGTTTATAGAAATCTAGCCCCATGACGTTGACACCAAATGACCCGGTCAAATCGATAAACGCGCGGCCATCGAGGTCTTTGAGCACCACGCCTTCTGAGGACTGCCAGAACGAGCCGATGGGTAAGTACTGCTGCACCACGGGCGAGAACTGAAACGGCACACGGTTGCGACCTGTGAGTTGCATATCAGAAATCTGCTCACGCGCCTGACGACTCAACGCAATCGTCTGGGCACTTTGCGCAAATGTTTGACTCAATGCCGTCAAGCCCTGGCGGCGGCGGGTCTGCACGTCATCGGGCGCACCATCGGCGCCAAAAAATTGCGTCTCGCTATAGTGGTATTCGGGCAACAACTTGGCCAGACGCTTGGCCATGCGAGAGTGCCCAGCCAATGATCGATGCTTGGCGCGCGACAGTTGTGCACGCCTAAGTGCTTTCGGTGTCAGCCACGCGGTTAACCCCGCCCCCACAGTCCATTCGAGCCACATGTGTCACATACCGTTCAAATTGATGTGTCAGTCTTGTAACTGATGAGTTTGACAATCACATGAACCCTGCACCTCAATCACCCCCTCCCGAAACGCAAAAGCTGCGCGCGCGACTGCTCAATCAGGAACAATGGAATTTCTGGCTGACCAACCGGATTCCGCGCGCGCTTGCCACGCGCCTGATGGGTCGCATTAGCCAATGTCGTCACCCATGGGTTGCTCAGCCCTGCATCGCCCTGTGGCAACGGTTTAGTGATCTCGATTTAAGCGAGGCGCAAGACACCGAATTTGCCAGCATTCATGATTGCTTTGTGCGACAGTTAAAGCCCGGGTTACGACCCTTTGATGCAAGCCCGAACCACTTATGCAGCCCGTGCGATGCGATCGTGGGTGCCCGAGGTCGGGTTGAACACGGCCAGTTACTGCAAGCCAAAGGCCTGGTGTATTCGCTGGCGGACTTCCTGCAAAGTCCAACCGACGCCCAAGCCTGCGAAGGCTATCACTACGTGACGTTGCGGCTAACGGCCACGATGTATCACCACTTCCATGCGCCACACGACCTCAACATTAAACACGTTCGCTACATCCAAGGTGATGTCTTTAACGTCAACCCACCCACGTTGAAACGTGTGGCTGGCCTGTTTGCCCGCAACGAGCGGGCTGTGATCGAAACCGCACTCAAGCATTCGGGCGAGACCTGCTGGCTGGTGCCCGTGGCCGCGGTGCTAGTGGCGAGCATGCGGTTCACTTTCTCTGACCTGCATCTGCACCTGGGCTATGAAGGCCCGACTGAAATGGTTACCGATGCCCGCCTGACCAAAGGCGAGCGCATGGGCTGGTTTGAACATGGCTCGACCATCATTTGTTTCCTTCCAAACACGTGGGATTGGATAGGCCCGGACATGGGTGATCGCATCAAAGCCGGTCAAGCGTTATTTAGGCAACGATGAAGCAGCAAGTGGCAAGATCACGGCATCACTAAACCAGTCACCGAAAAACTGTACCGAAAAGGCACCGCAAAAAACGCATTGACAAGGTGGGTCCTGATTCATACAGTGAAGTCATACCACTCTCACACTCTCTGGATCCGTTCCCCTCATGAAAACCTCTATCGGCCAATACCTCATCGATCGCCTGCTGGCCGCTGGCGCTGACCACTTGTTTGGCGTGCCAGGCGACTTCATCATCGGCTGGATGTCACGCGCTGAGCAATCGCGCTTGAAACTCATCACCACGAGCGATGAGCAAGGTGCGGGGTTTGCGGCTGATGCCTATGCGCGCCGTCGAGGGTTTGGGGTGGTGGCCATCACTTATGGTGTGGGCGGCCTGAAAGTGGCCAACAGCACCGGACAAGCCTATGCTGAACAATCACCGGTGCTGATCGTGAGTGGCGCGCCTGGCGTGCTCGAGAGTCAGACTCACGCCATGATTCATCACAAAGTGAGATCATTTGACTCACAACTGAACGTGTTTAAGGAACTAACCTGCGCTCAGGCCATGATCGACAACCCCGTGACGGCCTGCCAACAAATTGATGCGGTCATCCATCAGATCCTCTTGCACAAGCGCCCGGGTTACATCGAACTGCCGCGTGACCTCGAGACGGTTGAAGTCGAGGTGCCCGACCCCGCCTTGCCCAACCCCTACATTCCCCGTGAACCTGCCTCTCTGTCTGAGAATCTTGCCGCCTCGATTCGCGAAGTCGAGCACATGCTACAGACGGCCGAGCGTCCGATCATTGCATTGGGTATCCAACTCGTTCGCCACGGCCTGCTTGACCAAGTGGTGCAGTTTGCCCAGAACCATAACATTCCTTTGGTCACCACCCTTTTATCTAAATCGGCAATCGACGAGACGCACCCGCAATTCATGGGCGTCTTTGCCGGGCGCATGAGCCGCGAGGAGATTTCGAATTATGTTGAGAGCAGTGATTGCCTGCTTGTCCTCGGTGCCTACATCAGCGATATGGACACGGGTGTCTATTCTGCACAGATGGATCAAACCAAGGTCGTGCACGCCACTGACGACAGCCTGCGCATCAGTAGACACCTATACGAGAAAGTCAGCTTTAAAGACTTCGTGCATGCAGTCACGCAACTGAAACCGCAGGCAGCCTTCGAGTCCAACTACCCCCGCATCGGCGCTTTGCCAGGTGCCAGTGCTGGCCAAGAAGCAGACAAACTGACGGTTTCGACGCTGTTCGCCAGACTGGCGCCTGAAATCACTGCCAAAACCGTGGTGATCGCCGACCCCGGTGATGCCCTGTTCGGTGCCATTGACCTGCCCATCAAAGATGGCAAAGATTTTCTGGCGTGCGGTTATTACGCTTCACTGGGATTTGCTGTGCCTGCCGCTATCGGCGTGGCTATCGCTGACCCCAGCCTTCGCCCGATTGTGTTGGTCGGTGATGGGGCATTCCAAATGACAGGCATGGAATTGTCGGTTGCCGTGCGCTACGGGCTAGACCCCATCGTGATTGTGCTAAACAACGACGGTTACTTGACTGAGCGCCTGATTCTGGAAGGCGAGTTCAATGACATCACCCCTTGGCACTTCGCCAAATTGCCCGAAGTGCTCGGCAGCGGTCACGGCGAGGTTGTGCAAACCAATGGTGAATTCACGAAAGCTTTGTCAGACGCCATCGCCAGACGCGGACAGTTCAGTTTGATTGAGGCCAAGCTCGATCGCATGGATTGCTCGGATGCGCTCAGGCGTCTGGGTGCTGCGATGCATGATTTGGTGTCAAGTTAGATCCCAACTGCAACGCCAAGGGCGTCATGTCAAAAATCCTAAACCACTGAGCTAGGTCCACTGCTGTTAGGCGCTGACATGCGTCTGTTTTGCAGCGGTTGTTGAGCGCTGTGCGCCTGCCGCTTGATGGGCATGCGGTTGATATGACAGCAAATGCAAGCTTGTGATAGTCATCCTATGGTATCTCTTATATGGAGAGGCGAGCCAGGCGACCCACGGCCAGACTCGTTGCACCGATGACGAGCAAGGAGAGGCCATGCCCATCAAATCTCTGGTGAGAACCATACCAGACCACCCCAAGCCGGGGATCATGTTTCGCGATATCACAACTCTGCTTAAAGACCCTGTCGGATTTCGCCTGACCGTCCAGGAATTGGTGAACCGCTACCATGACTGGGGCATCGACAAGGTGGTTGGCATCGAATCACGCGGCTTCATCTTGGGTGCACCATTGGCGTACGCGCTAGGCGCCGGATTCGTGCCCATCCGCAAGCAGGGTAAGTTGCCTGCGTCCACGATTGGCCATGACTACGAACTTGAATACGGCGCTGATCGTGTCGAAATCCACACCGATGCCCTTGCACCGGGCGAAAGGGTATTGCTGGTCGATGATTTGATTGCCACGGGGGGCACGGCACTGGCCAGCATTGAATTGCTCGATCAACTCGGTGCCGACATCATCGAGTGCGCCTTCGTGATTGGCTTGCCAGACATCGGTGGCATCGAGCGCATCCAGGAGCGCGGCTTCACATGCCATGTGCTCACCGAGTTTGAGGGCGACTGAGGTACAACAAAGGGATGCAAGCTATTGCAAGGTTGCCTGGTGGTAACGAATTAAGGTTGTGTTGTGATCTATGCACCTGCAAATCCACCGACCTTGGAACCTTACAGAATGAAACCTACCCCTTTCGTTGTTTTAGCCGCTTCGGCTCTCTCTTTGATGGCAAGTGGCACTGCCGTAGCGCAATCAGCCAAATTCCATGGCGCCTTTACACAAATTGGACTCGGGTACGAGTCAGTAAAACCGACACACGACAGCAGCACACTGTCAGTCAATGGGCGAAGCTTGCCCGTATCGACGACATCCACAACGGCTAATGGCGCCACGGGCGTGATTTCAGCCGGTTGGTATCAAGGCTTGAATGATCGCTTTTTGTTAGGCGTTGGCCTTGACTACGCGCCCATTGCGGGCGCCAGTGGCACGATGGCCGTTACCACACCCGGACTCTTGCCTAACCAGAACAACCTGACCAACGATTACAGCTATCAGAAGAAGTATTCGTACAACCTCTACATATCCCCCGCGGTCACCGTCGGCGAAAACGGCATGGCCTACGCCAAGATTGGTTTCACCGGCGCCAAAGTGACCAATTACAACTCGCTTGACTACAACTTCAAAGGCTATTCTTTGGGATTGGGTTATAGGCACGCCTTTCAAGGCGGCTGGTATGGCTTTGCAGAAGCCAATTTTGCAGACTACGGCAATGAGACCGAAAGTGCGACCAACCCGATTGCGCGCGGCCGCACGCTCACATCTTCGGGAACCAATGGCCTGCAGACCTATAACTTCCTGGTGGGTGTGGGTTACAAGTTCTGACCATCACAAACCAATCCACGTATCGTCAAGATCCGTGCAACGCATCAACACAAAGCCCGCCTAGTCGGGCTTTGTGTTGTCTGCTTGTGGCTTGGCAATTTTTCTTGAGCCAGCGCTCACGTGAACATATCGGGCTGCGTTTGCACCAAATGCTCATAAATCGGCTGAAAATGCAGCCATCCAATATATTCTGACCCGACGTGCTCGCGGCTATAGCGGGCGCGCTCAGGCGTGACCATTTTTGGTTTTTGTCCGGTCGCCTCGACCATCAGCTGCTGCTGGCAGCAACGCTCAAGCGCCATAAACCAAAACGCGGCTGACTCGATGCTATGCCGGCTTGCCGTGAACAAACCATGGTTTTGATGGATAGCTGCCTTGACCCCCTTGAACCAGTCACAGACCGCCATACCCGCCCTTTCTTCGACAGCCACCTGACCCGCTTCGTCGGTAATGACTACATGGTCTTCAAAAAAAGCCGCCGCATCCTGTGAAATTGGGTCTAACGGTTTGCCGAGTGCCGCAAACGCCGTGCCATAAACGGTATGAGCATGACACATCGCCAGAATATCCGGGTTAGCTTCATGGGCAGCAGCATGCAACACAAACCCGGCTCGATTGATGGCATGGTCACCCTGAACCACATGGCCTTTATGATCGGCCAGAATCAGGTTTGACAACTTGACCTGCCCAAAATGAACGCACATCGGGTTCGTCCAGTACAGCTCCGGGTGCTCTGGGTCACGAATGGTCAGGTGGCCGGCAAAACCGTAATCCAGACGCTGGGCAGCAAAAAAACGGCACGCAGCCACCAATCGTTTCTTGCGGTGTTCACGCTCGGCCTCGTGGCTGTCAAATACCGCTATCTCAGGAAAAATCCGGTTCTCTTGCGTGGGCTGGTATATCGACTCGTTGTCCATTGCAACTGGCGCGGACTTCACGGTATCTAGCATATGGTCTCCTAGGCGGCCTGTCTTGCGGCTCTTTGTGTGGTGTTTGTTATTGCATCGTGATTTGCTTAAGTTAATTTAATTTCTACCCGATGTACAAGAGGGGGATGGCTCACTGGCCTGCAATAACCTTCTGAACAAGACCAATCCCAACACCGGTCCTGGCAGCAGATACCAGACCACGACACTGCCAATCGACTCGTACAAAGCCATCACCAGCATGATCGACACCGTGGAGATTAAAAACCCTACGCTGTTTTGAATGGCAAGTGCGCCGCCAACCAAGTGAGGCGGACAGACCTTGGCCGATGTCGCGGAGAACTGAGCCGAATCGGACACGACTGTTAGGCCCCAGACCACCAGGATCAACAACTGCAAAGGCCACAAGCTTGCCGGGATGAAGGGATAGGCCAGACACATCAGGCCTGAGCTCAGCAGCGCCGCGGCCGCCACACGCGGGCTGCCGATTCGTTGGCTCAGGCGGCCAGCAACCATGGCACCGATGGCGCCCATGACCCCCATGAGCACAAACGTCAGGGCTGAGGCGCTCGTCGTGGTTTGAAAGCTTGCGCTGTTGCCGACTGCCGAGACAACCAAGTCTGCCACCAAGAACGGCAACAACGTCCAGAAGGCATAAAGCTCCCACATGTGGCCAAAGTAGCCTGACGCACTGGCCCGGAATTTTGGGTCTACAAACACCTTGAGCACCGACCCCCATCGCAGCTTGCCCGCTTGTGTTTTTGGCAAGTGCGGACCATCACCGAGCGTAAATATCATGAGAGCCGCCAGCACGGCCATCACGCTCGAGGTCAAAACGACGTGCTCCCATGCCCAGCCGATGCCCGCGGCTCGCACGCCGTGAGGCAAGGCCGAACCCAACGTCAGCATCGCCACCAATAGCCCAAGCGAGGCACCGGTGTTTTGCGGGGACCAGGAAATCACAAGTTTCATGCCCAGTGGGTAGATGCCGGCGAGCGTCACGCCAACCAGAAACCGCAAGACCAAGCCTTGCTCAAGCCCGGTGGCGGCCACGGCAAACAAGGCATTGAAAAGCGCTCCTGCCAAGCAACTGACCGTAAAAATCCGGCTCGCGGCAACGCGGTCAGCCAAGCCAGAGGTCGCCAACAACAACGTGCCCACGATGAACCCGATTTGAGTCGCGCTTGTTAACTGACCGAGTTCGGCTGTGTTCAATGCCCACTGCGCCATGAGACTAGAGGCAGCACTGTTTGGGCTAAACCATAACGACGTGCCAAACAATTGGGCGATCACGATGACAAGAATCGGACGAGCGGCAAGCGCATTCATGGTGGTTTGCAAACACGTTTCTATTAGATAACGACATACTAAGTCCAATTAGAGACTGTTGAGCGACCCACTCGAAAAGGTGCAAGCTTTTGCAAGCTTTCTCTGACCTGTGGGCGCAGACTAGAAGTCAACCGTTCAAAGCTTGTGCGTTCGACCCACGGCATCGCAAAACCGACCAACGTATGCGTGTTTAGGTTGGCGCGTCAGTCCAAGACGACCCACAGACTGGATCTCTCATGACAAAAACACCTCCTGTCCTCGCTAGCGCCTTGGTTCTTGTGTTTTGCAGCACCGTGGCGTACGCACAAAGTAGCGCCAGCCTGCCACCCCCGCCAAGCAATGCGTCAGAAGTTGAGGCCCGATTTAAATCAGCCGATAAAAACGGAGACGGCAAGGTCACTCGTGAGGAAGCCCAGACGACCATGCCTAGAGTGGCCATGGCATGGGAAAAAATCGATGTCGATAAAAAAGGCTATATCACGCTGGAACAACTGCTCATCATTTCGGCCAGGAACCAGTAGGCTGCTCATGCCCACGGCATCGTCCGAACTGGCCTGCCATCACTGCGGCGCCGCCCACCGCCGCGTGCCAGTCGAAAAAAATTATGTTGCCATCTGTCAGCGCTGCGACACGGTTCTTGAAACATACAGCGCCTTAGGTGCCAGTGGCTGGTGCGCCATTGCCCTGACCGCCGTGATCACTTTTATCATGGCCAACGCCTATCCCGTAGGCACGTTGCTTGTGCAAGGCACGGGTCAAGCAGCCACCTTTCTTGACACGGTCGTCGTGGCTTGGGAGGCTGGATTCCCGTGGGTCTCTTTTTTAGCCGGTGCGACTGGCTTTGCCTTGCCTGCCATGCATCTTTGCCTGCTGCTTTGGGTCTTGGTTCCGTTAAGTTTTGGACGAGTCACCCCGGGATTTGATGAAGCCCTTTCGATAATTGACAAGATCACACCCTGGTCCATGGTGCCAGTGTTCCTGCTCGGGGCCTTGGTGGCCATCGTCAAACTGGTTGATCTAGCGACTTTGCACATCGGTGTGGGTCTCTTGGCAACAGTGGCTACCGCGGTGCTATTGACCGGCCTGCTGCGCCTGAATGGCCAGAAACTCAGGCTCATGGCCCAAGACGGTGGCCTTAAGGTGGCCAACGTACATACCCACCCATCACCATCACCTCGACAAATCAACCGCACGTGGGCCCTGTTGGCTACCGCCGTGATCCTTTACATCCCCGCCAACCTGTTGCCCATCATGTATGTGCATGCGATCAACGGCTCATCTGGCCACACCATCATGGGCGGTGTGATTGAGCTCTGGCAAGGTGGTGCATGGGATATCGCATTGGTGGTGTTTATCGCCAGTGTTTTTGTGCCGCTACTGAAACTGTTTGCGCTCGCCATTCTCGTGTGGCTCACCCAAAGACGATCGGCGTCCAATCTCAAAGCACGCACAAGGATCTACAGCATGGTGGAATTTATCGGCCAATGGTCCATGCTTGACGTGTTCGTGGTGATTTTGCTGGCGGCACTGGCCAAATTTGGCAACTTGCTCGATATCGCGCCAGGTGCGGGTGCCGCCGCTTTCGGTGGTGTGGTGGTGGTGACCATGATCGCAGCCATGGGGTTTGACCCTCGACTGCAATGGCGGCTGGCCGGACATCGGCGGCATCTGAACTGGCGCAAGCGCCAGTCAGACAGATCCGACGTGTTGGCCCTAACGATCAACCGAAGGCATGCTTCATGACTGAATCAGAAACCCACACGGCCTCAAATCCTCCACCGCCACGCATGGTGCGCAAGGGCAAGAGCCGATTCTGGCTGGTTTGGTTGTTGCCACTCGTGGCATCGCTGATCGGTTTGTCAATCGTTTGGCATGACTGGTCCAATCGCGGACCCACCATCACCATCACGCTTGACTCGGCCAGTGGTTTAGAGGCTGGCAAAACCCAGATCAAGTTTCGTGATGTCGTCGTGGGTACGGTGAGCGCCATCCGGCTAAGTGACACGGGCGATGAGGTCATTCTAGATGCCGAGCTGAATTTAGATGCCAGAGGCTTAGCCAAAGAGGGAACGGTGTTCTGGGTGGTGCGACCGACCGTTGGTTTAAGTGGCGTGTCTGGCTTGTCAACGCTCTTGTCAGGGGTCTATATCAATGCTGATACCAAGTCGTTTCGTGGCGCGGGCCCCCAAAAGCTGCACTTTGATGCCTTAGCAAGCGCGCCACCGATTCCGAGCGATCGTCCAGGCTCACGGTTTAACCTGCGCTCCGATACGCTAGGGTCGCTTGGCCCAGGCGCGCCCATTTACTTCCTGCGAATTCCGGTGGGCGTTGTTACGAAGTACGAACTCGATGACAACGGGACGTTTGTGGACATTGAGGTCTTTGTCGATGCCCCTTACGACAAATATGTCGGTGGCAACACGCGCTTTTGGGATGAGAGTGGGGTCTATGTCAATGTGGGCAGTGACGGTTTAACGGTTTCAACCGAGTCGCTGGTATCAATCCTGGCAGGGGGGCTTGCATTTGGCAACTTTGGGCCACCGCTTGCGCTACAGGCTGATCATCGCTTTGATCTCTACCCAGACAAGGCGATGGCCAGTGAAGTACCCATCGGTCTAGCTGTTCCGGTAGAGATGCGTTTTTACCAATCAACCAAGGGGCTCGAAGTCGATGCTCCCGTGACATTCCAGGGTGTTGAAATTGGCATTGTCACAGCGGCTGATCTGGATTTTGATATTTACCAAGGCGCGTTTTTCACGCACGTCAGAGCCACGCTCTACCCGGCACGCCTGGGTTCCGTGTTTGAAACCATGCAGCAGGCGAACCGAACCGTGCAGCAGGCCACCGAATCACTGGCCATGATGGTCAAGCGCGGTCTTCGAGCTGAACTCAAAACCGCCAACCTCTTAACCGGCGGCATGTATGTTTCGATGGCACTTAAAAGCGATGCCCAGCCGGTAGACGAAGTCGTGGCAGAGGTTCCCTTGCAGCTGCCCACGATCAAAACCGAAGGCTTGGACGACATACAGAAACAGCTGGCCTCCATTCTGGAAAGCATTGATCAGATTCCCTTTGACACATTGTCAGCTGATCTCAGTAAATCCTTGTCCGAGCTGACCGTATTGACACAGACCCTGAACACCACGCTCAGCCCTGAACTGGTCCAAACGCTGGAGGGATTGCAAGGCACACTCAACCGAATCGATGGCTTTCTGGTCTCAAGCGATGCCCTCCCCGGACAAATTGACAACAGCCTGCAAGAGGTGGACAAGGCTGTACGCGCCACCCGCGCGCTGATTGATGAGTTACGAGCCCAGCCCAATTCCATCATCTTTGGCGAGCCTGCGCCTTCCTATTCACGCGAGACACTGGGAGAGACACCTTGAAAAACACAAACGATCAAGGCTCGCACGTGCGTAAAGGCTTAATGCTGGCTTTGCTCACCGGCCTGACGGTCACTGGCTGCACCACGCCCACAGTGATGCACTACGACCTTACCAACACATCATCATCGGCGACGCTGGCCAGCAAAAGCACCATGACCACGTACCTGATCGATAGCGTCAACGTGCCTGAGCCCCTCGATGTAATGACGCTCATCGTGCGTCAACCGAACAACAGCCTCATGGCACTTTCTCATGACAAGTGGGTCGCGCCGTTAGGCCAAGTCCTGCGTGAGGCGATTGCTGATGGGCTAACCCAGAACCTTGGTGTGCCACCCGTATCTGAAAAGATGCTGACTGCCGACTCCTCTGGCACTCGGAGCCGGGCAACCCAAGTCACCAAAGTCAATGTAGACATCCGTCAGTTCGAAATGCAACCCGGCAAAAAAGTTGCCCTGACTGCGTTATGGCAAGTTGCCATCGCAAGCCCAGCGCGCACGACCATCACCTGCTACAGCCAATTGTCCACACCTGTCGAAAGCGGCGTAGCACCCTTGGTGGCTGCCCAGAAAGCCAATATCGGCCAACTGAGTCAGCAAATCGCTCGCGTGATCGCGACCTCGAACCCGGTGACAGATGCGCGCTGTCGTGTGCTGACAAGTTCCTAACCCTCACAACATCACCATCATGACAACATTTGACGACGTGAGTTCCATACTTGGTGTGCTTGGCACGATTGCATTTGCCGTTACCGGCGTCTTGGCCGTGGCCGAACGTCGGGTCGATTTCTTCTCAGCGGTGGTACTCGGGATCATCACGGCCGTGGGCGGTGGCACGATCCGCGACTTGATTATGGACGTGCCCGTGTTCTGGTCACTGGATCTGTCCTACATCCGGATTGCCGTTATGGCCAGCATCATCACATTTTTTGCGCTGTCCTTCATGAAACATGCCCCCATCTTCAAAACCATCCTGCTAGCCGATGCGGTGGGCATTTCACTGTTTGGCGTGGGCGGCGCCATGAAAGCCTATGAAATCGGGTTCGCCTTGCCTGTGGGTGCGCTCATCATGGGGGTGATCACCGCCATTGGCGGCGGCCTCATCCGTGACGTGCTCACCGGCCGCAAAACATTGCTCATGAGCGATGAAGTCTATGCCGTGCCCGTGGCGCTGGGTTGCATATGTCTGTTAACCCTGCTGCGTTTTTTCCCGGAATACCCGACGGTTGCGCTCATCTGCGGCACAGCCATTGCATTTTCGCTGCGCACAGCCGCTGTGGTCTGGGAGTTACGTTTGCCGGGCTGGTTCACCACCCAGATCAAAAAAGGTTAAGCAAAAACCCAAGCCCAGCTGACGCATACAAAGGAAAAACATGGCTGACACATCAGCACTTCATAACCATCGAAGTGATCACCCTCCGCAGCACGGACAGATCGCGTCCGCTTTTTTGATCCTGCTGGGATGCTTTGATCTGTTCAGAGGTTTAGCTCACACCTACTGGATGCACTGGGCCAACGACACCTTCGCCAACCTGGACTTAAGCGTTAATGGCAATGACCAGCTCATGCTCATGGGCGCATTTGGCATTTCAAATTGGCTAACAGGGATGCTTTACATTTGGATTGGCTTTAAGGCAAAGGCGATCGCCACGGCCACACTGGTGATCATTTTGCTGGCCTACGCCATCGGCTACCTCGGCATCTTGTCTTCAGGCGTATCCCCAGAATCCAACTTCTATGGCCGCTTCATCATGATGGGCTATTTTGTGGTGTGCGCTGGTGGCATCCTGCTGCAAGTTATCGCTGATCGACGGCGCTCGAACTAGCAGCCACTGTCTGTTGACGTGTTGAGAAATAGGCTCTCCCCTGTCACTGCAACCTGATCCGCGCTACAGTGATGGCTCTAACTGGAGATGCGATTGACTGACAACCTCACTACCCCGCTAACTGAACCTGAAATCGGTGCGCTGCACGACTTTCTGGCTGAACTTAACGGCCCTATCCGTAGCCTCGAAGGGCTCGATGGCATGCTGTGTGCCCTGACTTGTGCCCCAGTGGACGTGCCCTATGATGAGTACATGCCGGGCGTGCTTGGCGGCGACTCATTCACCGACGAAGATGAGGCAGCTGGCATCGGCGCGCTCATCAAGCGCCATCAAGCCACCATTGAGGCAGGCTTGAATGAAACCCTGAATTCAGAGACCTTATACACGCCAGCCTTACTTGTCGATGCCAACGGCAAAGCCCGTGGCAACGAATGGGCTTTGGGATTTCTGTTTGGCGTGGCCATGACCGAGGGCAACTGGCAGGACTTCACCCGAGGCGACCACATGGCCAAGCTGATGCTGCCCATGATGGTACTGGCGCATGAGCATCACCCCGATCCCAAGATGCGTCCTTCTGAAATCCCTGATGAAGGCCGTGACGAATTGCTTTTTATGATGACGCATTCACTAGCGACCATTTACGGGCACTTCAATGGCAAGCCCGTGCCTGACCCGGACTGAGGCACCATGTCTGCTTTAGATCTTGCCGATGCCTCTATCTATTACGAGGTTCACGCGCCTGTTGAACAGGCCACACATCGGCCTTTGATACTGATTGCTGGCTTGGCCAGCGATTCTCAATCGTGGCTGCCACGTGTGGTTCGGGCACTGAGCCAGCAACGGCTGGTGGTGACGCTAGATAACCGTGGCTGTGGCCGCACCGAATATCAAGGCGAGATTTCGATCGAGCAGATGGCCAGCGACTGCCTGACCTTGGCCGACCATCTTGATCTGGCATCTGTGGATCTGCTCGGTCACTCCATGGGCGGCATGATTGCCCTGACAGCGGCCAGACAGCGACCTCATCAAGTCAATCGAATGGTGCTTTGCAACAGCAGTGCCAAGCAAAGCGCGCGCAACCGGCGATTGTTTGATGACTGGTCGCAAACCTACAGCGAACAGGGACCCACAGCGGCCTGGTACCGAAATCTGTTTTACTGGTTGCTCACGCCCGACTTTTTTGAAGACCGGCATGCGCTCGATGAGCTGGTACACATGGTCATGGCCTACCCTCACGCACCGAGTGCAACTGACTACCGGCTGCAAGGACAGGCCGTGGCCACATTTGATGCCTTGGCTTGGTTGCATGACGTACAAACGCCCACCCTGGTCATGGCTGCCTCAGATGATTTGCTTTTCCCGCCAGGCAAGGATGCCTCCGGTCTGGCTGCCTTGCCCAACGTTGAAGTCAACCTCCTTTCAGGCCAGTCCCACAGCATGCCCATGCTGGCACCGGACGTGTTAATCGAGTCTGTGAGTCAGTTCCTAAATCAGCCCTGACCGACGCACCTACTCAATTCAGTGTCCTGACATCAAACCTTGCCCCCAAAGGTCATGTGTTCTTAACCGTTACCGTTTGAATGTGCCCTACACTACAAGCATGGATACTGCGCACACCCGACCAGATCTGCACAACAGCCAACCGAGCATCGCCGTTTATTTTGACGGTGGCTGTCCGATGTGCGCCAAGGAAATTGCGCACTATCAAAAACTAGACACCGCCGGCCACGTCCAATGGGTTGATATCGCCGGCCCCAACCCGAGCTGCCCGATCGGTTACGACCAGTCCACGCTGCTGGCTCGGTTTCACGTCAAAGAACTCGACACGGGCCGCATGCTCGATGGCGCTGCCGGGTTCGTGCGCCTTTGGCGTGCAATGCCCGCGCCTTGGCGACAGCTTGGTGTGGTGGCTTCGTGGCCGCCCGTGACCTGGTTGCTCGAGCTTGGCTATCGCGTCACGCTCAGGGTGCGACCCGTGATGACACGTTACCTGTTTAAGCGAACCTGAGAGGCCTCTCTTGCCTGTGGTGACTTACACTGCGCGTGTTACTTGTTGTGACTGAGTGTTCAACTGAGACATGAACCCGATCTCGTTATTTGCCAATCGCCGGCACCTGCTCTTGTTGCGCAGTTTGTCCGACACCACCGTCAGACAACAGTTACAGCGTCTGGCACTAATCCTAATTCTCCTATTGCTGGCTCACACCGTCGCCATGCGGTTTATCGAGGGTTTGTCTTGGGCAGACGCGCTATGGCTGACATTGACCACCGTCACCACCGTTGGCTACGGAGACTTCTCAGCGCAAACGTGGCTCGGGCGCGCGACTACTGTGATTCTGCTTTACGCCGCCGGTATTGCCGTGTTGGCCCAAGTCGCGGCTCTGTATTTTGAGTTTCGCCAAGATCGACGCCAAAGGATATTAAAGGGTGAATGGAGCTGGAACATGGAAGATCACATCGTCTTAATCAATAGTCCCAAAGAAGGTGCCGAACGTTATTTCGAGCAATTTGTGTCTCAGCTACGGCGCAGTTCATTGCCCGCTGCCCAAAAGCCCATTCTGATTGTCAGCTCGAACCTTGAAAACGGCATACCCGACAGTCTCAGGGCCATGGATGTCGCCCACGTCCGTGCCGACAGCGCTGACCAAGAGTCGGCTGAGCATTGCAGCCTGGACAAAGCCGCCATCATTGTGGTGCTGTGTCATGACCCGATTCATCCCATCTGGGACAGCGTCAATTTTGACTTGGTGACCCGATGTCGAGAGACCAACCCCACAGCGTTGATCGTGACCGAAGCGGTGACCGATGACAATCGCGAGCGCCTGGTTCGGGCGGGCGCCAACCATGTGGTCCGTCCTATTCGCAGCTATCCGGAACTTCTCGTTCGAACGCTACTGGCACCTGGAACCGAGCGAGTCATTGAGGACCTATTTGACAGCACCGGCGAAGAGTGTGTGCGTTACAACATCAACTTCATCGGTACTTGGGCCAGTCTGACAACCAAGTTGATAAATGAAGACATCGGGCTAGCCCTAGCCTACGGCCGCGAAGATGGCGAGGTCATTTCTAACCCACCGCCGCATGAGACGATCAATGCAACAGCCTTGTTTGTGATGGTGCGCGAAGGCAACAGTAAACCCACCGAACAAGTTCAACAATTGATCGCTGGTATCTAACGCTAGGTCTAGTTTGCCGCCGCAGCCTTAAGACCGAACCCAGTCACCGCCGTAAAACGGTCGTGCGCTTGCCTGCAAACGGTTTAAACAGCAATAAACACTTCGGTGTGACGGGCTTGTGGCAACGCCAATTGACTGGCTTTTTGTTCAACGATCGCTTGTAACTGGTCAAAGTGCTCGGGCGCACATGCATAAGACTCCATCCAGGTGTGCTCACCCTTGTCGTTGACGTCGGGGCGTTTTAGTAACCGGGCGGTAACACCGGGGATGGCCGCTTTGACCTGCTCAATTAAGTCCCTGGCAATGGACTCTATCTCAGGGTAGTCTGACGGCAAAAACTTGTAGTAGACAAACAAATGCATTAGGTGACCCAAGAGGTTAAACGCAATGGGCTCAAGTGTACCGGGCTTGAAAGACACAAGTCAGGCCACTGTCAATGCGCTGTCGGTGGGCGCAACCGGTGCCACCGATGGATGCATCAGGCTGGACAACACATCCACCACTTCGAACAACGCGCGATTTTGACACTGACCAACCGCTTGCTGATATGCCGCCAAATCGGATGTGAGATGGTCCACCGCCTGAGGTATGTGGACCGTTGAGGACACCACCTGTCCCAATTCGTGCTCATGTATCCAGTCCGTGTTGAATCGCTCTTGTGGCATCGTCCAGACATTGCGTGTCACGATCACCGGCAAGCCGCAGTGTATTGCCTCGCTGATCGATCCAGGCCCCGGTTTACCGATGAAATAGTCGGCCAGCCGCATCCAATGTGCAACATCCTCGGTAAAACCCATCACTATTGTGGGCGCTTGCCTTGCCAATTTTTTCAGACTGCGCTCGAGCGCTTGATTGCGACCACAAAGCAAAATTAATGGACGATCGCTAAGCATGGTAGCGATGCGCCGCATGGCGGCCGAACCATGACCGCCAAACATCACGCAACCCACGGGTTGATCCGGTTTCAAGCCGAGCAACAAGCGCTGTTCCTCACGTTGTGCTGCCTCATTCGTATGGTCAACATTTGCCTGCTGTTGATAAAAACGTGGTGACAACACCATGCCCGAGACTTGGTGAATGTAGCGCTGTTGAACACCCTGGGCAATGGCTTGCGCATGCGCATGGTTCGTGCCACAGACCAGATGTTCGGTGTATCCGGGTGCCACCCAGAAATTCGGCGGATAGTCAGCCAAATCAGTCATTACCGTCACAAACGGGATTTGGCGTTTGCCACTGTCATTAGCCGCTGCGCCAGCTTCATCACTACCTGTCACGCTGCTTCTGTATCGGGTTAGGCTGGCACCAAGTGCCCGGTTGAAATTGGGCACCAGTGAAACCACCATCCTTGGCGCCGTATCACGCCAGTACCTCACCAGGCGACGCACCATTTGCGGATGTGCGACGCGGATCATCGCCTGCAGGACTTTAAGCTCTTGCTTTAACCCGAGCGTGAAGCCGGTGGATAACCGTTTGTTGTAGTAGGCCTCTGGCGCAAATCCGGTCAGTCGCTTAAAGCGCTGGTCCGGGTCAAGCACCTCAAACAAATCAACCAAATGCACCTCCCACTCAGGGCGCCGGTTGCTCAGTTCAGCTTTGAGCGCATGTGCGGCTGCCCGATGACCGCCACCGGCGTTGAAATACAGCAGCGCAACTGGCCCAGAACCTTCGGTGCCACACTCAAGATTTTGCATCGTTTCTGACCTGTGTCACGTCACAGTGCGAACGCTAACGCCCGTACATGACGCCAACGTTAAAGCTCATGACTCAAGCTGTTATGCAGTTGTTTGACAGGTACTATCAAAAGCGGCATTCGCAAACCAAACAGGTCCAAACATGATCAAGGGCAACTCGCCTCAAACCTCGCCTCAAACATCGTCACAAGCTCACACAGCAGACACGGCCTCGAACGCGCCTGGCGCCTTGGCTGGCGTTCGTGTACTGGACATGACCTCCATTGGCATGGGGCCGTTTTGTACGCAGACACTCGGTGACTATGGCGCTAACGTGATCAAAGTTGAACCAGCCGCCGGCGACGTGTTCCGGCATGCCTCGCCAAGTGCAGCACCGGCCATGGGTGCACCTTTTTTGCAGTTCAATCGCAACAAGCGCAGTCTGGTGCTCAACCTAAAAGAATCGGGTGACCTGAACATACTGCTTGATTTGGCCAAGCACGCGGATGTGCTGGTGTTCAATGTTAGACCCCAAGCCATGCGCAAACTCGGGCTTGACTACGACAGCCTGTCATCACTGAACCCAAAATTGATTTACTGCGGTGTTTATGGCTATTCAGAAAAAGGCCCTTATGCTGGCGAACCTGCCTATGACGACATCATTCAGGCAGTCGGAGGGCTGGCTTGGCTGCAAGGCTCTGGTGATGCGCCCAAATTTGTCACGTCCATCATCGCCGACAAGATCGCCGGCCTGACCGCCACACACGCTATTCTGGCAGCCTTGTATGAACGTACCCGATCCGGCCAGGGCCAGGCGATCGAGGTGCCCATGTTCGAAACCCTCGTGGCTTTCAATATGCTTGAGCACATGGGTGAAGCCACTCTGGCCAAACCCAACCCCCAGATGGGTTACCCACGGGCGGTCTCAGCTCACCGGCGCCCCTACCGAACGAAGGACGGCTATGTGGCGCTCATGCCTTACACCACTGGCCAGTGGGAGCGGTTTTTTGAGCTTGTGGGCCAACCCGAGATCATGCAAGACCAGCGCTTCTCAACGCCAGAGTCGCGCGCGCAGCACACCGACGAACTCTATAGCTTGCTTGCGGAATTTGTCGCCACCAAAACCACCGAACAATGGCTGGTGTTACTTAAACAAGCAGATATTCCATCGGGCCCAGTCAACAGCCTGAATGACTTGCTAGACAATGAACACCTCGCGGCACAGGGATTCTTTCAGTACTTTCACCATCCCGAGCTTGGCGTGATGGTGATACCCAAGTCACCGGTAAGCCTGTCTCGCACGCCAACCACCGTGCGTCGCCTAGCGCCGCGGCTAGGCCAACACAGCGAGCAAGTCAAACAAAACGGCTGGTCAGACAACGTCGGCTCGGGCGACACCTAGACCGCCTTTGACCCGGCAGGCACCACTAGTACGACTTGGGTAAGCCCAAGACCCGCTCGGCGATGTAACACAGCACCAATTGCGGGCTAACAGGTGCAATGCGCGCAATCATGACCTCGCGCAAATAGCGCTCCACGTGGTATTCCTTGGCATAGCCAAACCCGCCGTGGGTCATGACGGCCTGCTGGCAAGCGTTAAACCCAGCCTCGCCGGCCAAGTACTTGGCCGCATTGGCTTGGGCACCACACGGCTTGCCTTGATCAAACAGGGTCGAGGCGTGAAACACCATCAGGTTGGCGGCTTCGAGTTCCATCCAGTTGGCTGCCAGCGGGTGCTGGATTGCCTGGTTCATGCCAATCGGCCGATTAAACACCTCGCGCTCCTTGGCGTAATGCGATGCGCGATTTAGCGCCGCACGTCCCAAGCCAATCGCCTCGGCGGCAATCAGAATGCGCTCGACGTTCATGCCGTGCATGATGTATCCAAAGCCCTTGCCCTCCTCACCGATCAAGTCTTCGACGGGCACGGGCAAGTCATCAATAAACAGCTCATTGGAGTCAACGGCCTTGCGGCCCATCTTGGGGATCTCACGCGCTTGCACGTACTCACGATTGACGTCGGTGTAGAACAGGCTCAAACCATCGGTGTGGCTAGTGCAATCTTCCAGTGGTGTCGTTCGCGCCAGCAGCAACATTTTGTCGGCCACTTGGGCTGTGGAAATCCAGACCTTGGTGCCACGCACAATGTAATGGTCGCCACGCCGATCAGCCTTGACCTTGAGTTGCGTGGTGTTCAGACCCGTGTTGGGTTCCGTGACCGCAAAGCATGCTTTCTCATCACCAGCAATCAAAGGCCTGAGCATGCGGTGCTTTTGTTCTTCAGTGGCAAACTGCACCACCGGATTCAGGCCAAAAATGTTCATGTGCACGGCTGATGCCCCGCTCATGCCAGCGCCAGACTCGCTGATGGCCTGCATCATGATGGTGGCTTCAGTCACCCCCAAGCCCGAACCGCCATAAGCCTCCGGAATGCAAATCCCGAGCCAGCCATCGCGCGCCAAGGCCTGATGCAACTCGTGCGGAAACCGGCCATCATCATCGCGTTCAAGCCAGTACTGGGCATCGAATTGCTCACAAATGCGGTCAATGGCACCCCTAATCTCAACTTGATCCTGAGAAAAAGAAAAATCCATGATGGCTACTCCGTGATCTGCTTAATACAGCCAGTGTAGCGAGGCGCAGGCTCATGGCGTTTGGCGTGCGCAAACTCAGCTATCGCAAAAACCGAATGCCTCAAACAGGCTTTGGCTGGCAAAGTGGACTCACGAGGTGGCCAAGATGCTAGATTAAAGACAGAAAAGTTCACGTTTCAACAACAAAAAATGAGCGTACCCTCCATGGAGATTTCCTTTAAAGCCGGTCAGTCACTTGATCTCAAAGAGGCTCGCGTCCTCATCGCTGGCGCGGCTAGTCTGGTTGGCTCTCATACAGCCGATGCCCTGCTCGCTGCCGGCACCCAAGAAGTGGTTTTGCTCGACAACTTCTCATTTGGCTCCATGCAAGCCATTGAGCATCTGAAAGACCACCCCCGCGTAAGAATTGTCCGTGCTGATCTCTTGCGGCTGCCTGAAGTCATTGCCGCCACCAAGGGCGTCGATGGCGTGGTTCACCTGGCTGCCTACATGAGCCTGGGTTTCTCGCAAACACCTTGGCAAGCCATTGACGTGAACTTGCGCGGCGTACAAAACATGCTCGAAGCCTGCGCGATTAATGGCGTCAAAAAAATCATCTTTGCCTCCTCGAACGCCACCTATGGCTACGGCACCGGCATCAAGGGCGAGTTACACGAAACCCTGCCGTTTCACTCCGAGGGTGCGCCGCCTGCGGCCATTCTGTACGGCGCCTCGAAGATCATGGGCGAACAGTTGTGTCGCACCTACCTGCAACAACGTGGCTTGGATTACCTGGTGCTGCGATACTCAACCGTCTACGGTGAGCGCCAGCACTACCGAGCAGCCAATGCGCTCTACATCATGCAGGCATACGATCAAATCATGGCAGGCCAAGCGCCGGTCATGCCCGGTGACGGTTCAGAAACCAAACACTTCGTCTACGTCACCGATGTGGCACGCGCCAATCTCGCGGCGTTGCAAAGTCCGACAACAGACACCGCCATGAATATCTCAGGGCCAGATGCAGTGACCACGGGCGAACTCGTGCAGTACATCCTGGACTACTGCAAAAGTGACCTCAAACCGGAAATCAAACCGGATCCGCCTGGCACGGTGCGCTTGACCTCAGGCGGTGCGTTTTACATTCCGCATGACAAGGCCAAAACCGCGATCGGCTGGGCACCTGAAGTCACCATGAAAGACGGCATCAAGCGTCTTTTGGATTGGCGCAAGCAACAGGAGGCCTGACATGACATCCAAATACCTCGTGCGCACCAGCGATGTGCCGACCTACCATCCGGCCAACCACACCGAAACGAGTAACCAGCGCTTGATTTCGCGTCACAACGTGGGTGCCGAGCACATGGAAGTGATCCTGGGCACGCTGGGCAAGTCGGGCGGTGCGTTGCCACACGCCCACCCCGGTGTTGAACAGGTCTGCTACCTGCTCGAAGGCTCAGCGCACGTGGAAGTTGGCGATGAGGCCTTTGAGATGCAAGCCGGTGACACCTGTTTTTTCCCGGCGGACGTCATGCACAAGCTAGAGGTGACCTCAGAGACACCGGTCAAACTGCTGGTGGTCTACAGCCCACCTTATGAAGAGAACCCTGCCAAGGTCAGGCGTTAACCCGTCTATCGGCCATTGAGTCCCGACAATAGATTCACAACATACATCCATCATGTCCTTGATCCACTACACCACCACCGACCACATCGCCGAAATTCTGATTGACAACCCGCCGGTCAACGCACTGACCGAACAGTTGCTTGACGACTATCTCGCAGCCTTGCACCAAGCCAGCCAAGACGATGATATACGTGCGGTGATTGTCTCAAGCGCGGTGGCGGGGCGATTTTGTGCGGGGCTGGACCTAAAAGCCATCCATGAAGGCCAAGCCCATGTGCCTGAATTACTCGAGCGACTCTATCGTCAACTGACCGATGCACAATACGCGTTGAACAAGCCCTCCATTGCCGCAGTCAATGGCACGGCCCGCGGCGGCGGCATGACGATGTCGATTTCCTGCGATGTGATTATTGCCTCGGATGATTCAACGTTTGGCTACCCGGAAATTGATGCTGGGGTGTTGCCCTCGATTCACTTCGGACACCTACCCAAGATCGTGGGCAAACACCGTGCATTTGAATTGCTTTTTTCTGGTCGCTCATTTGGACCCGATGAGGCCAAAGAGCTTGGGCTGGTCAGTCACGTGGTGCCGGCGGCTGAACTCATGGCACAAGCTCGCGAACTCGCGGGTGTCTTTAGCAGCAAACCGCGCGACGTGATGCGTCTGGGACGCCAGGCTTTCAAAGCCGGCAGTGACCCGCAGTACCGTGCATCGATTAGCGCGGCTGTAGACAACTTCTGTCATGTCGCTAGCCTGCCCGACGCCAAAGAGGGGTTTGCGGCTTTTGCACAAAAGCGCAAGCCAAAGTGGAATGCGTCGTAGCCCAGACCGCATGCGTGACCTGTTTGTTGTTACAAATCTAGGCGCCTTGATCCTTGCGAACGTGCGATCAACCTAATTGGCGAGGTCGGTATCAGCTAGTGGCTGATTCGCGCTATTGCGATGCATAAAATCAGTATATCAGCGTACCTTCCCAACCGACTTACCATTGAACTTCTGATACGCCACCAGAAGGCGTCTCATCCGGCGCTTGAGTCATCACCAAATCAACACCCAACAGGCTTAAGTACTCAAGCATTCGACCAGCAGTTCACGGCCAGCAGTGCCGTTTTCAGCATTTTGTTCAAACGCCGAAAGTGTTTGTTGAGTGACACCGAGCCGCCTAGCCATCTCGGCTTGTCCAACGCCCTCCCCGCACCGCCTCCATCAGTACCCCCATAAACTCCTATGTGATGGGGCTGTTACAGCGGCTTCTATGCTTCTAATAGAGCATCGAGGAAAAGTTCTTTGCCTCCCGTCTATTAATTACGCCCGAGGATCTCAGCATGGAAATCTTTTTTAGTTATCTTGAGTTTTTGGCGAAAGTGGTCACCGTCGGCGTGGCCATTGTGATTGTCTTTGCCGCGTTGTCCGCCATACGCCGGCGCGGCCGACACTCGCCAGGCCAGCTACGGGTAAAAAAACTCAACGCGTTTTTCTCGGGTCTTCAAGAGCGCCTAGAGCTGTCGATGCTGAACAAAAAACAGGCCAAGAAATTGATGAAGGGCAAAGCCAAGTCCGCAAAGCTCGAGAAGATGAACGAGTCGGGTCGGCCACGGGTGTTTGTGCTCGATTTTGATGGGGATATCCGTGCATCAGCCACGGACAACCTGCGCCACGAAATCACGGCGCTATTGAATGTCGCCACCAAAGATGACGAGGTGCTGCTGCGGCTTCAAAGTGGCGGTGGACTGGTCAGCAATTACGGGCTTGCCGCTTCACAGCTCGTGCGCATACGCGATGCCGGCATACCGCTAACAGTATGCATTGACAAAGTGGCAGCCAGTGGCGGCTACATGATGGCCTGCATTGGCAACAAAATCATCAGCTCACCTTTCGCTATCTTGGGTTCTATCGGCGTGGTTGCCCAGCTGCCCAATCTCAACCGGTTACTCAACCGCTATGACATCGATTTCGAGGTGCTAACGGCGGGTGAGTTCAAACGCACCCTCACGGTCTTTGGCAAAAACACGCCCGAAGGTCGCCAGAAGTTTCAGCAGGATCTCGAAGTCACGCACGAACTGTTCAAAAATTTCGTCTCGACCTATCGGCCGTCTCTCGATATTGATTCTGTGGCCACAGGCGAGGTTTGGCTCGGTGTTAATGCCCAGAAACAACAGTTGGTTGATGAAATCAAGACCAGTGATGAGTATTTGACCTCGCGTGCTAAAGAGGCCGAGCTCTATCACTTACAGTACGTCAACCGAAAAACGTTTCAAGAGCGTGTCGGACTGACCGCAAGCGCGGTCCTTGATCGTGTGTTGTTGAACTGGATCAGTCGCTTGGTTCAGCACCGGTACTGAAGCAAGCGCCTCATGCTGCGAAATAGGCGGACCAAACACTGGCTCAATGCCGTTTGTTGGCTTTCCATGTGCCCCCGTAGCGATAGTAGGGTTGATGCAAATGCGTCTGCTGGCACGCGCTGCAAACAAGTGCCCAGTCACCTTTGGCGTTGTGCGCAATTCGGTACAGTGTGGCGCTTTCAACGTGGCAGAAAGCACACGACTTGGTGCGAGTTCGAGCGGGTTTCGGCATCAGTTGAATCTATAGAGACGCGGACGGATACGAATACGGGTTGGTGGAGCCACTTGAAGACACCGAACCATCCGTTGAAACCTGTGGTTGATCGATTGATTTTGGGGTGGCGTCATTATCTAGCGCCCCGGCGCTTGGCTTGGTCAGCACAACCCACTGGCAAGCCAAACTCGCCGGTGGGTCACATGGGTCTCATTTCAACAGCTGCCCGGTGATGTCAGGCTTAGGGTACGGCAATTGCTCGATGGGCCAAACACCGGCTTTGCCACT
>CBFHXV010000023.1:0-29898 GCA_965659885.1 Burkholderiaceae bacterium | reverse complement strand
AGCAACCACTCGGGCGTTTGTCTGGCGCCCGTGGGTGAGAGAAACAAAAACTGGTCCTCTGTCACTGGCGTGTTCAGCGGCGCACCACGCTCTTTCCAGTCAGGTATCAATTCGGTCAGGGCCTGGGGATCCATCACGGCGCCTGACAGGATGTGTGCGCCAACCTCGCTGCCTTTTTCTAGCACACAGACGGAGATGTCGTGGTTTTTTTCTTGAGCGAGCTGCTTGAGTCGAATGGCTGTCGCAAGGCCAGCTGGTCCGCCACCCACAACCACGACATCGTATTCCATGGATTCTCTTTCTGACATCACGAAGACCTCGTCCTAAGCCATACAATCGGTTCATTGTAGGGCACAGGCGCGGGCTTTGTGCCTTGAAAGTGCCTTGAAATATGGCAAAGACGGCGTTTGGCAGTGCTGCACGGGCGGGCGCGGCGTCGACATTTCTAACAAATCCTGAGGAAAGCCAATGCCAACTGATCGCACGCTGGAAATAGGGGATGCCTTTGAAGTGGATCTGCCCATGCGCTGGGCCGATGCTGACATGCTTCAGCACTTGAACAACGCTGCTTACTTCCGTTTCATGGAAGAGGCACGCATTCGGCTGCTGGCTGCGGCAGGCTTAAAGGCTGATGGCGCTGTTGGCAATGTGGTGGCACACTGTTCGTGCGATTTCATTCGGCCTATCACCTATCCAGCCACGATCAGAGTCAAGCTTATTGCCGAGCGCATTGGACGCACGAGCCTGACACAAGTTAACGAAATTTTTGTGGTTGAGGACCTGGCTTACGGGCTCTATGCCCGTGGTAAGACGGTGCTTGTGAGCATGGATGCTGCCACAGGCAAGCCAGCACCTTGGACAGGTCAAGCGCTGGCCGCACTGGCCCGCGTTTGTGAGCCCGCGGGCTGAAAGGTTCAGTAAGTCGTCGCACGTTACACTAGTGCGCGAAGCATTGCGATTAACCGCCCGATGACTGGGCAAGGAGACGTTGAATGGAGAAGGTCTACGCGACAGCAGCCGAGGCACTGGCCGGCGTGGTTCAAGACGGTCAGACAATTGCCGTTGGCGGGTTCGGTCTGTGCGGCATCCCTGAAGCCTTGATTGCGGCCTTGCGCGACAGCAAAGTAGGAAACCTTACATGCATCAGCAACAATGCTGGTGTGGATGGCTTTGGACTGGGCTTGCTGCTCGAGAGCCGCCAAGTGAAAAAAATGGTGGCGTCCTATGTTGGCGAGAACAAAGAGTTCGAGCGCCAATATCTGGCCGGTGAGCTTGAGCTTGAGTTCACGCCCCAGGGCACGCTGGCAGAGAAGTTGCGTGCCGGTGGCGCCGGCATCCCGGCCTTCTACACCAAAACAGGCGTGGGCACGATGGTGGCCGAAGGCAAGGAAACCAAACAATTCGATGGTGAGACTTATGTCATGGAGCCAGCGCTCGTGCCCGATGTTTCACTGGTCAAGGCTTACATGGCCGATCGCAGTGGCAACCTTGTGTTTCGCAAGACAGCACGCAACTTTAATCCAAACGTGGCCATGGCCGGCAAAGTAACCATTGTTGAAGTTGAGCGTCTGGTTGACACAGGCGATATCGACCCGGATCTGGTGCACTTGCCTGGCATTTATGTGCACCGCATTGTTGTGAACGATGCCCCAGAGAAACGCATTGAAAAGCGCACCGTGCGCGCCACGCAGTAAAGGAGACACGCAAAATGGCATGGACTCGTGATGAAATGGCCGCCCGCGCGGCGCGCGAATTGCAAGACGGTTTTTACGTCAATCTTGGCATCGGGCTGCCCACGCTGGTTGCTAATTATGTGCCCGAGGGCATGGAGGTTTGGCTTCAATCGGAAAACGGCCTGCTGGGTATTGGACCTTTTCCCACGGAAGAAGAGGTCGACCCGGACATGATCAACGCGGGCAAACAGACGGTGACGACCTTGCCGGGTTCGTCTATTTTTTCGTCAGCCGACTCGTTTGCCATGATCCGTGGCGGCAAGATCAACCTGGCTATTCTGGGCGCCATGCAGGTGTCAGAAAAAGGTGACCTCGCCAACTGGATGATTCCCGGCAAAATGGTCAAGGGCATGGGCGGTGCCATGGATTTGGTGGCAGGCGTAAGCCGCGTGGTGATCCTGATGGAGCACGTGGCCAAGAAAAAAGACGGCACTGAAGACATGAAACTCTTGCCCGAATGCACATTGCCGCTGACAGGTGTTGGCGTGGTTGACGTCATCATTACCGACCTAGGCGTCATGGAGGTCACTGACGATGGCTTAAAGCTAATTGAATTGGCCCCTGAGGTCTCAGTTGACGAAGTCAAAGCCAAAACATCGGCCAAACTTGACGTCTCAGCCGTGGCGTAAATGCCGGCAGTGCTGCGGGTATCGGTTCAAAGTCCGGTGCCCACATGTCAATGTGAGCGTCGTGGGTTTGCGCCTGGTCGACGAGTTGGCATGTGGTGGATTGTTTTGAATTGCCCACGCTATAATCGAAATTTCCTGATAGCGCCACGCCTGTGGCGCGCTATTTTATGACCAAGTATGTATTCGTTACCGGCGGTGTGGTGTCTTCTCTGGGCAAGGGAATCGCCGCAGCGTCTCTGGCCGCTATTCTCGAGTCGCGCGGACTGCAAGTTACCCTCCTGAAGCTTGACCCCTACATTAACGTTGACCCTGGAACGATGAGTCCGTTTCAGCATGGTGAGGTGTTTGTCACCGAAGATGGCGCTGAGACCGATCTTGATCTCGGGCACTATGAGCGGTTCATCTCGGCCAAGATGCGCAAGGCCAATAACTTCACCACGGGCCAGATCTACGAATCGGTTCTGCGCAAAGAGCGCCGTGGCGATTATCTGGGTAAGACCGTGCAGGTTATCCCGCACATCACCAACGAAATCCAGGAGTTCATTGTTCGTGGTGCCAGCCAGGCCTGGGATGGAAAAACCGACGTGGCAATCGTGGAGATTGGTGGCACGGTTGGCGACATTGAGTCCTTGCCATTTCTGGAAGCCGCGCGCCAGATGAGCTTGCGGCTAGGGCGCCATCAAACGGCGTTTGTGCACTTGACGCTGGTGCCTTACATTGCAACCGCAGGTGAGCTAAAAACCAAGCCTACGCAGCATTCGGTTCAAAAGTTGCGCGAAATCGGCATCATTCCCAATGCCTTGTTGTGTCGCGCCGACCGTCAGATTCCCGATGATGAGCGCGCCAAGATTTCGATGTTCTCCAATGTGCCTTTGGATGCGGTCATATCAGTCTGGGATGCCAGCTCGATTTATGAAATCCCTGAGATGTTGCATGCCCAAGGCCTAGATAGCCTCATTTGTGACACGCTTGCTTTGAATGTGCCAGAAGCCGATCTTTCGATGTGGCAGGGCTTGCTTGATGCGATTACCCACCCCGAGCATGAAGTGCATATCGCCATGGTCGGCAAGTACGTTGATTTGACCGAGTCCTACAAATCACTGACCGAAGCTTTGAGCCACGCCGGCATACACACGCGATCCAAGGTCAGATTAAGTTACATCGATTCCGAGGAAATTGAATTGCAAGGCCCGGATATGTTGGCTTCGTTTGATGCCATTTTGGTGCCTGGCGGGTTTGGCAAGCGCGGCACCGAAGGCAAAATCGCTGCCATTCGGTACGCACGTGAAAATGGTCTGCCTTATCTGGGCATATGTTTGGGCATGCAGCTCGCAGTCATTGAGTTCGCCCGCAACGTGGCAGGGCTTGGCGCTGCCAACAGCACGGAGTTTGATCCGGCTGCGCCCCATCCGGTGGTGGCACTGATCACCGAGTGGAAGGACCGCGAGGGCAAGGTCGAGGTGCGAGATGTGGGCTCGGATCTTGGGGGCACCATGCGCAAGGGTTCGCAACGCTGCCCGGTCAAGCCACACACACTAGCGCACCGGATTTACGGCGATGAAGTCAATGAGCGGCATCGCCATCGTTATGAGGTCAATAACGTCTATGTGCCTCGCTTGGAAGAGGCCGGCTTGGTGATTAGTGCACGTACGCCAAGCGAGAACCTGCCTGAAATCATGGAGCTGCCTGACCACCCCTGGTTTATGGGTGTGCAGTTTCACCCCGAGTTCACGTCCACACCTCGAGACGGTCACCCATTGTTCATCGGGTTTATCCGTGCGGCGCTGGCGCACCAAGCCCAACGTCAGGAGGTGGCATGAAAGCAGGTGGCATGAAACTGGCTGGCTTCGAAGTTGGGCTTGATCAGCCTTTTTTTCTGATTTCTGGGCCTTGCGTTATTGAGTCTCGCGAGATGGCCATGGAAACTGCGAGCGCCCTAAAAGAAATCACCTCGCGTCTTGGTGTCCCGTTTATTTATAAAAGTTCGTTTGACAAGGCCAATCGCAGTTCGGCGAGTTCGTTTCGCGGATTGGGCATGGACGAAGGTTTGCAGATACTGGCCGATGTCCGGCAGGCTTTGCAGGTGCCGGTGCTTACCGATGTGCACGATATCGAACAGGTGAAGCCGGTGGCAGAGGTCGTCGATGTGCTGCAAACACCGGCCTTTTTGTGTCGTCAGACTGATTTCATTCAGGCCTGTGCGGCTAGCGGCAAGCCAGTCAACATCAAGAAGGGGCAATTTCTGGCACCTGAAGACATGACGCAGGTGGTTAAAAAAGCCGAGCTAGCGGCTCGCCAGGCGGGTGTTGAGCCGCAAATCATGGTTTGCGAGCGTGGCGCTTCGTTTGGTTATCACAACCTGGTCTCTGACATGCGCTCGCTTGCCATCATGCGCCAGACCGGTTGTCCGGTGGTGTTTGATGCCACGCACTCGGTGCAATTGCCAGGCGGGCAGGGCACGAGCTCTGGCGGACAACGTGAGTTTGTGCCGGTGCTTTCTCGCGCGGCCGTGGCTGTGGGTGTGGCGGGCCTGTTCATGGAAAGCCATCCGAACCCTGCCAAGGCTTTGTCTGATGGGCCCAATGCGGTACCGCTAGACAAGATGGAAGCGTTACTTGGTACATTGGTGCAGATTGACCGTGTCGCCAAGTCATCGGGTTTTTTAGAAGACGACTTTTAGTAAGTCGACGTGTGGTCGAATGGCCCTAGGTAAGGTGCCACATGCTTAAGGCAACAGGTAATGAGCTGATCGATTGTCAGGTGCTATGAACCAAAGGGCGTGTGCCAAGGGGCATAAGTTTCGATCACTTATTGGGTTTCGAGAATTTTTATCAGGACAACATCATGAGCGCAATCGTAGACATCATTGGCCGGGAAATCATTGACTCTCGCGGCAATCCAACCGTCGAGTGTGACGTATTGCTCGAATCCGGTGCCATGGGTCGTGCCTCTGTGCCTTCTGGTGCTTCCACGGGCGAGCGCGAGGCCATTGAGTTGCGCGATGGCGACAAGGGCCGCTATCTGGGTAAAGGCGTGCTAAATGCCGTGCAAAACGTCAATACCGATATCTCCGAGGCACTCATGGGTCTGGACGCGCAAGAGCAGACCTTTATCGATCGCACCATGATTGAGCTTGACGGCACGGACAGTAAAGAGCGCTTGGGCGCTAATGCGATTTTGTCGGTCAGCATGGCCGTGGCGCGTGCAGCTGCCGAAGAGTCAGGCTTGTCGCTTTACCGTTACTTTGGTGGCAGCGCCCCAATGAGCATGCCTGTGCCCATGATGAATGTCATCAACGGCGGCGCTCACGCCAATAACTCGCTTGACTTGCAGGAATTCATGATTCTGCCCATCGGTGCGACATCGTTTCGCGAAGCCGTGCGCATGGGCGCTGAGACGTTTCACGCGCTTAAGAAACTGATTGATGAGCAAGGCATGTCAACCGCAGTCGGTGACGAGGGCGGCTTTGCACCTAGCGTGGCCAATCATGAGGCGGCCATTGAGCTGATTTTGCGTGCGATTGAGAACGCCGGCTACGAGCCCGGCACGCAAATGGCGCTTGGCCTGGATTGTGCCGCTTCGGAGTTCTACCGAGATGGTCAGTACCACTTGGCTGGCGAGGGCGGGCTGGCGTTGTCCTCGGCGGACTTTGCGAATTTGCTGGCAACCTGGTGCGACAAATACCCGATCATTTCCATCGAGGACGGCATGTCAGAAAACGATTGGGATGGCTGGCAGGTGTTGACGCAAACCCTCGGCAAAAAAGTTCAGCTTGTGGGCGACGATTTGTTTGTCACCAACACCAAGATTCTAAAGCAGGGCATTGACCAGCAAATCGCCAACTCCATTCTCATCAAGATCAACCAGATTGGTACGCTGTCTGAGACGTTTGCGGCCATTGAGATGGCCAAGCGGGCCGGTTACACGGCGGTGGTGTCACACCGTTCAGGCGAGACCGAAGACGCCACCATTGCCGATATCGCCGTGGCTACCAATGCCATGCAAATCAAGACAGGTTCGATGTCGCGTTCGGACCGCATGGCCAAATACAACCAGCTCTTGCGTATCGAGGAAGAGCTTGCCGAGGTGGCGAGCTATCCGGGGCGTGACGCTTTTTACAACCTACGCTAAGGGGCTGGCGCCATGCGGCTCATCTTTCTGACGCTGCTGGTGCTATTGGTGCTGATTCAATACCCGTTGTGGTTTGGTCAGGGGGGCTGGTTTGCGGTTTGGGACATGCAAGCTGAGGTGGCCGAACAACAAGAGCTCAACGACGGTCTGAAGGCGCGTAATCAGGCCATGCAAGCTGAAGTCGACGATTTGCGCACGGGCACACAAGCCATCGAGGAACGAGCCCGACGCGAGCTTGGTCTCATGCAAGACGAAGAGGTGTTCATACAGATCCTGCCGGCTGCTGGCGCTAACGCCGACGGTGGGTCCACCGGCAACTGATGCCACGCGGGTTCAACGGCGTTTTGAACGGCTAGAGCCGCGCAGATGGCTTGATATTTATGTGGCCTGTGGTGTCAGCCACATTGGCAGCCCTAACAACAAGGCCTAGCGCGCGATCGCCAGTTGACAGCGCCTTGCCGCATACCTAGTTCAACGTGAAGCATAGGGGCGTTTGCTGGCGGTGGCTTTGCATCACCGCTCGATGTGTCAGTCTGATGGTCAGCGGGTCGTAGATTTGACGAAGCCATGGGTTGCGAGTCTGCATGCTTGCAACCACTTCTACGGCCAGCGTGTTTGCCTCAAATATGGTTTTGCCGCTACGTGGGCCACGCCCATCTGGCCAGCCTCGCGCGCGATAGTCGTTATGTTGCTGTGCCACGTGATCATGTCGAATCAGTGCTTTGCCCTGTTTCTGACTGAGCCTGTGGTCAATAAAGTCAGCCATCAGCGGCTCGACAGCCTCAGTCAGGCAGCCGTGCAACTGTAGACGCAAGTCACGCGGGAGCTGTTTGGTCAGATGCGCTTTGATGCCTTCAGTTGTGCCACCCGTTAAGCTGGCATGGTCGACGGCTTGCTGCACGGACAAGGACAGACGCATGCGCGTGAGATGCCAGTGTGTGATTTCGATGGCCAAAGAGCCCAGCAAAAGCAAAGGCAATGCGGCAATACACCACTGGATCAGGACGCTGCCGCGATTAGAATCACGAGGTTTGGTCAGGCATTCAGGCATGCCATTAGGATGCCTGAATGCTTTTTGAATTGCTATTCGTAAGACTACTGCAACTGGTTTGAACTCGGTGCGCTGGCTGACGTAAAGAGCGCTGTGGCGTCAACAGCATCAAAGCGATACGGCGTCCCACAAAACTCGCAAGTCACTTCGATGTTGCCTCGCTCTTCTAAAATAGCGTCAACTTCTTGCTGGCCCAAACCACGCAGCATGTTAGCAACCCGCGTGCGGTCGCAACCACAGCGCCAGGTGATCTCTAGTGACTCCAGACCCACGATCGGCGTTTGCCAAAAAAGCCGGTGCATTAATGTCTCGCTAGTCTGGGCAAGCAGCTCAGGTGTCTCGATGGTTTGGCACAAAGCCTTGGCGTGCTCAAACGATGCATCGCGCTCATGCGCTGAGGTTTGGTTACGACCACCGTCAGCTGGCATGCGTTGCAGCAAAACACCTGCAATACGGTCTTCGCTAGCGGCTAGCCACAAATGCGTCTCAAGCTGCTCTGACTGGCGCATGTAGTCCTCTAGTGCCTGGCTAACCCCATCGGCTTGCAAAGGCACAATCCCTTGATAGGGCTGGCTGCCCGGCGTGTCGCGTGGTGGGTTGAGGATCACAGAGAACCGACCTTGACCATCTGGATTGAGCAAGGACTGCAAGTTCGCATCATCCGGGATATCCATGTCGTTGAGTTTTACCGTGGCGCGCATGCTGAGATCTTGTCGGCATTCAACAACCATCAATTTAATGGCGCCGTTGCCTTGTAGTTGCAGCATGAGCGACCCATTAAACTTAAGGTTGGCGCTTAACAAAGAAGCCGCGCTCATCAATTCCCCGAGTAACTGGCGAACGGCAGGGTTCTTCGGCTGGTTGGCAAGGGCAACTTGCCACACCTCGTTCATTTGCACGGCGATCACGCGCGCGCTGCGGTCTTGTAGCAAGAATTTGTTCAGGCAATCGTGTGAAGACATCAGTCGACTCGCTTAAGCGCGGTGGCATAAAAGGCGGCACGCTCTTGATAGTTCTGATTGTTGCGGTGCATGTTCGCAATTTCCTCGTCGCTTAACGTGCGCACCACCTTGCCCACGCCGATGACCAGGCTGGCATCGGGTATGGTGCGTCCTTCAGGGATGATAGCGCCCGCGCCGATCAGGCAGTCGCGTCCGATCACGGCGTGATTGAGCACAATGGCCTGCATGCCAATAAGCGAACCAGAACCAATGGTGCAGCCGTGCAGCATGGCCTGATGGCCAACGGTGACATTCTCGGCGATGGTCAATGGCGTGTCGGGGTCAACATGCAGCACACTGCCTTCCTGGATGTTGCTGCCCGCACCGATGTCGATGCGGATGTTGTCACCGCGAATGCTGACGTTGGGCCAGACACTGCTGTTGGGGCCTAGGCGTACGTCACCAATGATGACGGCCGATTCATGCACCCAGGCTGAAGGATCGATTTGAGGCGTGAGTTGATCGAGTTGATAGATGGCCATGATATGTGTGGGATATGTCGGGTGTGGGTTGTGTGGTTGGCCGGTGTGAGGGTGGTCCCGTTTGCTACCGGACAGCGTTTTATAAAAAATCGACGAGTGCCTGATAGGCTCGTGTTTGCCAAGGCAGGCGTTGGTGGCGATCTTTGTCTGGCAAAGCCAGATGATCGACCACGCCGACCCGTACCTTGATGGTTTGACCGGCACCATCAATGACCTGCGCAATGGCCTGCGAGACGCGTTGCATCGTCTCTTCTCGCCAAGGCTTTAACTGACGATCAACCCCCGAGCCGGCGTCAACAAACGCCCAGATCTCGAAGTCGCCAGCGGCCGTTTTACGGGTGGGCATGATGGCAATCTGAGCCCAACTGACGCCTTCGAGTGCCAGCAGCCGCTGTTCGGTCTCCCAAAGGCTGATGGGCTGCGAGTCAATCATTTTCCAGTCATTGTCATTGCCAAGGACTTGCCATTGGTCTGTGGCCAGTTGCCTGGCCCAAAGTGGTGTTGTGCACCAGGGTGGCAGCGCGGCGCTGACATCCAGTGTTTCCTTTAGCGGCCATGCCTGAATAAACAGGGCAGGGTCGGTTTGGCAAGCACTGTCGGTGCGCGCGACTTGCAAATGCCCAACCGTGCCAAAGGTCTGGCCCTCGACAGGCTGGCCATCGGTGTTGGCTAGGCCCATGCGATGGCCAGGGACCACTTTGCCACTAGAGGCTGCCGGCTCGGGCCAGCGTTGCTGGCATTGCGCCAGCACCAGGCCACAGCCCGGCACAAAGGTTGCCAGATTGGGCGTCACACCAAATGAAGCTTCGGTTCGCTCGTGCCAAGTCTGGGTCAAGGCATGATCCAAGACGGCGAGTGCTTGCAATGGTTTGGTCGCCTCAGCGCCTGAAGCACCGTGTGTGCCATGGGCACTGTGGTTCAGCGTATCAATGAGCTCTCGGCCTGTGGTCATCACATGCGTGACCGCGCGCGGCAAGTTTGCTGGCGTTGGCAGGCGCTGTGCTAGCACCACCGTATGCCCAAAATAAAGCGCCGGCAACACCGCGGCCAGCAAGCCGTGATCACGCCAGGGTTCAAAGGTCGTGAGCAACTGGCTGGCATTGTCTGGGAACCAGTTCGTAGCCATCACAAAGCCGGGCAGCTGTCCGATCAGCGACTGATGGGCCATCACCAGCGCGGCCGAGGCAGGCAGATCGGGTAAGGCCACTTCGGGCCACACTAAAAGTGCTGGGTCTGAGGGCAGGCAGTCATTGGGCACAAAAACCTCAGGCTGGCGAGCCAATAAGCCGCGCCAGCTCATGACACGACCGTCATAAACATCTTGTCCGACAATGTGCTTGATACGCGGGCAGCGGTTAATGGCGGTTAATGCCTGCTCCTGCGTGTTGGCGTCAATGAGCACCACCTGACTTCGCGCATGCTTGAATTTGGGTAGCAGTGCTTCAGCACTCAAGTCTGGCGCCAAGGGCACAGCAACGGCCCTGATCGCCCAGCAAGCGAGCATTGCCATCAGGGCATCGGCTGGGTTGCTTAGAACAATCAGCACGCGGTCACCCGGTATCACGCCCAAGCGCGTCAGGCCATTGGCCAGTTGCGAGGTCGTTTGCGCAAGCTCGACAAACGAGGTCATGCGCGTACTGCCCGAGGGTGTTTGTTCTATGATCGCGGCACGCCGTTCGTGGCTAGGTAGGCTCGCCCACTGCAAACAGCAAGCTTGCGCCAGGTTGAACCCCTTGGGCACATGCCAGCGAAATGTCTCAAACAGCTCAGAGTAGGAATGCCCCATCGGTCTAATGCCGCTCTTTTGTTATTGATAAAAAATAGAGCATCGCCGACTCGCTCGCGCTTTGCAAGTCTTTAACTCGATTTTTTTTGCGATGCAGCACGTCGCAGATGTTCAGGAATGTCCGCGATGCGGGTTCCGATCACACGATCATGCAGAAATTGGCCGTCTGATGCAAACCAGCTCGGGATGAACACCAGAAACGGTGTGACAATGGCAAACATGTAGATGGCGGGCCAACCGGTTAACCAGACCAGCGCATAAATCAACGCCATGCCCGCTAAGGGTATAGGCCACAACAACACATAACGCCAGAACAATTGTTTGAGGGTGGGTTTGTAGCCCTGAGCGTTGACCAGTTTGATGTGCCAAGCCCTCATGGGCAACGTTTGCCCACCGCGGTACCAGCAAAGAATAAAGTAAAGGCCAATAGCGGCAAACAGAAAGGCCTGGCGCTCGGGGCGCAGCATCAGGGCGTGCTTACTTTGCGACAGGACATCAAACAGCAGGTCCGCGGAAAACACCACGCCGAACAGCAAAACCCCTTCGTACATCATGGCCGCAAACCGTTTGCCTCTCGAGGCATTAGGCCACGACTGCGCTGATGCCAGACCACTGGGGCCTTGGCCGGCTGTCTCGGGTTGGTCTGACGCGGCTATCGAGTCCGTCGCGGGTTCGGTTTGCGCCCGTGCGCGAACTGTCGTTTCAGTATTTAGTGACATGCCCGTATTATCGGACATCTAGCGCAACTTTGCAGGCAAATACCCGCAAATCGAGTGACAACCTGCTTAGGCTGAGCGCAGGCCGCTAGGTGCTTGGCGAGTGGTGAACGAGGCGCGTACTTTGGCGATTAACTGACGTACCGAGCGAGCCACGGCTCGCGCAGCAGCTACCTGCGCCTGTGCACGCAATTCACGCTCGAGCATGCTGATTTCCAATGAATCGAGCGAGGCTGAGAAAGAATCTTGGGTTTTCATGTGAACTCCATTGTGCAGTGAACAATAATTCAGGGATTTCCCTAATTATAGGGTTTCCCCTAGGCTATTGCAAGTAAAAATCCCATTGAGTGGCTTGATTGCCACAGTGATGACCAAACGATCTTGTTGCTTTCTACAGACGCACGGCATGTCGCTCACCGTGCATACCCCCTGGTTCCATGCCACCAAGCGTGTGGGTATGGGTGTCTGAGTTGGCTGTCGATGTTTTTTAGGTCGGTCGGTGGCGGTATTGCTCGTTGACCATCTCGAACATAAAGAGACGGCAATCGAGTGCACCGTTGTAGATGGGCACGCGGCGTTTGGGTTTCAACCGCAGGCTGCGTGGCAGCTCGAGATCGGCGCTGATGATATTGACCTGCCATTGGGCATAGTGGCGTTTCAGTTGAGTGGCCCAACGTGACATCAGGTTCTCGTCAACTTCCAGTCTTTCGCCATACGGTGGGTTGGTCACTATCATGCCGGGCGAAGTGGGTGGCTCAAGCGTGGTGGCATCAGCCACCCGCCAGTCGATGAGATCAGCCTTCAGTCCAGCCCTTTGCATATTGGCTTTTGCTGCTTCAATCGCTTGGTGTGACAAATCGCACCCCACGAGTTGACAACTCAGTGTGTGCTTGACTGATTCCGTGGCCTGCCGTCGCATATCCTGCCAGGCCTGTCGGTCGTGAACCCGAAGCCGCTCGAAAGCAAACGGGCGGTTGATACCAGGTGCAATGCCCAGTGCCTGCCAAGCGGCTTCGATCAAGATGGTGCCACTGCCACAAAAAGGATCTAGCAAGGGCTCATCAGCTTTCCAATTCGAGATGGCCAACAGACCAGCGGCCAGATTCTCGCGAATCGGCGCCTCGGTTTTGTGAAATCGCCAGCCACGTTTGAATAGCGACTCGCCCGAGGTGTCGATATACAAGGTGGCTTGGTCAGCACTTAAAAAGCTGTGTACGCGTACATCCGGTCGCACGGTGTCAACAGAAGGGCGCGCACCTTCTTTGTCGCGCAGGCGATCGCACACGCTGTCTTTGACCAGCAAATTGCAAAACTGCAGGCTTTGCATGGGACTTCGAATAGCCGATGTGTCGACACGCAGTGTTTGCTGCGGTCCCAGCCAACGCTCCCAGGCGGTGCCTAAGGCCAAGGCGCGCAAATCATCCTCATTGTTGATCCGGGCGTGTGAGACTTGCACCAGGATGCGCGTCGCTAACCGGCTATACAGGTTGGCACGCCAGACGTCTTGCCAATTGCCTTCAAACCGGCAGCCCGCTGATCCGGCTTGTACGCCCGCGAACCCCAGCCCCACCAGTTCGCCTGCCAGTGCCTGCTCCAAGCCTTTGGGGCAGGGGGCAAATATCTTGAACCGATCATCGTTGCCTGGCATGGCAACTTCAGGCCGACCTGCTGGTAAAGGCGGTTGAGCTCTGGCGCCAGCGTCGTGGCTGTGCCGTGTTCGGTTCCGGGTGTTGTGGCGTGCAGGCGCAGAGGGTGAGGGTGCAGCCGTTGCCGTTGTCGTGGTTGCATCGGCCGAGGCCGGGCGTGCATGACGTTGCTCTGTCTGCATACGGGTGCGCTGATGGGCCCGTGCCCCAGACTTGTGGCGTTCGGTTTTTTTAGGGGCACGGCCGCTGTCAGCGCTATCGCGTTTGGGCGTCAAGCGTAGCGTGCCAGTTTTTTTCTGCTCGGGCATGTGTCGGCCTAGAACGCGGGCTTGATGACGACCATGGCAATGATGGCCAGCATCAGCACCACAGGAATCTCGTTAAACCAGCGATAAAAAACGTGCGAATGCGGGTTGCGACCTTCTTCAAAGAGCCTCAAGTAACGACGACACACCAAGTGATAGACAATAATGAGGCCCACCAACAGCAGCTTGACGTGCATCCAGCCACTGCCAGGCCCCATGCCAATGCCGTAATACAGATAAAGCCAAAGCCCAAAACCCACAGCCGGAAATGCCAGAATGGTCATAAAGCGGTAGAGCCGGTGGCTCATGCCAATCAGGGTTTCTTTAACCGCTGGGTCCGTGGCCTGCGCGAGGTTGACGTAGATGCGTGGCAAATAAAAAAGGCCCGCAAACCACGACGCCATGAAGAGAATATGTAGAGTCTTAACCCAAAGATAGGCCACCCGTACCTCCTGTATTCGATCGGTGTGTGTTGGTGTTCATGAGTGCTCGTGTTCGGGCATCCAATGGTTAGCCGCGTGTCTGGCCTTGGCCGCGCAACACCCATTTCTCCGTGGTCAGGCCTTCAAGCCCCACAGGCCCGCGAGCATGCAAGCGATTGGTCGAGATGCCAATTTCGGCACCCAAGCCGTATTCAAAACCATCGGCAAAGCAAGTGGGCAGGTTCACGAGCACTGAGCTTGAGTCCACTTCCTGTTCAAACTGTGTGGCCCTATCCATATCTTGCGTAACGATGGCATCGGTATGCCCTGAGCCAAAACATGCAATGTGCTCGATGGCTTGGGCGATATCGTCAACCACACGCACCGCCAAAATGGGTGCCAGATACTCTTCGGCCCAGTCAGATGTCTCGGCCGCCTGCATGTCGGGCTCGATGGCACGCGAGGCCTCGCAGCCCCGGAGTTCAACGCCATGCGCGCGCATCGCCTGAGCCATGCGTGGCATGAACGTGGGTGCCACGGCTTGGTGAACCAGCAATGTTTCCATGGCGCCACAAATGCCATAACGGTAGGTTTTAGCGTTCACGGCGATGTCAAGCGCACGATCCAAGTCGGCATGCGAGTCCACATAGACATGGCAATTGCCATCGAGATGTTTGATCAGCGGCACCCGGGCCTCGTCTTGCAGGCGACGAATCAGGCCTTTGCCGCCGCGTGGCACGATGACATCAATGTAGTCGGTCAAGGTCACCAGATGGCCCACCGCGTCGCGATCCGTGGTCTCGATCATTTGCACCGCATCGGTGGGTAGCCCCGTCTGCGACAACGCTTCGCGAATGATTTGCGCCAGTGCCATGTTGCTGTGAAACGCCTCGCTGCCGCCTCGCAACACACAGGCGTTGCCTGATTTCAGGCAAAGCGCGGCAGCGTCAATCGTCACATTCGGGCGTGATTCATAAATGATGCCGATCACCCCAAGTGGCACGCGCATTTGTGCCACCCGCATGCCATTGGGGCGCACCACGCTAGCGCTCATGCCGCCCACGGGGTCTGGCATGGCTGCGATCTGACGCAAGCCCGTTGCCATTGTCTTAAGCGCTTTGGGCGACAGCGTCAGCCGATCAATCATGGATTGCTCTAAGCCCTGTGTTTTGGCGTTTTGCAGGTCAGTGTCGTTGGCCCGCGTCAAGGCCTCGTGTGATTGGTCGATGCGATCGGCAATCAAGGACAGCGCTGCTGCCTTGTTGGCGTCGCTTGCGCGCAACATGGCGCGAGCAGCGCGCTTGGCTTGTTGGCCAATAAGCATCATGGTTTGGGCGAGTTCAGTCATGTTCAGCGTGTTTTAAATCGTGTCATTAAGCGATGCATAGCCTTGCAGGCAAGCGAAACGCATGCGTTTGCATAAGCCTTCAGTTTAGCCCGAGCGGCTAGCCGCGATACTCATCCCGAGCCTTTCAAGTTCACGCCAGGCATCCGTGAGCCTACCCGGTACCGTCAGTCCTTTGACCAGCCGGTCCACATCATGGGCATGCGCCACGGCCTTGCGCCAGCGCGCAGCGCTTACGCGTGTCAGAGCGGCACGTGCGCGCTGCTCGCGAGGCCCGAACATTCGATTGGCTTTAAGCGCCGCGGTCAGTGGTTGGCCCGCGCTCACGCTGCGATTGATGCGGTCCATGGTGCGGATTTCTTCTGCCATGGCCCATAACACCAGTGGCGGGGCTTCGCCCTCGGCACGCAAGCCGTGCAGCACCCGCAACATGCGTGACGCATCGCCATCAAGCATGGCATCTCGCAAAGCGAACACGTCGTAGCGCGCCACGTTAAGCACCGCACTCTGGCACTGCTCGAGTGTGACCTCACCGGCCGGATATAGCAGCCCAAGCTTTTGGATTTCCTGATGTGCCGCCAGCAGGTTGCCTTCGACCCGATCAGCTAGCCACTGCAAGGCATGGCTGTCCATCTGTTGATGTTGCGCTGCCAGGCGCTGCTCGATCCAGCCCGGCAGTGCCGCACGACCGATTTCGGGTAAGGTGACCACGTGGCCGGCCTCAAACAGGGCACCTGCCCAGCGCGTTTGCCGTGTCGTGCGATCGAGCGCGGGCAGCTTGACAACCGTCAGTACGTCATCGGCTGCGCGCGCCTTGCATTGCTCGGCCAGTGTTTCAAGGGCAGTGGCGCCAGTCTTGCCCGGCTTGCCACCTGGCAGCGAGACTTCAACCATTTGTTTGTCGCCAAACAGCGAACCGCTTGAAGCCGCGCCAAATAGCTGCTGCCAGTCACTGCGGGCATCCATGACAAACCGGTGCTGCTCGGTGAAGCCTTGTTCGCGCGCAGTTGCCCGCAAAGCGTCAGCTGCTTCAAGCACCAGCAGAGGTTCGCTGCCAGTGATTACCACCAAAGCTGGTATCGGTTTACCCGGTGGCAGAACGGGGGTGTTCGGCGCCATGAGGGTCCTACTGCTGACTGCTTTGTTGTTCGGCCCAAGCTTGGCTGACATCCGGTGCGCTGATGCGTCTCAAGATACGCGCCACCAGACTGGCCTGCATCTGATTAAACAGTGTGGCTTGTTCGCCTTCCTTGGCCTGCACCACACGATCGTCAAAGGGCAGGTTGCGGCGCACTTTCAGGGTGGTGTTGGGCAACAGAACTTCACCATCGGCTGATACCAAGTTAAAGACGTACGTCAGCGTCAGCTCGTACTCTTCAACACGGCCTTGGGCGTTAAGTGAGACCTCACGCGCGGTGCGGCTTGATGATATTTGCTGCAAGGCTGCATCGTAAGGCAGCTCGGGATCCTCGATGAGGCGGGTCTGAGGCGAGGCCGCGCTGATGGCGCGTCGCAAGTCAGCGCCAAACGCCGTGTTTTCTGGGACCTTTACGAGCAACGTGTCAAAGGGCAGGGGTGTGGATCCCTGCAACCGGAAGCCGCAAGCAGCCAGCATCAAAACCGTGGATGCGATCAGGGCGAACTTGATCCATGCCATGGGTGGCTGCCGGTTAGTTGACACAAGTCTCATGTTAAGGCTCTCCACACGTTGCCTGTCTACCCTACCACATTGACCAGTTTGCCTGGCACCACGATGATTCGCTTGGGCGGACGTCCATCAAGGTGCTTGGCCACAGCGTCGTGCGAGCATGCAGTATCTTCAATCGCCGATTTGTCGGCATCGGCCGGCACCGTGACAGAGCCACGCACCTTGCCGTTGACCTGAAGCACCAGTTCAAGCACGTCAGCCTTGAGCGCTTGCTCATCAAGCTCGGGCCAGGCGGCGTCGAGCAAGTCGCCATGCAGGCTCACCAGGCCAAGGTCTTGCCAGAGCTGCCAGGTAATGTGAGGCACCACAGGGTATAAAACCCGTAACAAGATTCCGAAGGCCTCGGCGGCCACGGCTTGTGCGCCTTGATCCTGCTCGTTAAGTGCATTGAGCTTGCTGTCCTCAATGGCATTGAGCATTTTCATGCAGGCAGACACGACGGTGTTGTACTGGATGCGTTCGTAATCGTAGTTGGCTTGTTTTAGCAGCCCATGGATCTGTCGTCTGAGCGTGGCGATGTCTTCTGAGACTTGGCTAAAGTCTGGTTTGCTCACGCCAGCAGCCTTGACCCCTTGCTCGATCAATGTCCGGTGCTCAAAGGCGCTAGACCACAAACGGCGCAGGAACCGTAGCGAGCCGTCCACACCGGCGTCAGACCATTCCAGTGTTTGTTCGGGTGGGCTGGTAAACATGACAAACAGGCGGGCGGTGTCTGCGCCTTGGCGATCGATCAGGGATTGGGGATCCACGCCATTATTTTTGGATTTGGACATGGTGCCCACACCACCATACTGAATTTGCCGCCCATCGGACTTAAGCTTGGCACCCACGATGGCACCTTTGCTGTCGTAGATGTTTTCAACTTGCTCAGGCCAGAAATATTCGATCGCGCCGCGCTCGGTCTTCTCGAAGTAAATGTGGTTTAGCACCATGCCTTGGGTAAGCAAACGTGTAAACGGCTCATCAAAGTTGACCAATCCGAGGTCGCGCATGACCTTGGTCCAAAAGCGCGCGTACAGCAAGTGCAAGACAGCATGCTCAATGCCACCAATGTACTGGTCCATGGGCATCCAGTAGTCATTGCGTGTATCGACCATGGCCTGGTCATTGCCAGGCGAGGTGTAGCGCATGAAATACCAGGACGAATCCACAAACGTGTCCATGGTGTCGGTTTCGCGCCTAGCCGGCTTGCCGCACGAGGGGCACTGGCATGACAAAAACGCTTCATGACGGGCCAAGGGGTTGCCTGAGCCATCGGGAATCAGGTTGTCAGGCAGGATCACCGGCAGGTCTTTCTCTGGTACGGGCACTGGGCCGCAGTCTTCGCAGTGAATGATGGGAATTGGCGTGCCCCAGTAGCGTTGACGCGAAATACCCCAGTCCCGCAAGCGCCAAGTGGTCTGGCGCTGGCCTTTGCCCATTGCTTGCAAGCGTTCGGCAATTGTGGTGATGGCCTGTGTTGAGCTCAGCCCATCAAATTCCCCCGAATTCACCAGCGTGCCGTTTTGTTTGTCGGCATACCAAGCGTTCCATTGCTGATCATCAAAGGATTCTTCTCCGACTTGCACCACCTGCTTGATCGGTAGCTGATATTTCAGTGCGAAAGCGAAGTCACGTTCGTCGTGAGCGGGCACGCCCATGACCGCACCGCCTCCGTAGCTCATGAGCACGTAATTGCCAACCCACAAAGGCACTGATTCGCCCGTCAGCGGGTGGGTCACGCGCAAGCCCGTGTCCATGCCTTCCTTGTCGCGTGTGGCTAGTTCAGCCTCGGTTTGTCCGCCTTTTAGGCACTTCTCGATAAATGCAGCCAGCTCAGGTGAGGACTCAGCTGCCTTGGCCGCGAGCGGGTGCTCAGGCGCCACCGCACAAAACGTCACCCCCATGATGGTGTCCGCGCGTGTGGTGAACACAAACATCTGGCCATCGTCAATCAACTCGCCGTCGCTGTTGTGAACGTCATGGGTAAAGGCAAACCTCACGCCCTCGCTCTTGCCGATCCAGTTCTCCTGCATGGCACGGACCCGGTCGGGCCAGCCGTCAAGCTTGTCTTTGACAAACGAGAGCAATTCTTCAGCGTAATCCGTGATGCGCAGGTAATAGCCAGGAATTTCGCGTTTCTCGATGACGGCACCCGAACGCCAGCCACGCCCATCGATGACTTGTTCATTGGCCAGCACCGTGTTGTCGATTGGATCCCAGTTCACGACCTGTGTTTTGCGGTAGGCGATGCCTTTTTCCAGCATCTTCAGAAACAGCCATTGGTTCCACTTGTAGTAGTCCGGGTCGCAGGCACACATCTCGCGCGACCAATCAATGGCCAGCCCCATGGACTGCATTTGCTTGCGCATGTAGTCGATGTTGTCATAGGTCCACTTTGCTGGGGGCACGCCGGACTTCATGGCGGCGTTCTCGGCCGGCATGCCAAAGGCATCCCAACCCATGGGCATCAAGACATTAAAGCCCTTCATGCGCAACTGCCGCGTCATCATGTCGTTAATGGTGTAGTTGCGCACATGGCCCATGTGCAACTTGCCGCTAGGGTAGGGCAGCATGGAGCAGGCGTAATACTTCGGCTTGGGATTGCCTTGGGCGTCTTTGGCATCTTCAAACACCGCGTAGGCATTTTGCTCATTCCAGGCGGCTTGTGCCCGGGTTTCTACTTCATTGGGTTCGTAACGTTCCTGCATAAATCTTCTTCTTGTCTGGTGTGTTTGGGTTAAATCAGCCGAAGGCGCTTAAGTAGATGCGCCAATGATCGAAAGCCGAAAGATTATGCTCATTATATGAATACCATGTGCTCACAAGTCCCTTACATTATCGGCAAGACCTTGACTCGGCGAACACATTAAAAACCATCATTAAAAAACCCCACCGGCCAAGCGCGGGTGGGGTTTTTAGAGCAACCAGTCATCAATCCGCCTTAAACCAAGACAGCGGCGAGTTCAACAAACCATGATTCGCACGGCATGGGCATCAATTCGAGCCCAGTCAAGTGACGCGCAGTCCTGATCTTGGTGCTTGAATTACTTGAGCTTGGTCTCTTTGTAGTCGACGTGCTTGCGCGCCACTGGATCAAACTTCTTGATGAGCATCTTGTCCGGTGTGTTGCGCTTGTTCTTAGTGGTCGTATAGAAGTGACCTGTACCAGCGGTTGACTCCAGCTTAATTTTTTCGCGAATGCCCTTGGCCATGTCTTAATCTCCGTGAAACCTGGCAGCATTGTCTGCCAGTGTTGCTAGCTTTGAATTGAGCAGTATCTTTCATCGAAGCTTTGGCACGGTTGTGCGGGTAGATAGAGCTTCGAACTGAACCGCCTCTTAGCGTCTCAGACAGACTCGCCGCGGGCGCGCATGTCAGCCAACACCGAGTCAATACCGAGCTTGTCAATCGTGCGCAGTGCGTTGGTGCTTACGCGAAGACGCACCCAGCGGTTTTCGCTCTCAACCCAGAAACGACGAGATTGCAGGTTCGGCAAGAAACGACGCTTGGTCTTGTTGTTCGCGTGGGAGACGTTGTTGCCCGACATTGGGCTCTTTCCAGTAATTTGGCATACTCGTGCCATGTTCGCACCTTTCTCTATTTCCGTGGGACAGGCGATGCTTGCGCAGCCGCCTGTGGTCTGGTTAGTACCAAACCCACGATAGTACCGTGTTTTTGCTGTGCTTGGCAAGCAGATGGGCTGGTTTGTGGCAAGGCTGTTTCTCGTTTGTTCGTGTGGGGGTCAAAGGTGGCGCAGTTACATCACCGGTTTCGTGTTTTTAAAAAATCTTATACATTCTCTGCGTTAAAGCAACAAACTTGGGAGATTGATGTTGAATCCGTTGGCTAGCCTAGTCGAGAAGAAGCTTGCAGCCATGCCTGTGACCGTGCGCCTACAAATGCCCGATGGCCAGTGGCTTGGACCGAAAGATGCCCGCGTTGAGTTTGTCGCCAAGACCAACGGCGCTCTGAAAAACCTTGCCGCTGGTGATATTGGCAAGGTCGGTGAGGACTATGTCGAGGGGCGGGTTGAAATCAACAGTCCCATGCGTGATCTGATGGCAGCTGCCACGGCGCTCTTGCCCGACAGCCCGGTCGAAGCCGCCCGTCAGGGGGCCTTTAGCGCCCTGATCAAGCGTTTGATCTCGGTTTGGCGTCATTCGATTGAGCGCGATGCCAAGCAAATCGAGTTTCACTATGACTTGTCAGACGATTTTTATGGTCTCTGGCTTGACCCTTTAAGGGTGTATTCCTGCGCTTACTACCGTGAGCCTGAGATGAACTTGGCGCAAGCGCAAGAGGCCAAGCTTGACCACATCTGCCGCAAACTACGCTTGCAGCCCGGCGAACGCTTTGTCGATATTGGCGCTGGCTGGGGGGCATTGCTGCTATGGGCAGCCGAGCACTATGGCGTGGATGCCACCGGCGTCACGTTGTCACGCAACCAGCATGCCTATGTCAACCAGCTAATTGAGCAAAAGGGGCTCTCAGGCCGCGTACGCATTGATCTGCTCGACTACCGCAAGCTCGACACAGAAAAGCCGTTTGACAAGATTGCCTCGGTGGGTATGTTCGAGCACGTGGGCCGTGCCCAGCTTGACAGTTATTTCACCCGCTTGCGCCACTTGTTGGCGCCCGGTGGTTTGGTCATGAACCATGGCATTACCGCCGGTGGCGTGGATAACGCCCAGCTCGGACATGGCATGGGCGACTTCATTGAAAAATATATTTTCCCCGGTGGTGAGTTGACGCATATTGGCCACGTTATGACTCACATGGCCAACGGCGGCCTTGAGTCCATTGATGTGGAAAACCTGCGTCCTCATTACGCACGAACCCTGTGGGCCTGGAGTGATGGCTTGGAGGCCAATCTTGATCGCGCCCGGCAAATCCTGTCTGACGAGCGTGGCCAGCGGGCACTGCGCGCCTATCGTCTATATCTGGCTGGCTGCGCCGCTGGTTTTGAAAATGGCTGGATTGCCCTTTACCAAATCGTTGGAGCGCACCTGCCACAATCCGGCCGCGCCGATGAGCTGGACAAGCCCAGTGACCTGGCCTATCCCTGGCGTCGTGACTACATGTACGGCCAGCGTTAGTGTTTGGTCAGGGGTTGGTCTAACCGACTGCGTGAAAACGCCAGGCCGGTTAATTGGCCGCGGACAAGGCGGTGACGGGATCTGGCTGTCCGAGCATTTGCATGGCCTGTGCGGCCAATTCGAATGACCGAAGACGTGCTTGATGGTCGTGTATCTGCCCGGCAAACATGAGCTCTTGCGCTTGGGTTTGGTCAAGCAGGCGTTGCAGGCCTTTGGCCACGGTGGGCACGGATCCCACCACGGAGCAAGCCAGCATCTGCGTGGCAAAATACCGCTCGGCCTCGTTCCAGAATGACTCAATGTCATCGATCGGTTTAGGCAATTGGCCGCGCGTGTTGCGCCGCATACGAACAAAGTGCTGCTGCACCGAGGTGTACAGGTATCGCGCTTGCTCATCGGTGTCAGCGGCCACCACATTGACCAGCACCATGGCATAAGGTTTGTTTAGGGAAGCTGATGGCTTAAAGGTCTCGCGATAGACCGTCAGGGCGTTCAGTAGCTCGGCAGGCGCAAAGTGAGAGGCAAAGGCATAGGGCAGCCCCAAATGGGCGGCTAGCTGCGCGCCGTAAAGGCTTGAGCCCAGAATCCAGATTGGCACCTGCGTGCCCATGCCGGGTATGGCTTTGACCGCAGCCTCATGTGCATCGAGGCCCAGATAATGCTGCAGCTCAAGCACGTCCTGGGCAAATCCTTGGCCCTCGTCTTGCAAGTCACGACGTAACGCCCGCGCCGTTAGCGGGTCCGTGCCCGGTGCGCGGCCCAAGCCCAGATCAATCCGGTCCGGGTGAAGGCTAGCGAGCGTGCCGAATTGTTCAGCAATGACCAGGGGCGCGTGGTTGGGCAGCATGACCCCACCTGAACCTACTCTCAAGGTCTGGGTGGCGCCAGCCACATGCCCGATCAGCACCGCCGTGGCTGAGCTGGCGTTTCCCGTCATGTTGTGGTGTTCGGCCAGCCAATAGCGACGGTAACCACAGGACTCGGCGTGCTGTGCAAGCTCACGGGTATTGACCAACGCTTGGGCAGCGCTAGCACCTTCAGGGATTGGAGAGAGGTCTAAAACGGAATAAGGTGTTGTCATCGTCACAAAACACTCACAGGATCAGGTTATTCTGTCATGAAAGTAACCAAACCATGATTTTCCCCAAAAAGGTCAGTGGAAAAATTGGTTCTAATAAGAAAAAGGTTATGACGGTTGTCGCTGTTCGGGCAACAGGGTAGCAAGTGCAGCGTGGCCAACAGAAGAGAAATTAGACAAGGAGCGAATCATGCGTGAAGTTTGGGTAACATCAGCCGTACGCACGGCAGTTGGTGATTTTGGTGGGGCTTTAAAGGACGTACCGCCCATTGATCTGGGAACAACGGTGGTCAAGGCCGCACTTGAAAAAGGCGGTGCCGTTGCCGATGAAGTCGGGCATTTGGCTTTTGGCCATGTGGTGCACACCGAGGCGCGTGACATGTACCTGTCGCGGGTGGTGGCACTGAATTCCGGTTTGCCCCAGACAACGGCAGCGTTTAACGTCAACCGTTTGTGTGGCTCGGGTCTGCAGGCCATTGTCTCGGCTTCACAGTCCATTTTGCTTGGGGATACGGAGATGGCCGTTGGCGGTGGCGCTGAAGCCATGAGCCGCGGCGGTTATTTGTCTGAAGCCATGCGTTTTGGTGCCCGTATGGGCGACACCAAGGTCACCGACATGATGGTTGGCGCGCTAACCGACCCGTTTGGCCGTATGCACATGGGGGTCACCGCCGAGAACGTTGCAAAGAAGTTTGGCATCTCGCGTGATGACCAGGACGCGCTGGCCGTTGAGTCGCACAAGCGCGCCATCCGGGCGCAAGACGAAGGCCGTTTTGGCGACCAGATCGTGCCGGTGGTGATTAAAACCCGCAAAGGCGAAGTCACCTTTGACACCGACGAGCATCCCCGCCGTGATATCAGCATGGAGGGTTTGGCCAAGTTGCGTACCGTGTTCCAAAAAGAAAACGGCACGGTGACCGCCGGGAACGCATCAGGCATCAACGATGGTGCGGCAGCTGTGGTGCTCATGAGTGGTGAGGCAGTCAAGTCATCAGGCGCCAAGCCATTGGCCAAGCTTGTGGCTTATGCCCACGCAGGTGTTGATCCCGAAATCATGGGTATCGGTCCGGTGCCAGCGTCGCAAGTGGTGCTCAAGCGTGCCGGTTTGAGTCTTGACCAGATTGACGTCATCGAGGCCAACGAGGCGTTCGCCGCGCAAGCATGTGCTGTGACCAAAGAGCTTGGCTTGGACCCGGAAAAGGTCAATCCCAATGGCAGCGGCATCTCTTTGGGCCACCCCATTGGTGCCACCGGCGCCATCATTACCGTCAAGGCTATTCATGAGCTGCACCGCACCGGCGGGCGCTATGCCTTGGTGACCATGTGTATTGGCGGAGGCCAGGGCATCGCAGCGATCTTTGAGCGCGCTTAAAAAAAGCTGCTTCAGTAGCCCTATGACCTAGAAAGTGGCTGGTCCTCACATGTGACCCATCTCCCGGATGGATAGCGTGTGCGGACCAGCCACAATAATATGGTCAAGCAATGTGACATCGACCAAGGCCAGTGCTTCAGCAAGTGAGCGTGTCATGGTTAAGTCTCCCGGGCTTGGTTGCGCTGTGCCTGCCGGGTGGTTATGTGCCAGTATGAGACTGCTGGCGTGATGTTCGAGCGCGAGCTTGACAACTTCCCTGGGGTAAACAGCTGCTTCGGTCAGAGTGCCGCATGAAATGGTCTTGCAGTCGATAACCTGATGCTGCACATCGAGCAAGATCGCTACGCAGTGCTCCACGGGCTTGTTGGTTAGCAACAAGCGACAGTAATCGCTGATCTGTGAAGGGTGCTCAATGCGCTGGCGAGCCTGCAGATCAGACAGACTGGTGCGCTCGGCTAACTCAAAGCAGGCCGCTAGCACGCAGGCACGTGCGGGTCCGAGCCCCTTGCATTGCGTGAGTGTCTCGATGGATTGACGCTGCAGGCCACGCAAGCCACCACATCGTTCAATCAAATCCGACGCCACACCAATAGCATTGCGCCCTTTGAGGCCACTGCCGATCATCAGCGCAATTAGCTCGGCATCGGTCAAGGCTTTGGGGCCGTAACGAGCGAGGCGTTCACGGGGTCTTTCATTGGGTGACAGGCTTTGGCGCAAACTCATGGATCAACCTTTAAAATGAAGTTTTGATTGTTGAAGTTGTTATTCTGTTCGTTCTAAGACACATTCCAAGGCACCCATGACAAACGCACCCACCGTCCGCGAGGACTCTTACCTGACGCTGCATTACCGCATCGTGATTGAAAGCGGCCCGGGGGCGGGCTCGGTCTTTATTGACACGTTTGATGGGCGGCCCGCAACGTTGCAGCTCGGTGTTGGTCAGTGGGCACCAGGCATGGAGCAGGCGCTGTTAGGGCGTGAAGAAGGCGACTGCTTTAGTTTGAGCTTGACTGCAGATCAGGCCTACGGTGACCGTAATCCTGAACTCGTACAACGGATCAGTCGCCAGATGTTGGCGGAGCACGCGGCAGAAGACGAAGCGTTTGAGGCCGGTGATATGGTCTCGTTTACCGCGCCAAACGGCGGCCAGTATTCGGGTGTGCTCAAAGAAATCGACGATGAGAATGCGGTGTTTGATTTCAACCATCCGCTAGCGGGCAGGCAGTTGCGGGTGGATATCGATTTGCTGGGGGTGATCTGATGAGTGTTCAAGAGCAGCGCACAAGCGAGGCGTCAGTTGAAGTTGTTTTGGCGCAGCCCCGAGGTTTCTGTGCTGGCGTTGATCGCGCCATCGAGATTGTCGAGCGCGCGCTACAGGTCCATGGCGCACCCGTGTATGTGCGCCACGAGATTGTGCACAACAAATATGTCGTCGAGGACCTGCGTGCCAAGGGAGCTGTGTTTGTGAAAGAGCTCGACGAGATTCCGCCTGATGCGCTGGTGGTTTTCTCTGCACATGGCGTATCCAAAGAGGTTCAGGCCGATGCCAAGGCCCGTGGTCTTCGGGTGTTTGACGCGACATGTCCGCTTGTGACGAAAGTGCATGTTGAAGTCGCCAAGATGCGCGCCAGTGGTCTTGAGGTCATTATGATTGGGCACCAAGGGCATCCCGAAGTAGAGGGTACGCTCGGTCAGGCTGATGGTGGCATGTATTTGGTTGAAACGGCCGAGGATGTCGAGCAGTTGCATGTGCGCGACCCGGGCAAGCTTGCATTTGTCACTCAGACCACGCTCTCAGTCGACGATGCGGCCGTCGTGGCCGATGCCCTACGAAAGCGCTTCCCAGGCATCCAGGAACCTAAAAAGAGTGACATCTGCTACGCTACGCAGAACCGACAAGACGCTGTAAAGCTGATGAGCCAGCAGTGTGATTTGGTTTTAGTGGTCGGCAGCGCCAACAGCTCGAATTCCAATCGCTTGCGCGAGGTGGCTGCACGTCGCGGCATCGATGCGTATCTGGTCGATGGACCACGAGCCATCGATCCCCAGTGGCTGGCGGGCAAACAGCATGTCGGCATTACCGCCGGCGCATCTGCACCCGAAGTGCTGGTGCAAGACGTGATTGCCCGTCTGAAGTCTTTGGGCGCCATCTCGGTCAGAACCATGGACGGATTGCAGGAAACCGTTTCCTTTCCTTTGCCCAAAGGCCTTAGCGACAAGTCAATGTCTGAAGTTCAGGCCATCAGAAGTTGACTTGATCGCTGCCCTTGAGGCAGAGCAGCGCGCGGGCCTCATCGGGTGTGGCCACCTCAAGGTTCAGTGCCTCGAGAATGACCCGGATGCGTTTGACTTGCTCGGCGTTCGAGGCGGCCTTCTTGCCAGGTTCAATCCACAGCGAGTCCTCAAGCCCCACGCGCACATGTGATCCCATGGCTGCACCCATGGTGGCCAAAGGTATCTGGTTGCGACCGGCGCCGAGGATGGACCACTGGTAGTTGTCACCAAACAGCCGGTCGGCTGTGCGGCGCATGTGCATCAAGTCTTCGGGGTCCGGGCCAATACCTCCCAGAATCCCGAACACGGACTGCACAAATGCCGGGCCCGGAACCAGCCCGCGATCCATAAAGTGTGCCAGATTGTACAAATGGCTGATGTCGTAGCACTCGAACTCAAACCGCGTGCCGTTGTCCGATCCCTGCCGCAAAATGGTTTCGATGTCTTGATATGTGTTTTTAAACACAAGGTCACGGCTGTTTAACAGATGCTCTCGTTCCCACTCGTGTTCGAAAGTCTTAAAACGATCGAGCATGGGAAACAACCCAAAGTTCATCGACCCCATGTTTAATGAAGCCACCTCGGGCTTGAATGTCATGGCCGGTTGCATGCGTTCATTCACTGACATGTGTGGGCTGCCGCCAGTGGTGATGTTCACAACCGCATCGCATTGCGCGCTAATGGCTTGCAGAAACGGCCGAAATAGCTCGGGGTCTTGAGAGGGTTTGCCTGTTTGCGGATCTCGGGCATGCAAGTGCAAGATCGCTGCGCCGGCTTGGGCTGCCTCGATGGCAGCATCGGCAATCTGCTGGGCAGTCACGGGCAACGCTGAGGACATGGACGGTGTGTGTATGGCGCCGGTCACCGCGCAGGTGATGATGGCTTTGCGTTTGGAGGCCATGTGGCTTACTCCTGTGGTTTGATTTGTTCGGTCTGGTGTTTGTGTCGCATGAGTGCCATTAGCCGTTCATCACGCCAGCGTCGACGCTGCGCCAGCTCATTGGCACTTAAGTGCTGGCGGCGCTGCGACTCAATATGACCAATCAGTTCGTCAGACCAAGGCTTGGCTGCCGCTTGATGGTCAGCCATGCGCTGGTACATCGGGCCATATCGAGTGCAGTAGTCCGACAGTCCGTCCGGCGCGTTCAAGTCGATGGTCTCAAAGGGCCCCATAAAAGACCACCGTAATCCCAAGCCGTCTTTAACGGTGGTATCGAGATCTTCGACGCTGACCACGCCTTGCTCAATCAATCTGAAAGCCTCACGCAACAAGGCACCTTGAAGTCGGTTGAGAACGAAGCCTTCGACCTCATGATGCACGATCACGGGTTTTTGACCGACGCGGGCCATCAGCGCACGGGCATTTTGCATGGCCATGGGGTCTGTCCATGGCGCACCACAGATTTCTACCACCGGGATCAAGTAGGGCGGGTTCACAGGGTGTGCCACTAGACAGCGATGCCGGCCATCGAGGTCTTCTGTGAAAGCTGACGCCGCAATGCCTGAGGTTGAACTGGCCAGAATCGTCTCAGGTCTGGCCACGGCATCCATCGCGGTAAATATTTCTCGTTTGATATCAAGCGTCTCTGGAAGGTTTTCCTGCACATACTCTGCGTCCTTTAGCGCATGCGCCAAAGATGTGGCAAGCGTGATGTTCGCCATGGCTTTTCTCGCGTCAACAACCAGCTGTTGAGTCTGCAACTCCTCTAACTGTTGGCTCACGAGAGTTTGTGCTTTGTTCAGGGCTTGTTCGTCGTGATCCCATAGTCGCACGTGCAGGCCAGCTCTGGCGAAGACGATGGCCCATGCTTGGCCAATAAGGCCGCTGCCAATGACTGCGATATTCAAGATCCCTCCCTCTGGTGCTCCATGTCGTGTTTGCATAAGTGCTGACACATACTTACGGCACTTCACAGCGTATCTGCTGGCGCGCAGGCTGGCAGTCAGTGTTTTCCCGATCGCCCATGTTTTGGTCACTGCTCATGCACGCCGATGCAATGCCTATCAGTTGCAATCGGTTGTCGCGCGAAGTAGTCTTCATCGATTATTTCTACACAAGAGAAAACAAGCGTGAATCAGCCTTTTTATGTAGGTTGCGGTGCCGGGTTTTCTGGGGATCGCGTGGATGCGGCAAGGCCTGTGGTCGATACACTGATTGACAGGGCGATGCCTAGCGCCCTGATTTTTGAAAATCTCGGTGAAAGAACCTTGGCCGCGCAACAGATCACCAAGCGAACAAATCCGCAGTTAGGGTATGAACCGTTGCTGGTCCACGAGTTAAGGCCGGTGCTAGCCGACTGCTTGGCGCACGGCATTACGATTGTCAGCAATTTCGGTGCGGCCAATCCGCATGCGGCAGCCAGGCGCATTCAGGCGCTTGCACAAGAGCTCGGCTTGATCGCGCCGCGCGTGGCGGTGGTGACTGGTGATGATTTGTCCACCGAGCAAGGCAAAGCGATGGTCAAATCATGCTTGGCAGGCCGTTTTGATGAGCAGCGGTTTATTTGTGCCAACGCCTACCAGGGTGCCCGAGAAATCCGTGATGCTATTTTGGCAGGCGCGCAGATTGTGGTCACTGGCAGGGTATCTGACCCTTCTCTGACGCTTGGGCCAGCCATGGCGCATTTTGGTTGGGCCGATGACGATTGGCATGTGCTTGCTGGCGCAAGCATGGCGGGGCATTTGATTGAGTGCGGCGCTCAGGTCACCGGTGGGTATTTTGCCGACCCTGGTACTAAAGACGTGCCTGGCATGGATAATATTGGGTTTCCGATCGTTGAAATCTTCGCCGATGGCACCTGTGTGGTGGGCAAGGCAGACCAGACGGGCGGTCGGGTAAACGCCGCGACGGTGAAAGAGCAGCTGCTCTACGAGGTGCATGATCCCGCCTGTTACATCACACCCGATGTCGTAGCCGACATTACGCAAGCTCAGGTCACTGACCTTGGGGGCGACCGTGTGCGTTTGTCCGGGGTTCGGGGCCACTCGCGCACCAGTACCTTGAAAGTCAATGTGTTCTTTGATGGGGGTTGGCTAGGTGAGGGTGAAATTTCTTATGCAGGTGTGCATGCCGAGGCAAGGGCTAGGCTTGCGATCGACACCCTGAAGAAACGGTTGATGCGCCAACATCAATTGACCCTA
>CBFHXV010000022.1:0-30455 GCA_965659885.1 Burkholderiaceae bacterium | reverse complement strand
TTTTGTACAATGACTGTACAACGAGGCTGCTTTGGACTGTACAACGCGGAGAGCCGCGTAAATGCTGGTGCCCGGGGCCGGAATCGAACCGGCACGCCTTGCGGCGGGGGATTTTGAGTCCCCTGCGTCTACCAATTTCACCACCCGGGCACTTTCGATGAGGCTCATCTCATGAAGATTGCGATTATACGTGTAAATTGACCGCAACGTGTAAGCCCGCAAATGAGAGGGGATGATGCCCGCCAAACACCTAGTATTGGAGCGTATTGGTCATTAAAACCAGTGTGGTTGGCCTTGGTTGCCTGACCTCACAACGTTCGGAGGCTGCCATGCCCTTGGCTCACAAAGAAGGCAGCTAAATCTATTGGCGCATGCAAGCCATTTGGCTGGCGATTCAGGCGCTGCGAGTACAGCGCCTGGTGCTGTTAAGCACACCAGTCAAAATTCCCTCCGGGGTGTTTGCTTGTCGCATGGCCCGGGTGCGCGAGCAGGTTTGACTAACACGGGCGACCAGGTTCCGAGGTGGTTCTTCGAACCATGCTTTATTGCTGCAGGCAGCCCTGATTTATTCCAAAGAGGTTGAACTCTCATACGCACCTGTTTGCGCGGTAAGTCGAAGCTGGCAAGACAGTAGAAGAGATCGGTTTATTCAGGCCAAAGTTGATAACGATGACCCGCTAAGCAAGTCGACACTGTGGCTCTCTGCGGGGATGGCTCCGTCCATGAGTCTCATAGCGAGCTCAATTGCCGCACTCGTCGTTATCTCAGTATTCCATTAGGTCAGCCGCTTGCGCGTTTGTTTAGATAGACCGAGCATTCAATTCGCTTCTCAGTATGGCATGGTGGTGGTACGTGGCGCCAGAGGGGTGATACCTATATATACGGAAAAGGTCGCTCAAGTACACTTTGTTAAATATTGCTTGTACTCCGGATCCGCGAGGGTTTGCCCCATGTCAACGCACCAACACCGCGCCAACGACACACCACGAACCCGCAACAATTCAAAATTGCTAGCGGCCGGTATCGCTGGCAATCTGCTCGAATGGTTTGACTTCGCAATCTACGGTTTTTTTGCGGTCACGATTGGCAAACTGTTCTTTCCCAATGCCGACCCCGTGGCACAAGTCATCGCCTCGTTCGGCGTTTTTGCTGTGGGTTTTTTAATGCGACCCATTGGCGGTGTTGTGCTTGGCCACATTGGTGACAAACATGGCCGGCACACGGCCTTGATTGTTTCTGTGGCGGCCATGGCCATTCCCACTTTTTTGGTGGGTGTCTTGCCGACTTACGCCACGCTCGGTTTGGCTGCGCCCATCTTGCTGTTGCTATTGCGCATGGTGCAGGGTCTGTCGGTTGGTGGCGAGTACACCACGTCGATCATCTACATGATCGAGCACACCGATCCCCACAAACGCGGGCTTATAGGCTCATTTGCCGCTTTTGGTGCAATCGGCGGGATGTTGCTTGGCTCTGGTTTTGGTGCGTTTCTGGCAACCATACTCTCGGATCAGGCGCTACAGGAATGGGGCTGGCGGGTGCCGTTCTTGCTGGGCTTGTTCATTGGTATCGCCGGTCTGTACTTGCGCCGCGAACCAGTGGCGCAGGGCGCCATCACGGAGCAGTCTCACAACCCATTCAAAACGGTTCTGAAATACCATCGCACCGAACTCCTGCAGGTCATGGGCATGTCCATGGTCAATGCCGTTATTTTTTATTTGGCGTTTATCTATTTGGTTAGCTGGCTCGAAACCATTGACGGGATACCCCCAGAGACAGCCTTGCGAATCAACACCGTTTCTTTGCTTGTGATGGTGCCCGTCATCATTTTTGGGGGGTGGCTGTCAGACCGCGTTGGCCCCGTGCGGGTGATGATCGTCTCGGCTGCGGTGACCACGTTGTTGGCCTGGCCCTTCTTTTGGATGTTGCATCAATCAACACTTTGGATGGTTTATGCCGGGCAACTTGGGTTTGCCTTAACTGTGGGGCCTTATTTTGGGGCCCAACCGTTCGGTATGGTTGCCATATTGAAGCCTGCAGTGCGCTGCACGGCCGCTGGTCTGGGTTACAACATCACTCTTGGGGTGGCGGGTGGCTTTAGCCCGATGGTGGCGACTTGGTTGGTGAGTCGCACTCACGACGATTTGAGTCCCGCATTCATGATTATGGCCGCAGGTGCCCTCAGTATTGCAGCTTTGTTGTCGGTCAAATCCTCATCGGCGAGCAATCCAAGTGGGCCCTGATGCGAGCCCGTGCCTCGATCGAGCTCATTGATCGCGGGGGCGTCTCATTGCGCCCGGTTATTGTCGATGGCGTGGTCCGAGTGCTCGGCCTAGATGTCGGTCGTCACGCGCCGATTGAACAGACCAGCAACCGTATGTAGCAGACGGTTGCAAGCGCACAGTCAGAGACGCCTCATTTGATCGCAGCGTGTGAGCCGGGAAATGAGAGGCGGCCGTGTTCGCCAAACGCCTGGAACCGAGGTGTGGTCGTCACCAAAACCAGTGCGATCGGTCTTGGTTGCCTGACCAATCCACGCCGCTCGCCATGGCCGAGCAGATCGGTGCTGCCATTGCCGGCTGTAAGGTCGCCTATGTGCCTGATGCCCACACCCTTGTGTCTGAGATACCCGAAGCGTATGCCCAGTTACTCAAGGGGTTGTTAGTGTCGGCTTGGCCGGTCGTCGCGCAGCGTTGTGGCTCAGGTAGGTCTGGTTCGAGTGCTTTTTTTTGCTGCCGTGCGATATTGCCCTTGAAATCCCGGGTTTTGCCCCAATGTGCTTGAAATCGCGACTGGCAGGCGCGGGTGGCTATGGCGATTTTGCTGTTGTTGCCTTTGTTGGCCCTCGCTGCCGTCGAATTAGTGACCGAATTTCAAGAACATAGGAACAGGTGAGACCATGACCGAGGCGACCAAGCCACAATCTTCCGAGACCATGGGGTTTCAGGCAGAGGTAAAGCAACTGCTGCACCTCATGATTCATTCGCTCTACAGCAACAAAGAAATTTTCCTGCGCGAGTTGATCTCCAACGCATCAGACGCCTGCGACAAGCTGCGGTTTGAGGCGCTTGATAAGCCCGAACTGTTCGAATCCGACCCCGAGCTGCGTGTGCGTGTTGACTACGACAAAGACGCTCGCACCATCACCGTTTCGGACAACGGCATTGGTATGTCACGTGATGACACGGTTTCCAATCTCGGCACCATTGCCCGTTCCGGCACCCGCGAGTTTTTTTCGCAACTGACCGGCGACAATCAAAAAGACGCCCAACTGATTGGCCAGTTTGGCGTGGGCTTTTACTCCTCCTTTATTGTGGCCGACAAAGTCACCGTGCGCACCCGGCGTGCTGGCCTGGCTGCCAGTGAAGGCGTACAGTGGGAGTCAGACGGCCAGGGCGAGTTCTCTATCGCGGGCATTGAGAAGGCCGACCGTGGTACAGAAATCGTCTTGCACCTGCGCGAGGGCGAAGATGAGCTCTTGAGCAACTGGAAGCTGCGTGAAATCCTGCGCCGCTACTCAGACCACATCAGCCTGCCGGTGGAAATGCCCAAGGAAGAGTGGGACGAGAAAGCTTCTGAGATGAAGCGCACCGGTGAGTGGGAAGCCGTGAACCAGGCCAGTGCCCTGTGGACGCGCAACAAGTCCGAAATCACCGACGAGCAGTACAAAGAGTTTTACAAACACGTCAGCCACGACTTTGACGACCCACTGGCATGGACCCACAACCGTGTCGAAGGCCGCAGCGAGTACACACAGCTCTTGTTTGTGCCCAAGCGTGCACCGTTTGACCTGTATGACCGCGACGCCAAGCGAGGCGTGAAGCTTTATGTCAAGCGCGTGTTCATCATGGACGATGCCGAGCAGCTGCTGCCCTCGTACCTGCGCTTTGTGCGTGGCGTGATCGATTCAGCTGACCTGCCGCTAAACGTCTCACGCGAAATCCTGCAAGAAAGCCGTGACGTGCGCACCATCCGTGAGGGTTCAGCCAAGCGGATACTGAGCCTGCTTGAAGACCTCGCAGAAAACCGCAAAGAAGACTACGCGGCGTTTTGGGGTACGTTTGGCCAGGTGTTAAAGGAAGGCACCGGCGAAGACATGGCCAACCAGGAGCGCATTGCCAAGCTGCTGCGCTTTGCGTCTACGCACAACGACAGCGACGCCCAAGACGTCTCGCTTGCCGACTACGTGAGCCGCATGAAAGAAGGTCAGGACAAGATTTACTACGTCACCGCCGAGAGCTATACGGCCGCCAAGAGCAGCCCGCACCTGGAAATCTTCCGCAAAAAAGGCATTGAAGTGCTGCTGTTGTGGGATCGGGTCGATGAGTGGATGCTCTCGCACCTGCGCGAGTTTGACGGCAAGCAACTGGCCTCGGTGGCCAAAGGCGGGCTGGACCTTGAAGCCCTGGCCGACGAAGAAGAAAAGAAAAAGCAGTCTGAAGTGGCCGACACTTACAAGCCACTGGTTGAACGCTTGAACAAAGCCCTGACCGAGAAAGTCAAAGAAGTGCGTGTCACGCTGCGCTTGGTTGACTCCCCGGCCTGCGTCGTTGTCGATGAAAACGAGATGAGCCCGCACCTGCAACGACTGCTGCAGTCGGCCGGCCAGCAAGCCCCAACCGTGCTGCCGATCCTGGAAATCAACCCGGATCACTCCTTGATCAAGCGCATCGAGTCGGCCTCTGACGAGCAGTTTGACGACTGGGCCAGCCTCTTGCTTGACCAGGCCTTGTTGGCCGATGGCTCACAGTTGACTGACCCGGTGGGGTTCGTCAAGCGCATGAACGAGCTGCTGCTCAAGAGTTGATGTACCGAGCGCCTGTCGTTTAAAGATCTGGGCTGGGCAACTGGTGTAACTGCCAGTTGCCCAGTTTGGCGTAACGGGCCCAGTCAAACGCTGGCCCCGGGTCGGACTTTCTGGTGGGGGCGATGTGGCAATGGCCTCTGACGTGCGCCAGTGGATACTGACGTTTAAGCGCTTGGGTTAATTCACCGAGTTGCTGGTACTGCACATCGGTGTAGGGCACCTCATCGGTGCCTTCAAGTTCAATCCCAATCGAAAAGTCGTTGCAGGCGTCTTGGCCGTTAAAGCTTGATTGCCCCGCATGCCAGGCACGCTCGTCGCATGAGACAAACTGTGTGATCTGACCGTTGCGTTCGATCAGGAAATGCGCCGAGACTTTCAGCCCCCGGATCTGGTCAAACCAAGGGTGCTCATCAAAATCCAGTTCATTGGTAAATAGCCTGGCCGCACACCCGGTGCCGAATTCGCCTGGTGGCAGGCTGATGTTGTGAATCACCAGCAGATCAATCGGTGTTTGCGGCGGACGGGAGTTTTTGTTGGGCGATGGGCAGTGCTTGATGCCGGGCAATTCCAGCCAGCCTGAGGGCAGGTCACCGGCCATGGTTTTATGTCCGGGTTTTGCTGCCGGCTTGGGCGTGTTCGGTGCTGCACCAGAACTGCTCGCTTTGCCGAATGGCTTCTGAGCGCGGCATGTAGACACCGCACTTGGCACAGCGCACCATCTCTTCGGGTTCGCCTAGGGGCTGGCCTTGTTTTTTCTGTTTGTTTTGTTTGTCTTTATCGTTCTGGCTGTTGGCAATGGGGGGCTGCTTGGACTGCCCTTTGGCGGTGTGGCTAGCGAGCAGTCGGGTCAGAAACAGAATCCCGATGATGACCACCGCCCAAAACAGTATCTTGCCCATGCTTAGCCTTGATTGAGTAGCACTTCAATGACAAACCGGCTGCCGGTGTAAGACAGCAGCACAAATACAAATCCCACCAGGGTGTAGCGTAGCGCAATTCGGCCGCGCCAGCCCCAAAGGTGGCGTCCAAGCAGCAACATGCCAAAGGTCAGCCACGACAAGACGGTGAAGACGGTTTTGTGGTCAAAGGGCAGCCACTTGCCGGTGGTAGCCAGTGAGATCAGCCCGCCCGAGATGATGGCCAGCGTCAGCGCCCCAAAGGCAATCCAGATGATGCGAAACAACAGGCGCTCTTGCACCAGCAGCGGGGGCTGGGCATCGAGTACCCGGCCAATGGCCCGTTTTAAGCCGCTGGCGTTTTCTACGACGTCTTGCGGGTGGTGCAGGTGACGGTCTAGCGCGGCCATCAGGATGCTTTGCACCGCGGCAATGGTAATGAGCCCATAGGCGCCAAGTGCCAGGAGCAAATGGCCGCGCAAGGCCGACTCAGCAGCACTGGTGATCAGGTGCGAGCCCGGGAAAATAGAGGTCAAAAGTGTGACGACGCCGGCCATGGGCAGCAGGATCAACAACAGCCCGTCTATTTTGACGACCAGGCTCTCAAGCCAGAACACCACCAGACCGAGCCAGACGGCCACTGACAGCGCCAACAACCAACTTAAATGCAGGTTGCCACCGGCCAGTACCAGCGCATCCAAGCCCACGGCCTGGGCCACCAGGGCGGCTAACAGCACCCAGCGCGCGACGCGCTCAGGGGTTTCCATGGGCTTGCCGGCCTGCAGCATGCCCCAAAGGACAGCAGACAAACCTAAATAGATGATCGCAGCGATGGCGTGAAATACAATGCCTGTAGACATCCCTATAGTTTAAGCGAAGACACCCAATGCTAGATAATCTGAGTCAACGTCTGACGCGCGTCGTTAAAACCATCCGAGGCCAGGCTCGGCTGACTGAAGCCAACACACAAGACATGATGCGCGAGGTGCGCTTGGCGCTCTTGGAAGCCGACGTGGCGCTGCCGGTGGTCAAGGCGTTTGTTGACCAGGTCAAACAAAAAGCCATGGGCCAAGAGGTGGTGGGAAGCCTGAGCCCCGGCCAGGCGCTTGTGGGGGTGGTCAATGACGAGTTGACCAACCTCATGGGTGGCGACCTTGGCCAAGAGGCGGGCGAGCTCTCCTTGTCGGTGCAGCCACCGGCGGTGATTTTGATGGCAGGTTTGCAAGGTGCCGGTAAAACCACCACGACCGGCAAACTGGCCCGTTGGCTGGCCCAAGGCAACCACACCCACCAGGGCCGCAAAAGCGGCAAGAAAAAAGTGGCTGTGGTCAGTACCGACGTGTACCGGCCCGCTGCTATTGAGCAGTTAAAGACCGTGGCTGCCCAGGCTGAGGTGCAGTGGATTGCCTCTGACACCTCACAAAAGCCGGCTGACATCGCCCGCGATGCACTGGACTACGCCAAGCGCCAGCACATGGATGTGTTGATTGTCGATACGGCCGGGCGTCTTGGCATTGATGAGGCCATGATGCAGGAAATCCAGTTGCTGCATCAAACGCTTGACCCTGTTGAAACACTGTTTGTGGTTGATGCCATGCAAGGCCAGGATGCGGTCAACACCGCCAAGGCCTTTGGCGAGGCTTTGCCGTTAACCGGTGTGGTGCTTACCAAGCTTGACGGTGATGCCCGCGGGGGCGCGGCCTTGTCGGTGCGCCACATCACAGGCAAGCCACTGAAGTTTGTCGGTGTATCAGAAAAACTCGATGGGCTTGAAGCGTTCTACCCTGAACGCATGGCACAGCGTGTGTTGGGCATGGGCGACATTGTCTCGCTTGTGGAGCAGGCCCACCAGAACATCGACATGGCTCAGGCTGAGAAGCTTGCCACCAAGATGAAGTCGGGCAACAAGTTCGACTTGAATGATTTCAGGGAACAGTTGGTGCAGGTGCGCAAAATGGGCGACATGAGTAGCCTACTGGAAAAGCTCCCGGGCGATATGGCAGCGGCTGCCGGCCAGTTACAAGGCGGCCAAGCAGAAAAGCAGTTACGCCGCACCGAAGGCATTTTGAACTCCATGACCGCGCTTGAGCGTGCCAAGCCCGAGTTGCTTAAAGCCTCGCGCAAGCGTCGCATTGCCTCGGGTGCCGGTGTGCCGGTTCAAGAGGTGAATCGACTGCTCAAGCAGTTTGAGCAGATGCAGGGCATGATGAAAAAAATGAAGAAAGGCGGCATGGCCAAGATGATGAAGGCCATGGGCGGCATGAAAAACCTGCCTGGCATGGGTGGCTTCGGACGGTAGCTCGGTTGGTGGTTGGAGCCAATGCTGATTACCGCTTCTTGAACACCAAGTCCCAGACACCATGACCTAAGCGTATGCCCCGAGCCTCGAATTTGGTCAAGGGTCGCCAATCGGGCCGCGGGCAAAACCCCTCGCAGGTGTTGGCCAGGTTCGGGTTGCCCGACAACACCTCAAGCATTTGTTGAGCGTAGTGTTCCCAGTCGGTGGCGCAATGGATATAGCCGCCCGACTGCAGGCGACTGGCCAGCAGTTCAATGAATGGGGGCTGTATGAGCCGGCGTTTGTGGTGCCGTTTCTTGGGCCAGGGGTCGGGAAAGTAAATGTGCACGCCTGCCAGTGATTGCGGCGCGATCATGTCACGCAGCACTTCAACCACGTCGTGCTGAATGATGCGGATGTTGGTTAGCTCCAGGCTGCCGATGCGGTTTAGTAACGATCCCACGCCTGCATTAAAAACCTCCACACCGAGAAAATTGTCTTCGGGTCGGGCCTGGGCAATCTGAGCCGTCGTCTCGCCCATGCCAAAGCCGATTTCAAGCACGGTCGGCGCGCCTTGTCGTGCAAACAAGGTGTCGTAGTTCAGGGTCTGGCGCTCGTAAGGAACCGTCCATTGAGGTGCCAGGGTTTCAAGCGCCTGGCGCTGGCCGGCGGTGATGTGACCGCGCCGATGCACAAAGCTGCGGATGTGGGCCTGGGCCGGTGGTGGTGTCTGAGCCTTGTCCATCAACCGCCTCCAACGGCCACAACGATTTCGAGCTTGTCTTGCTCTGCCAGTTGGTGCGTGGCGTGCCGGCTGCGCGGCACGATGTCGCCATTGATTTCCACGGCCACACGCTTGTCAGCCAGTTCCAATGCCTCGAGCAGTTCGAGCACTGTGCTTTTTTCGCCCACGGTCTTGGGCTCACCGTTCAAAAAAATGTTCATGAGTCGTATTTTAGACCGGCGCTTTAACTGCATTTGAAGAAACGTGTATGGCGAGGACCGAGGATGGGTAGGCGCAGGTGCTAGCAGGTGCGACTTACTGTGTGCGTTGCCAAACAGACGATGTGTGACTTCCCAGCGCGATGGCTATAATACGTCTGCATTTGCACCCGGGCGGGTGTAGTTCAATGGTAGAACGGCGGCTTCCCAAGCCTCAAGCGTGGGTTCGATTCCCATCACCCGCTCCAGTCGAATGAATTCCCATTCTTGAAAATTCTCGGACACGCGTTACGCTCACCAAGTCGCCTGCACCACTTTGCACCAATAGTATGAAGTATCAGCGTTAATGCCTACATAGGAGACTGCACCATGGGAACCGTGCGCAAAACGATCACCCTGACCGAGCAGCAAGACAACTGGGTCAAGGCTCAAATTAATGCTGGGTACTACACCAACGACAGCGAGTGCATTCGTGACCTGATTCGACGCGAGCAGGAACGCTATGCTGAGATTGATGTGATTCGTAGTGCGCCTATCGACGTTTCAACAGCTAAACCCGACTAGCGATTCGGCGGCTCTGTTCTAGTACCGTTTTCATCGCAGTTGATCCGAAGTCACCCCTGAAGTCACCCCCGAAGTCGCTCCTTAAGCCCACCGCTCGCGACCATCCACTACAACCCCACCGCCATGGCCAGTTGCCGAAACACATAGGCCATCACCCAGGCATACACCAGCGAGAACACCAAAGAGAACATCGTGAAGGGCCACGACCTGGACTCGGCCTTGATGGTTGCGATGGTCGACAAGCACGGGGTGTAGAGCAGCGTGAACACACAAAAACCAATCGCGTCAGCCGGTGTCAGTGCCTGGCCGATGGCCTGTGCCACGCCCGCTTCGTTCATGGCGTAAATCGTCGCAAGCGCGCCCAAGACCACTTCCTTGGCGATAAACCCAAAAATCAGGGCCAACGTCAGGTGGGCATCGACCACGCCAATGGGGTCCATCACCGGTGCCATCCATTGCCCAATTTGCCCGCCCCAGGTGTCAACACCGGTGGCGCCAATGGGATAGTTGGTCAGAAACCAGATGGCCATGCAGCCCAAGATGATGAAGGAGGTTGCACGCCGTAAAAACTCCCTGACTTCACCCCAGCCGCGCAGCAGGATCTGTTTGGCCGTGGGCAGCCGATACGGCGGCAGCTCAAGCACAAATGGCTCGACGTTCACGAAGTGTTTGTGTCGTTGCAGTAGCAAGGCCGCTAAAAACGCGCTGGCAAAGCTCAGCACGTACAGTAAGAACAAAATCACCCAGCCATAAGACGATGGAAAAACCGCCGCGATGATAAAGACGAACACGGCAAGCCGCGCTGAACACAATGAGAAGGGGATGATCATCATGTTCAATAGCCGCATGGCTCGCGAGCGAATCACCCGGGTGCCCATGAGCGCCGGCACGTTGCAGCCAAACCCCATGATTTGCATGACAAAGCCGCGGCCATCAAGCCCGAGCTTGGCCATAAACGCGTCCATCATGAATGCCGCACGCGACAGATAGCCGCTGTCTTCAATGGCCGCCATGCAAAAGAAAAAAATCACCACCAATGGCACAAACGAGGCCACCGTGGCCACACCATTCCACACGCCATTGACAATGAAATCTTGCAGCCCGCCTGGCAAAGGCGCAATGACTGGCTCAATCAGATAAGTCTGCATCCAGCCAGTCAACGCGCCAGCCACATCCTGCGATGGCAGGCCAATGTTCCAGACAAAGGCAAACACAACGGCCATGGCCGCTAGAAACAGCGGCAACCCCAGCAAGGGGTGCAACATCCAGCGGTCGATGCGGTCTGTGGGCGTGACTTGGTCTGGCGGCGGCATGATGACTGCATCCTCTAGCAGTGCATCGATGTCAGTTTGTAATGGTCGGTGCTCAGACAGGTGCTCTTTGATGTGCCGAAGAGGCTCGCGTGCCACGCGCGGGACTTGTAGCTCGTGCGCGATTTGAGCAAAGGCTTGAACAAACCCCTGGCCGTACTTGGCGCTAATTAAAAACGTGGGCAACCCCAAGCGTTGGCTAAGTGTCTCGGTGTGGATCTGAATGTTGTGTTTGCGAGCCTCGTCGGCCATGTTCAGCAAAACAACGGCCGGGATGCCAAGTTGCTTGACCTGCAAAATCATGCGCGCCTGCCGGTCGATTTGCGAGGCGTTGGCCACCACCAGAATCATGTCAACCGGGGTGCGCTCTAGAAAGTTCTGAACGACTTGCTCGTCTTCTGAATAGCCCTCAAGGTCGTACAAGCCGGGTAGGTCAACGAATTCGACGGCCTGGCCATCAACGTCGAGCGTGGCTTGCAACAAGTCGACGGTGACACCAGGCCAGTTGCCAACATGCGCACCGGCCTTGGTGATACGGTTAAACAGCATGGACTTGCCGCAGTTGGGTTGGCCAATGACGGCAACCCGCCGCTGTGCCGGCGTGTTGCCGGTCATGCGTCTCATGCCTGGTGGGCCGTGACAGCCTTTGCTGCAAGTCGCGCAACCGCTCATGGTGCTAAAGGTCGTTGTGAAGGTGAGGGTGAAGTAGGGTTAGACGCTGAGTCTGAGACCTGTAGGGGCTCAGTGATCTGGCGCACGATGATCAATTCGGCTTCGCGGCGCCGGATAGCAACGCTCGTGGTCGAACCGATGCGCACTTCGATGGGACCATTCATGGCCGCACGGCGCACGACACGGATGGTTTTGTTGGGCAAGAAGCCCATGGCTTGAAGGCGCGACACCAAGCCAGGACCATGGGTGCCTTCGTGGACGTGGTCCACGTAAGCAGTTTCATGAAGGTCCAACTCTGACAAGGTCATCGGGTCACCTATGCCGCCTAAGCGGTGAACACGTTAATGAAAGCAAAGCCTTCACAAGAACAAAAGCACAAATGAAACCAAGGGGGTACCAGCGCGCACTGCTTGAACAGGTGCCCTTATTAAATATGCGAATTGTTCGCATTATCATTTGAAGTGTAGCATGACGCAGGGGCTCGGATCCGGTCATTAGAATACTTGCGGCGCATACTGTTGATTCGCACGTGCGGTGGATAATTGTTGTGCCACATCAAATGATCGATTCGGCAGCGATTGGACAGTGGCGAGCAAACGACGGGCTTGCGCCAGTAACAGCGGCGTATACTTCGTTCTGTACTGATGACACCCACTCATGTGGATGCAGGTTCGGTTTGAAACTTCATGTCCTCTGATCAGCCTCACTCAACTGCGCACCACACCCGACACCGCCTGAAGCGGCAATTGGACCGTTCTGTGCCTGTCATTCTCGCGATCTTGGTGGCCATTGCCGGCATCACGCTCATCTACCCGTTTTTGCATCGGCTTTGGCTAGGAGAGCACCTGCAATGGTTTGGCCCGGTGTCATGGCGCGATGTGCTCAGTGCCATTGGCTTGATCGAGCTGCCGCATGTGTTCATGGGGTTTTGTTTGTTGCTGATGTCCGTGGGCCTAGCCATGCGTGCCCGACTAGCCTGGGCTTTTAGCTTGGTGGTGTTTGCGCTGGCATTTGCGATCACGCTTTTTGCGGAATGGGACACCAACGCGGCGATCGTGATTTACAACCTGGCCGTGGTCGTGATGCTGCTGCGCCATTGGCCCCTTTTTAATCGCAGCAGTCTGGCCGCAGGCTCTTTGTTTGCTGTGGCTAGTCTGGTGTCATTGGTGTTTTATGGCATGTTGGGCACGCTTTATCTGGGCGAGCAGTTTGCGCCCAAGGTTGTGAGCCTGCCCGATGCCGCTTATTTCTCTTTGGTGGCCATGTCCACGGTCGGGTTTGGCGACATCGTGCCGCTTACCCACACGGCCCGGCTGTTTGTGATCTCGGTCATCGTGCTGGGCATCACGGTGTTTGCCACATCGATTGGTGCGGTTATTGGGCCCCTGATCAGTGGCAAGCTGCGTCAAGTTATACGTGAAAAAGCGAGAACCTCCATGCGACAAAACCACATCATTCTTTGTGGCGCCACGCCACTGGCGCTCAGTTTGTATCGCAGCCTCACAGAAAAAGGCGAATTGGTGACCGTGGTGCTCAAGCCCGGCGTGGCCCACGAGTACCCCGACAGTGCGGACATTCTCTGGGGTGAGGCTTCAAGTGGTGAGGTCTTGGAACAAGCCGGCGTGGACAACGCCAGTTACGTGCTGGCGCTGCGTGAGGATGATCCAGACAATGCCTTTATCGTGCTCGCTGTCAAATCATTTACCAACAGCAAAGCCAAGACCGTTGCGGTGGTCAACGCCAGCCAAAACCTGGAAAAAATCCGGCGGGTAAACGCCGATATGGTGTTCTCGCCGCAGTTGCTTGGCGCCGAACTGCTGGCGCGCGCCATGACAGGCCAGCCTTTGGATGGCTCGTTAATTTCTGAGCTGTTCTTTGCCAAGCCCATAGACGCACCATCCGAGGCAGCTGCTGCAGGCAATGCCGCGGGCAGCAAAGCCTAGACAAATAAAGACCAATAGATAAAGACCCATAGATAAAGACCAATAGATCCAGTATTGCACCATGACCGAGTTCGTTACCAACATCGCCGCCTACCATTTCACAGACCTCGATAACCTGCCTGACTGGAAGGACAGTGTGCTCGCGCAGACCACCGCGCTTGATCTCAAGGGCACGGTGTTGCTGGCACCCGAGGGCATAAATCTGTTTCTTGCGGGATCACGTGAATCGATTGATGCGTTTCTGGGTTGGCTGCGTGGCTTTGAGGCGTTTGCTGCGATAAAGGTCAAGTACAGCGACTCTGAGGGCGTGCCCTTTAAGCGGCTTAAAGTCAAAATCAAAAACGAAATCATCCGCATGAACCACCCCACCATCCACCCGGCCGATGGACGGGCGCCAGCCATAGACCCAGCGATGCTGCGTCGTTGGCTAGAAGCCGGGCATGACGACGCGGGCCAGCCCGTGGTGATGCTTGACACGCGCAATGAGTTCGAGGTGCAGGCAGGCACCTTTAAAGACGCGATCAATTGGCACATTGAGCGGTTCACCCAGTTTCCCGATGCCGTGCAACAACACAAAGACGAGCTTGAAGGCAAAACCGTGGTGAGTTTTTGTACGGGTGGTATCCGCTGCGAGAAAGCAGCGATTTACATGCAAGAAGTTGGCGTTAAAAACATTTACCAGCTTGATGGCGGCATTTTACAGTATTTCGAAGACACGGATGGCTTCGGGTTCGAGGGCGAGTGCTTTGTGTTTGACGAGCGCGAGACGCTCGATACCGACTTGCAGGAAAAGCACCTCGGTCGTTCAGAGCAGTGAGGCCCGATTCTGTGGCGCTGCTGTTCTCAATCCAAGGGCTAGGCCCGGGCCTAGATCTTTAACCCCGGGCCAGTGCCTGGCTAGCGGATTTTCATGCCAGGCACTGAGCCGGCCGAGGGTTCAATTACAAAGATTCCTGGGTTGGCCTTTTCATCGGCGTGGCTCGCTGACAGCACCATGCCTTCAGAGACACCAAACTTCATTTTGCGTGGCGCAAGGTTGGCCACCACCACCACGAGCTTGCCTGTGAGGTCTTCTGGTTTGTAAGCCGACTTGATCCCAGAGAACACTTGTCTGGGTTTGTCTTCACCCACATCAAGCATGAGTTTGAGCAGCTTGTGCGAGCCCTCAACCTCTTCGCACGAGATGACCTTGGCCACGCGCAAATCGAGCTTAGCAAAGTCATCGATCTTGATTTCCGGGCCGATTTCTTCACCGCCGGGAATGGTCTTGACCTCTTGGACTTCGGGAAACAACTGGTCAAGCATCTCGGGTGCGACGCGCTGCATGAGGTGTTTAAAGGGGGCGATGTGTCTGGGCAGCTCAGCGGCATCGGCCCAGACAAAGCCGCGCGACAAGCCAAAGAGCTCGGTGGCCACCCGGTGCGTGAGCGCGGGCAAGATGGGCGACAGAAACACCGAGAGCGCTTTAAAGCCAGCGATGGCCGTCGAGCAAATGTCTTGCAGTTCTGCCTTTTGTTCGTCAGAGGCATCAGCAAGGCCTTTGGCCATGACCCAGGGCTTGGCGTTGTCAAAGGCTTGGTTAATGAGGTCGGCTTGCGCCATGATTTCTCGGATGGCGCGCGCGTACTCGCGTTGCTCGATGTATTCACGGATTTCGTTGGCCGCTTCTGACCACTTGCTGGTTATTACGTGCTCGTCGCCGGCATAGGCGAGCTTGCCATCAAAGTGACGCCCGATGAAGCTTGCCGCGCGACTGGCAATGTTGACGTACTTGCCGATCAAGTCGCTGTTGACGCGAGCAATGAAGTCATCGGGGTTGAAGTCAATGTCTTCGACCTTGCTGTTGAGCTTGGCGGCAATGTAATAGCGCAGCCACTCGGCATCCATGCCAATCTCAAGATAGCGCAGCGGCGAGATGCCGGTGCCGCGGCTTTTAGACATTTTTTCACCGCTCACGGTGATAAAGCCGTGCACGTTCAGTTGATCCGGTGTCTTGCGCCCAGAAAACTTCAGTGTGGCGGGCCAGAACAACGCATGAAAGTACACAATGTCTTTGCCGATAAAGTGCACCTGCTCGGTATCGCCCTCAGGGTCGACGATGGCGTCGTAATTGAGGTCTGCTTTTTTGCAATAGGCCTGAAGCGAGGCCAGGTAGCCCACAGGGGCGTCTAGCCAGACATAGAAGTACTTGCCCGGGGCGTCGGGGATCTCAATGCCGAAGTAGGGCGCATCGCGCGAGATGTCCCAGTCGCCAAGCTTGGCGCCGGTTTGCTCATCACCGAGCCACTCGCGCGTTTTAGCGAGCACTTCGCTTTGCAGGTGGGCTGCCCCGTGCGTGTTCTGGCCTGTGGTCCACTGCTTGAGAAAATCAACACAGCGCGGGTCAGACAGCTTAAAGAAAAAGTGTTCAGATGACCGCAACTCGGGCGTGGCACCGGTGATGGTGCTGTAAGGCTCGATGAGCTCGGTGGGCGCGTAGACGGCACTGCAAGCCTCGCAGGCATCGCCGTACTGGTCCTTGGCATGGCACTTGGGACATTCACCCTTGATGTAACGGTCGGGCAGGAACATGCCCTGAACGGGGTCATAAAACTGTTCGATGGTTTTTGATTCGATCAGGCCCGCTTCTTTTAACTTCAGGTAGATGTCTTGGGACAGCTCGACGTTCTCTGGCGAGTCGGTGGAGTGCCAGTGGTCAAACTTGATGTGAAACCCATCGAGATAGGCCGGCCTTTCGTTGGCGTAGCGTGCCACAAGCTCTTGGGCGGTGATGCCCTCGGACTGCGCCTTGAGCATGATGGGTGCGCCATGGGTGTCGTCTGCGCACACGAAATGCACCGTGTGACCTGCCATGCGCATGGCCCGCACCCAGATATCGGCCTGGATGTATTCCATGATGTGGCCAATGTGAAACGAACCATTGGCATAAGGCAAAGCGGTGGTGACAAAGATAGTGCGCGACATGATGATCCCGTCCGTGATTCAAGTACGGGATTTTAACGGTGTTGCGGCGCTTGCCTAGGTCATCGGTTGTTGCGCGGGATGCTTCACGTGTCACCTCACGGGATATGACGCCGCTTAGCTGACGTCGCGTGCCTCGACATCGGTGACGTTGTCACGCGAGTAGCTTGACTGTGTCGTGTTCGAGTTCGGGCCAGAGTTCCCTCTTGTAAAGATGGGTTTGCGACTCGCCTGTCGGCTTGTCCAGTACTCTTGCACCGAGAAACGCTTGCCGCGAAGCTTGGCAGCGATGAATAAAATTCCCACGGCAATGAGCGTGGAGAACGTGAAAATGAGAGCCATGCCCAGTCCGATCAAGGCGACCAGACCGAAAGCAACAGCACGAACGAGGCGGTTTAAGAATTCCATTATGTGTCTTGTCTAGGTTGTTCTGTCCATTGTGCATCAATCTGTTCGACTCCGAAACCCCCAAAAGATTCCCAGAAAGATTCCATGACCATCACTGCAAATGACATTTCAGCGCTTTTGGCGCGCACCATTGACCCTTTGAGCAACAAACCTTATGCCGATTTGGTCACAGGTATCGAGGTTGGATCGCCCGGCGAGGTAAGCCTGACATTCAAGCCGGGCTATCCCGTCAAGCATAGCCGTCACGAGCTGCTCGAGCCTTTGAACACGGCGCTGCAGGCCATCGGGTTTGCCAACCCCCAGATCAATGTACAACCCAAAATCGAGGCCCATGCCATTCGTGGCGGTGTTGAGCGGGTCAAAGGCGTTAAAAACATCATTGCTGTGGCTTCGGGCAAGGGCGGGGTCGGCAAAAGCACCACGGCCGTGAATCTGGCCTTGGCACTGGCCGATGAGGGTGCTGCTGTCGGGGTGCTCGATGCCGATATTTACGGCCCAAGTGTGCCGTTGTTGTTGGGCTTGGATGGCAAGCCTGACAGCCTGGACAACAAAACCATGGAGCCCATGCTCAACCATGGGATCAAGAACAACTCCATTGGGTTTTTGGTGGACATGGACACCCCGGCCATCTGGCGCGGGCCCATGGTCACGCAGGCGCTCGAGCAACTGCTTAAGCTCACCAACTGGGGTGAGCTGGACTATTTGATTGTGGACATGCCGCCAGGCACAGGCGATATTGCCCTCACGCTGGCCCAGAAAGTGCCGGTCAGCGGCGCGGTCATTGTCAGCACGCCTCAAGATATCGCCTTGCTCGATGCTCGCAAAGGCGTGCGCATGTTTGAAAAAGTCAGCGTACCCGTGCTTGGCATTATTGAGAACATGTCGGTTCATGTGTGCTCAAACTGTGGCCACGTGGAGCATTTGTTTGGCCAGGGCGGTGCACAAAAAATGGCCGATGAGTTTCAGGTGCCGTTTCTCGGACAGTTACCCTTGGCCTTGTCGATTCGTGAGAATGCCGACGCGGGCAAGCCAACGGTGGTGGCCGCACCCGAGAGCACCGAGGCCGGACTGTACCGTGCCATTGCCCGCCGGCTGGCGGCCAGGCTGGCTGGCTTGCCCAAGGACATGGCCAGTAAATTCCCCTCGGTGGTGGTTGAACAAAAACGTCAGTGACCGGGTTGCCGGGGCTTTAGCACCAGGCTGCCACCCATCTGACCTACAGCGGCGGTAAACTCAATGGTTTAACTTGCTGTTGGGGTAATGCAGCCATGAGCATCAAAAGCGACCTGTGGATCCGGCGCGCCGCCGCCCGAGGCATGATCGAGCCCTTCGAGGCCGGCCAAGTGCGTCATAACGAGGGCGGCAAAATCGTCAGTTACGGCACCAGCAGCTATGGTTACGACGTTCGTTGTGCCCGCGAATTCAAGATCTTCACCAACATCAACTCGACCATTGTTGATCCCAAGGCGTTTGATGAGAAGTCGTTTGTGGATTTCGAGGGGGATATATGCATTATTCCGCCCAATTCGTTTGCGCTCGCGCGCACGGTTGAGTTTTTTCGGATCCCCCGTAATGTGTTGACGGTATGCTTGGGCAAAAGCACCTATGCGCGTTGCGGCATCATCGTCAATGTCACGCCGCTTGAGCCCGAGTGGGAAGGGCATGTGACATTGGAGTTCTCCAACACCACGCCGCTACCGGCCAAGATATACGCCGGTGAAGGCTGCGCGCAGATGCTGTTTTTTGAGAGTGACGAAGTCTGCGAGACGTCCTACAAGGACCGGGGCGGCAAGTACCAAGGCCAGGAAGGCGTGACTTTGCCGCGTGCCTAGTCCGGGTTTCGGTTTTTGCGGTTCGGAGTTTGGGTTGAGGTTGAGGTTTGGCGTTTGGGCTCGCGCCTTCACACAATAGACACGCCAGGGGGGCAGCCATGAAGTTTCGTTTTCCGATTTACATCATCGATGAGGATTTCCGCTCGGAAAACGCCTCTGGGCTTGGCGTTCGTGCGTTGGCCTCGGCCATCGAAGCCGAAGGCATGGAAGTCATTGGGGTGACCAGCTACGGTGACCTGAGCTCATTTGCCCAGCAACAAAGCCGTGCCAGTGCGTTCATTTTGTCGATCGACGATGAAGAGTTCGACATCGATGTGTCGGTGGACCATTCAAGCGCCATTCAGAACCTGCGCGCCTTCATTGGCGAGCTGCGGTTTCGCAACGCTGAAATCCCGATTTATCTCTACGGCGAGACGCGCACCTCGGAGCACATACCCAACGACATCTTGCGCGAGCTGCATGGCTTTATTCATATGTTTGAGGACACGCCGGAGTTTGTCGCGCGTCACATCATCCGTGAAGCCAAAAGCTATATTGATGGGCTGGCGCCGCCTTTTTTCAAGGAGCTTGTGGACTATGCCCAGGATGGCTCCTACTCTTGGCACTGCCCGGGGCACTCCGGTGGCGTGGCGTTTCTCAAAAGCCCGGTGGGTCAGATGTTTCACCAGTTCTTTGGTGAGAACATGCTGCGCGCCGATGTTTGCAATGCCGTGGACGAGCTCGGGCAGTTGCTTGACCACAGCGGCCCGGTGGCCGAATCCGAGCTCAATGCCGCACGCATTTTTCATGCGGACCACTGCTTTTTTGTGACCAATGGCACATCGACCTCAAACAAAGTCGTCTGGCATGCCAATGTGGCCGCTGACGACATCGTGGTGGTGGACCGCAACTGTCACAAGTCGATTCTGCATGCCATCACCATGACCGGTGCCATCCCGGTGTTTTTGCGGCCAACGCGCAATCACATGGGCATTATTGGCCCGATTCCGTTAAGCGAGTTTGACCCGGAAAACATCCGTAAAAAAATTGAGGCCAACCCATTTGCCAGCAAGGCACGTTCGGACAAAGCCCGGATTTTGACGCTCACGCAAAGCACCTATGATGGGGTGATCTACAACGTGGAAATGATCAAAGACCGGCTCGGTGCTGAAATCGACACCTTGCACTTTGACGAGGCGTGGCTGCCGCATGCGCCTTTCCATGACTTCTATCGCGACATGCACGCCATAGGGTCAGAGCGCCCGCGCAGTGAACGGGCGGTGGTCTATGCCACGCACTCCACGCACAAGCTCTTAGCCGGCATTTCACAGGCCTCGCAAATCGTGGTGCAGGAGTCCGAGACGCGCAAGCTTGACCGCAATGTGTTTAACGAAGCCTATCTCATGCACACGTCGACCTCGCCACAGTACGCCATCATTGCGTCCTGTGATGTGGCCGCGGCCATGATGGAGCCACCCGGCGGCACAGCGCTTGTCGAAGAGAGCATTCGTGAAGCGCTCGACTTTCGTCGTGCCATGCGCAAGGTCGAGGCCGAGTATGGCGACACTGATTGGTGGTTCACCGTCTGGGGCCCCGATGAACTGCCGGCCCACGGCATTGGCGAGCAATCGGACTGGGTACTCAAGGCCAACGACCATTGGCACGGGTTTGGCGAGTTGGCGCAAGACTTCAACATGCTCGACCCGATCAAGGCCACGATTGTCACGCCTGGCCTGGACATGTCGGGACATTTCGGGCAAACCGGGATTCCGGCAGCCCTGGTGTCAAAGTACCTGACCGAGCACGGCGTCGTTGTAGAAAAAACCGGCCTGTACTCGTTTTTTATCCTCTTTACGATTGGCATCACCAAGGGGCGCTGGAACACGCTGCTGACCGCTTTACAGCAATTCAAGGACGACTACGACCGCAACCAGCCCATGTGGCGCATTCTGCCCGAGTTCTGTCGCGGCAACCGTCGCTATGAGCGCATGGGGCTGCGTGACTTGTGCCAAATGATTCACGAGGCTTATCGCGCATCAGATGTCGCCAAGCTCACCACCGAGATGTATCTGTCTGACATGGTGCCTGAGCTCAAGCCCTCAGATGCCTTTGCGCACATGGCGCACGGCGAGGTCGAGCGCGTGGCCATTGATGACCTCGAAGGTCGCGTCACGGGCGTGTTGCTCACCCCCTACCCGCCGGGCATTCCGTTGTTGATCCCTGGCGAGCGTTTTAATAAAACCATCGTTCAGTACCTGCAGTTTGCCGCAGACTTCAATGCCCGGTTCCCCGGGTTTGAAACCTATATCCATGGCTTGGCGCAAGAAGAAGACGCTGACGGTAAAAAGCGCTTGTACGTGGACTGCATCAAGCAGTCTTAGGAGGCGTGAGCGCCGTGGCCCAACGATTTGACGTCGCGGTCATTGGCGCCGGTGCTGCGGGCATGATGTGTGCCGCGCAGGCCGGTGCCAGTGGCCAATCGGTGGTCCTGATTGACCATGCATGCAAGCTCGCTGAAAAAATCCGTATCTCCGGTGGTGGACGTTGTAACTTCACCAACCGTCAGGTCACGGCCGAGAACTTTATTTCCACCAACCCAAAATTTAGCCGTGGCATTCTGGCCGGCTACACGCCCAATGACTTCATTGCGCTGGTGAAGTCATACGGCATCGCCTGGCATGAGAAGCATCGTGGGCAGCTGTTTTGTGATGACAGCAGCGAGCAAATTATCGCTATGCTCAAGCGCGAATGTGATCGAGCTGGCGTGGCTTGGCGCATGCCCTGTACGGTTGAGAAGGTCAGCCAGGGTTCGGACGGCTTTGAGTTGCAGACGTCGGCCGGGCTTGTGCAAGCGGCCAACCTGGTGGTGGCCACCGGTGGTACAGCCGTGCCGCAGGTGGGTGCCAGTGATTTTGGGTTGCGCCTGGCGCGCCAGTTTGGGCTTGAGGTGGTTGAGCCGCGCGCCGCTTTGGTGCCGCTGCAGTTTGACCCAGCCCAGTGGCAGCCGTTTGCCGCGCTCGCGGGCTTGGCGATTGAAGCCGAGATTGCCGTGGCTGGCGGGGCCAAACAGCGCTTTGTAGAGGACATGCTGTTTACCCATCGCGGGCTGTCAGGCCCAGGGATTTTGCAGATCTCTAGCTACTGGCAACCTGGGCAGTCGCTGGCAATCAACCTCTTGCCACGCAAAGGCTTTGACAACGAGTTGCTGGCCATGAAGTCAGGTGCCAAGCAACAAGCCAGCACCGTACTCTCGCAGTTCTGGCCCAAGCGCTTGGCCGAGCAGTGGTTGGGTGACAGTGGCACCAAGAAATTTGCTGAGTGGTCAGACAAGGCAATTCGCTCGCTGGTGCAACAGATACAGCAATGGCAAATCCTGCCCTCGGGCACGGCTGGCTTGCGCAAGGCTGAAGTCATGGCCGGTGGCGTTCACACGCAGGCACTCGATCAACGCACGCTTGAGGTCAAAGGCATTAAAGGGCTTTACTTTGTGGGCGAGGTGGTGGATGTCACCGGCTGGCTCGGAGGCTACAACTTTCAATGGGCGTGGGCCAGTGGGGTGGCTTGTGGGCGGGCGCTGGCCAGTCAGTCAGTGATTTAAGTTGTGCGTAACAGGCGCATGACTTGCGCAAGGCGCGCGTGATAGCTCAAGCCTATCTAGCGATTAAAAAATTTTACCGCCATTGGGTGGTGGTTTCATTGCATTAATCGCCCCGGTTGATTGTCTTGCGGGATGTTTTGCGGGTATTCTGTGGGTTACTGTGAAAGTTCCATGTGGGAGAGTGTGCGCCTAGCGCACCACCGAAGGCGCAATTCGCCCAGAATCGCTCAGGTATCCAATACTGCACGGGGCCTCGCTGATGAAGGTTTATTCAGCGACACAGCACTCTGGAGAGACTCGCTGCTTTATTGATTGACATAAGCGAGCGCCGAAGGTGCACCTGGCCATAATGGCCGGACAACTCTCAGGCAAAAGGACAGAGGGGCGGATTGCACGATGAGGTCAACGTCAAAGTCACGTTGAATCGAATTGAATCCCAAGCCGCACCCCTGGAGAGCCTTGATGTCTGCTGCCCTACTTAGAACACCGCTTTACGACGCTCACGTTGCCGCTGGTGCACGCCTGGTGGATTTCGGCGGTTGGGAAATGCCGCTGCACTACGGCTCACAGATTCAAGAGCATCATGCGGTCAGGCAAGACAAGGGCATGTTCGATGTCTCGCACATGCGCAGTGTGGATATTGCCGGACCCGGGTCACGTGACTTTTTGCGCCACTTGCTGGCCAATGATGTCAACAAGCTCAAGCAGCCAGGCCGCGCCCTGTACAGCTGTATGCTCAATGAAGCAGGCGGCATCATTGACGACCTGATTGCTTATTACTTTGCTGATGACAGCTGGCGCGTGGTGGTCAACGCCGCCTGTGCTGAGAACGACATTGCCTGGATGCAGCAGGTGGCCCAGACCGGCGGCTTCGATGTTTCGATCACGCCTCGCATGGACTTGGGCATGCTGGCCGTGCAAGGCCCCGATGCGATGGCCTGTCTGCAAACCGTTCGTCCCGGCTGGGCTGAGATTGCACAGGTCAAGCCATTTACCGCGTTGGTGTTTGGCCAGACTGTGGTGGCACGCACTGGCTACACCGGCGAAGACGGTGTGGAAGTGATGTTGCCCGCTCAAGAGATCGTGGACTTGTGGCAAGACCTGCTGGCTGCCGGCGTTAAGCCCTGCGGCTTGGGTGCGCGCGATACGCTGCGCCTGGAAGCAGGCATGAACTTGTATGGCCAGGACATGGATGCCGCAACCCAGCCCGCCCAGGCCGGATTGAACTGGACGGTGGCATTATCCGATGAGGCGCGCGATTTCGTGGGCCGCAAAGCGATCACCGCACCTGACAGCCCAACAGGTCAGATGTTGGGGCTAAAGCTGCTTGAGCGTGGCGTCATGCGCGCCCACATGGCGGTGCAAACGCCCAAGGGCACTGGCGAAATCACCAGCGGCACAATGTCACCGACACTTGGCGTGTCCATTGCCATGGCGCGCCTGCCTGACGGTGTGTTGCCCGGTGATGACGTACAGGTCGATATACGGGGTAAGTCAGTTTCAGCTAAGGTTTGCCCGCTACCTTTTGTACGCCACGGCAAAGCCGTGAACGAGTAATTTTCATTGTTTGATTAAGCAAGTTAGCGGAGAGTTGAATGAGCATTCCGAACGATCGCAAGTACGTTTCCTCGCATGAATGGATACGCGCCGAAGGCGACGTGATGGTGGTGGGCATTACCGATCCAGCACAGGATCAGTTAGGCGACCTGGTGTATGTGGGTGATGTTCGTGTGGGCGCCAAACTCAAAGCCGGCGAGACCGCCGGCGTGGTGGAGTCAGTCAAGGCTGCCTCGGACATTTACGCGCCTGTTGATGGTGAAGTGGTGGGGTTTAACAGTGCCTTGAATGATGCCCCCGAGACCATTAACAACGACCCCTACAGCACCTGGATTTTTAAACTCAAGCCGGTCAATGCGGCAGACGTCGAGGGTTTGCTTGACGCTGACGCATATCAGGCTGTCGTTGACGCAGGGTAGATCATGACGAATTCAACAAACGGGACATCAAATGCAACCGCGGGCGAATTCATCGCCCGCCATATTGGGCCAAGCCAGGCTGATCGTCGAGCCATGCTCGATGCCATCGGCGTGGACGATGTGCACACGTTGATGCAAAGCGTGGTGCCGGCCAATATCCATTTGTCTGGTTTGTTGGATTTGCCTGAACCGAAAGATGAACCCGCTGTGCTGGCTGAACTTAAAGCCATGGCCCAGCAAAACCGCCCCATGCGCAGTTTTATTGGGCAAGGGTATTACGGCACCCATACGCCCAATGTCATTTTGCGTAACGTCCTGGAAAACCCCGCCTGGTACACGGCGTATACGCCTTATCAGCCGGAAATCTCGCAAGGACGTCTGGAAGCGATTCTGAACTTTCAGACCATGGTGGCTGATTTAACCGGGCTGGACATCGCCAACGCGTCACTGCTCGATGAGGGCACGGCCGCTGCCGAGGCGATGACACTGGCCTGGCGGGTCACCCGTCACAAAGAACGGCCGTTTTTTATATCGCAACACTGCCACCCGCAGACCATCGAAGTGGTTAAGACCCGTGCCGAAGGCTTGGGTATCGCGCTTGTGGTGGGTGATGAAGCCCAAGGCGTGCCTAGCTGCTTTGGGGTGTTGCTGCAATACCCGCAAACCTTTGGCGACATTGTTGACTACCGCGACCTAGCCGCCCAAGTGCACGATGATGGCGCGGTGGTGGCTTGCGCCACCGATTTGTTGGCCTTGACGGTATTGCAGGCCCCTGGCCATTGGGGTGCAGACATCGCTATTGGATCGGCCCAGCGTTTTGGGGTGCCACTAGGTGCAGGCGGACCGCACGCGGCGTTCATGAGCTGCAAGGATGCTTTTAAGCGCAACCTGCCGGGCCGACTGGTGGGCGTGTCGCGAGACGCCATGGGCAACCCGGCTTTGCGTCTGGCTTTGCAAACGCGTGAGCAACATATCCGCCGGGAAAAAGCCACATCGAACATCTGCACCGCCCAAGTCCTGTTGGCAGTCATGGCCAGCATGTATGCCTTGTGGCATGGCCCTGATGGCTTAAAAGCCATGGCGCGTCGGGTGCATCAGCACACCGCCGCTTTGCGCGCCGGCCTTGAGCAACTGGGCTTTGAAATCAAAAACCAGAGCTACTTCGATACCTTGCTGGTGCAGACCGGCCAACACACGGCAGCCGTTCATGCCGCAGCTGGCCGAGCATCAATGAATTTGCGGCATGTCTCAAGCGACGCACTGGCCTTGTCTTTGGATGAGACCGTCACGGCCGACGATGTGGTGGCGTTGCTTGATGTGTTTGCGGGCGTTGTGGGTCAATCCAATCACAAAACACCCCAGCTACAGTGGCCGACCGGCGACGAATTGCCTGGCATTGCGGGCTCACTGCAGCGCCAGGGCGACATTCTCACGCACGAGGTGTTTCACAGCATTCAGTCCGAGACCGACATGTTGCGCTACCTGCGCCGGTTAAGTGACAAGGACTTGGCGCTTGATCGCACCATGATTCCATTGGGCTCATGCACCATGAAGCTCAACGCCACCGTGGAAATGATCCCGGTGACTTGGCCTGAGTTTGCCAACGTGCATCCGTTTGCACCGCGCGAGCAAACACAGGGGTACCAGACGCTTATTGAGCGACTCTCGGCTTATTTGTGTGAAATCACTGGTTATGACGCCATTAGCTTGCAGCCTAACTCTGGCGCACAGGGCGAGTACGCGGGCCTATTGGCCATTCGCGCCTATCACCGCTCGCGCGGCGAGGGCCAACGTGACATTTGCTTGATTCCGGAATCGGCCCATGGCACCAACCCGGCATCGGCCAACATGGTGGGCATGGACGTGGTGGTGGTGCGTGCCGATGCCCAGGGCAACGTCGATGTGGACCATTTAAAGGAATGCATCGCGCAGGCCGGTGATCGTTTGGCCGCGCTCATGGTGACCTACCCCTCAACGCACGGTGTGTTTGAGGAAGCGATCACCGAGATTTGTGAGTTGATTCATGAGGCCGGTGGCCAGGTGTACATGGACGGCGCCAACATGAACGCCATGGTAGGTGTGGCCCAGCCTGGCAAGTTCGGCTCGGATGTCTCGCACCTGAATCTGCACAAGACGTTTTGTATTCCGCACGGCGGGGGCGGGCCTGGCGTGGGCCCAGTGGGTTGCCGTGCCCATCTGGCACCTTTTTTGCCAGGCGTGGTGGGCAGCGATGGCCGTCTGGCCGCTGATGCGCCGGTGGGCCCGGTTAGCGCCGCGCCATTTGGCTCGGCCAGTATCTTGCCGATTTCCATGGCGTACATTTTGTTGATGGGCGCGCAAGGCTTGCGACAGGCCACCGAGACGGCGATTCTGAGCACCAACTATCTCGCCACAAGACTGGCGCCTCACTATCCGATTCTCTACACCAACCAGGCCGGGCGCGTGGCACACGAGTGCATTCTGGACATGCGGCCCTTGAAAGAGCAAACCGGTATTTCCGGTGAAGACATTGCCAAGCGCTTGATGGACTATGGATTTCATGCGCCAACCATGTCGTTTCCAGTGGCGGGCACGTTAATGGTTGAGCCCACAGAATCGGAAGGCTTGGCTGAGCTTGACCGTTTTATTGACGCCATGATTTCGATTCGCAACGAGATCGAGCAGGTGGCAAAGGGCGAGCGTGACGCTAACGACAATGTGCTTAAAAACGCGCCGCATACAGCGCACATGCTCATGGCTGCTGACTGGCATCATGACTACAGCCGCCATGAAGCTGGCTATCCAGTGGCCTCGTTGTTGCAAGGCAAGTACTGGCCGCCGGTCGCGCGCGTGGACAATGCCTTTGGTGATCGCAATCTGGTGTGCGCCTGCCCGCCGGTGAGCGAGTACGCGCAGGCCTGATTTAGCGCTTGCGCTGGTACGTCACAAAGTCGTAGCTCAAGTTGTTCTCTTCGGGTTGAGGCTGGCGGTCGGTCTCAACCCAAGTGCTTGGATCAAGCGCCGGGAAAAAAGCGTCGCCTTCAAACTCGGCATTGATTTCCGTGGCTACGATGCGATCAACTTTGTTTAAGGCGTCAGCATAGAGCTGCGCGCCGCCGATCAAGCACACATCATCGACGGGTTCTGCCGCCCGAGAAGCCGCCTCAAACGCGGCAGCAAATGCCGCATCAATGGAATCGACCACCACGGCCCCGGCGAACTCGGGTGCCGACGCATCGGCCGAGCGGCTCACCACAATATTGGTGCGCCCCGGCAGTGGCCGCCCCAGTGATTCCCAGGTTTTTCTGCCCATGATGATGGGCTTGCCCAGCGTCTGGCGCTTGAAATGGGCCAGGTCAGCAGGCAATTTCCAGGGCAGTTGGTTGTCTTTGCCGATTGTGCGATTGCGGCTGTAGGCGACGATGAGTGAAACGGTGGTCATGGGGCTGTGGGGTTTATGCGGGTTGTGAGAGCTACACGGCAACCGGTGCTTTGATGTGCGGATGAAACTGGTAGTTCTCGATGACAAAGTCCTCGAGCTCGTAGTCAAAGATGCTGTCAGGTTTTCTGGCGATGGTCAGCTTGGGGTAGGGGTAGGGGTGGCGCGCGAGCTGCTCTTGCACCTGCTCGAAGTGGTTGTTGTACAGATGGCAGTCGCCACCGGTCCAGATGAAGTCACCAACTTCAAGCCCGGTTTGCTGGGCCACCATGTGCGTGAGCAACGCGTAACTGGCGATGTTAAAGGGCACGCCTAAGAAAATATCCGCGCTGCGCTGATAGAGCTGGCAGGACAGTTTGCCTTGGGCCACATAGAACTGGAAAAACGCATGGCAAGGCGGCAACGCCATATCCGGAATTTGGCCCACGTTCCATGCCGAGACGATCAGGCGGCGTGAATCCGGGTTGGTTTTGATTTGCTCAACGACCTGGCTGATCTGGTCTATTTTGTGGCCGTCTGGCGCAGGCCACGAGCGCCATTGAACGCCGTAGATGGGACCCAAGTCACCATCGTCCGGTGCCCATTCGTCCCAGATGGTGACCTTGCGATCACGCAGCCAGTTCACGTTGGAGTCGCCGCGTAAAAACCACAGCAGTTCCACAAAAATGCTGCGGGTGTGCAGCTTTTTGGTGGTCACCAGCGGAAAGCCCTCAGACAGGTTAAACCGCATCTGATAGCCAAAGACCGAGCGGGTGCCCGTGCCTGTGCGATCGGCTTTATCCACGCCCGTGTCATAAACGTGGCGCATGAAAGTTTCATACTGGTTCACGCATTCTCTCCGTCATCTGCTGCGTGGCTGTCAACGATATCAACTGACCATGTCATCTCGGCGCTGTTCTCGAGCATGGCCGAGGCCGAGCAATATTTCTCATGAGACAGCTTGACCGCACGTTCAACGGCAGCTTGCGACAAGCTTTTGCCGGTCACGGTAAATGCAAAGTGGATTTTGGTGAAGACTTTGGGGTCGGTTTCGGCCCGTTCGGCCGTCAACGCCACGTCACAGCCGGTGACCGCATGGCGGCCACGTTTGAGAATCAACACCACGTCATAAGCCGTGCAGCCACCGGTGCCAAGCAGCACCATTTCCATGGGCCGTGGTGCGAGATTGTGACCACCGCCGTCAGGCGCGCCGTCCATGGCCGCGATGTGGCCAGTGCCTGTCTTGCCGATAAACAGCATGCCGTCGGGGCCACCCCATTGAACTGTGCATTGCATGTTTGATATTCCTTAAAACCCGGACATGGGTGTCAATGATAGCCTTGATCAACGCTTGTTGGCGCGTGCCCCCTGTCGGACCCAATGTCAATGGCTTTGTGCCTGACAGGGGTGACAGCGCTTAAAATTGGGATCTGGTTTGCCGGAGAGAAAAAAACATCATGACGACATTGAATCGCCGTGCCATGCGTCGCCGCGAAGGCTTGTTCGACCAGCTCATTGGCGAGGCTTCGGTTGCCTTGCAGGTCTTGTCTGGGGTGTCGGTGGCCTCTCGTCCCAATCCGGCGGGCAAGGCTTCAGTTGACGAGCCAGAGACATTAAAGCCCGGGCAGCAGCGCCATGCCGCAGGCCTCATGCGCATTAACCACGTGGGTGAAATCTGTGCCCAGGCGCTGTATCGCGGCCAGGCTGTGGCGGTCGAGCGCGAGCAGACCAAGGACTTGTTGCGTGAAGCCGCACGAGAAGAAGTTGACCATCTGGTGTGGTGCCAGCAGCGCTTAAAAGAGCTCAACAGCCGGGTGAGCCTGCTTAATCCGGTTTGGTATGCCGGTTCGTTTGCCCTTGGTGTGGTCGCAAGCCGCGCCGGCGAGCGATATAACCTGGGGTTTATGGCTGAGACGGAGCGCCAGGTCGAGGCGCACCTGAACGATCACCTCAAGATCTTGCCGCCCGAGGACGAACGCTCACGCAAAATCATCACTCAAATGCGTGACGATGAGATCCGGCATCGCCGCACCGCCCAGCAAAATGGTGGCAAAGACCTGCCGTTCCCTATCCCCTCCTTTATGAAAATAATGTCTAAGGTTATGACTAAAAGTGTTTATTATGTTTAGTCTGACAAAATAAAAATTAAGATGAGAAAGGGATTTGTTGCGATGCACCAACAGCAGTTTGGTTGAATTCTCCCCTGTTTTTATAGGGAGATTAAAAAAATCACCTTGCATCGCACAAACTTTCTGTTATGCTTTGCCCATGTGTCGTTGAAGTGTTTTGTTCAGTGATTTCCCCTACGGGTTGTCATTGATCCAAGTAATAAACACTTGCGTAAGCCCGAAAACGACTCGGCAAGATTGTCTCCTCCACCCTCCTCCTTTGGTGGATTTGGCCCGATACCGCAAGGTATCGGGCCTTTTTTTAATTTTTATCAGCTGTGGATTTCGGATCCGGGCCTAGGTCTGGGTTCAGACACTGTGGTTTACAACTAGGTGTGCTCGGACAATATGGCGATATGACACACGCGTTAAGCTTGGCAAGGTGAGTTAAAAGTGATGTAACCTACGGTCGGGTAGATGAATCGGAGCTTGAAAGGGCGTCTATCTGCCTCCTCTGGTGAGGATCCAGCCGTGCTGGTTTAAAGAGCATCCGCGATGTACGGGGCCCCGAAAGGGGCCTCTTTTTTTGCGCCTTATTTATGACTGTGACGCGGGTCCCGAAGCTGTTCGCCTCGCAAAATCTTCAGCGCCATTAAGTGCAAGCGTATCGCACCTTTTCGCGAGCGAGGCACACCGGCTGCGCGCCCGGGTGCTTTGCCCGGCTTTTCCAGATTTCACCTGTTGCGCCGGAGCTGACACCGAAGTCAACGATGCGTGTGGGACGATA
>CBFHXV010000021.1:6344-31883 GCA_965659885.1 Burkholderiaceae bacterium | reverse complement strand
CGATCGCGCATGGTCAAAAGCGTCACCGCAGCCACCACCGCGCAGCCAATGAGGTAATAGGCGGGTGAGAGCGAATCACCGCTTTGATGGATCAGCCATGTGGCGACCATCGGCGCAGTACCACCTGCAATACCAAAGCCGAGGTTAAACGACAAGGAATAACCGGTTAATCGATGGCTCCGATCAAAGGTCTCGGCCATTAGCGCAGGCGTCACACCGAGCGGAATCGCGACAATGGCAGCAAATACCAACAGAACCATGACCGCTTCCCAGTGCGCACCTTGTCCAGCCAGCGCATAAAGTGGTGCGACAATCGTCGCCATGACCAGAAACGTGCCCGTCAACAAAATCTTCCGCTTCACCAGCGCGTCAGAAGCCCAAGCAGCAATTGGGATGATCACAACCTGAAGAAGCATCGCCGCCGTTGCGATAAACAACGCCTCGTGCAATTTGATGCTGGTGTATATCGAAAGCCAGGTCGGCAGATACACCATCGCGATATAAAACAGGACCCCGTAGCCAGCGGCATAGATCACCGCCTGAGTCATTGCGATGGGCTCATCGCGCACCAAACTGCGAATCGGGTGCTCGCCGACTCGCTTGGCTGTCTCAGCATCGTCAGCCTCGGGCTCAGGCAAGCCACGTCTAAGCAGCAGCGCAATGACGCCAAGCACGCCACCAAACAGGAAAGGTATACGCCAGCCCCACGCATTCACATCCGCCGTACTAAGCAGCGAAAGCATGATCGCCGGGGTGGCGGCACCGAGCAGCATGCCCACCATCGAGCCAATGTTGGCCCAACTCGCGGCAAATCCGCGACGACCTGGTGGTGCGGTTTCGGCCAGATAGGTCGCAGAGCCCGAGAACTCGCCACCGACCGATAGACCTTGGAGCATCCGGATGAGAACCAGGCAAACAGCGGCCCAGACACCCCATTGGTCGTACGTGGGAAGCAGCCCGAGCAAGATAGTCGGCACCACCATGAGCAAAACCGAGAAGACCAAAGCTTGCTTACGCCCTATGACATCACCGATATGACCAAACACGAAACCGCCAAGCGGGCGCATGATGAATCCAGCTGCAAACACGCCGTAGGTCGCAATCAAAGAAACCAGCTGATCTTCATGAGGAAAAAATAATTGCGAGAGCACCGCAGCCATGTAACCGTAAAGCGAAAAGTCATACCACTCAATCACATTGCCAGCTGCGCCTGCGGCGGTTGCTCGGTGCTTGGATATGGTCTTGCTGGGATCGGTGTTGCTGAGGTCGGAGGGATTGGGGTTGGAGGGATTGGGGGGGTCAGTCTTGGAGGGGTTGGCGTCGTCCGCTCTGGTCATAAATATGGGTCCCTTATGCAGCCATCGTTAGCTACGACCCTAACAGATAATGTATGACTTTGCAGAAAATACATGTGAGTTCATGCGCGAACAAGCACGCGTATGGTGCGCTCAGGCACGCTGCGAGGCAAATCCCAAGGTAGGTATCACGCAGGCGTGTGTCAAAAACAGTAACGCTCGCGCAAGAATCATGCGTAGGGCTTGTCGTGTTTGGCCAAGATCAGTTGTCGCGGCGCAATGACAAGCCGGCGACTTTTTGCAGGACAGCGCGGATCTCATTGTCAGGTAGCGATTGCGTGGCCTCAATCGCCATCTCGATTTCAGCTTCGGCGGCCTTGCGGGTATGGTCAAGCGCATCGGTTTGCTGAATGGCATGAGCCACCGCCTCGAAATCACCTTCGCCTGTGGCAATGGCTTTGCGGATGAGCGCCTTTTGCTCGTCAGTGCCAACCGACAGCACCCGCAACAACGGCAATGTTGGTTTGCCCTCACGCAAGTCATCACCCACGGTCTTACCCAAGGTCTCGGCATTGCCGGAATAGTCGAGCAAATCGTCGATTAACTGAAATGCCGTGCCCAAGTGTCGTCCGTAGGCACTTGCGGCCACCTGCTGCTCGGTTGTGGCGTTAGCCAATAGCGCCCCGGCACTTGCGGCTGCCTCAAACAGTTTGGCGGTTTTAAAGCGCACCACTTGCAGATAACGTTCCTCGGTGACCTCAGGGTCATTGACGTTCAGTAGCTGCAGAACCTCACCTTCAGAAATAATCGTGGTGGCCTCGGACATGATGCGCATGATGTCCATGCTGTTGACCTCGACCATCATTTCAAAGGCCCGCGAGTACAGATAATCACCCACAAGCACACTGGCCGGGTTGCCAAACACCGCATTGGCCGTACTTTTGCCGCGTCTCAAGTCCGAGTCATCCACCACGTCATCATGCAGCAGCGTGGCCGTATGGATAAACTCCACGACCGCGGCCATAACAGCGTTTTTGTCGCCTTCGTAACCGAGATTTTTTGCTATGAGCAGCACCAGCGCCGGTCGCAGGCGCTTGCCACCGGCACCGATGATGTAGTCGCCAATCGTACGAATCAGTACGACTTCAGAGTCCAGACGATCGCGGATAACAGCGTCAACGGCTGCCATGTCATCGGCAATCGGGGAGAGCAACTCGGTTATAGGGGCAGACACAGCAGAATCTTTTTGACTTTCAACAGGTTATAGGATATATTCATGGGTTCGGCTTATTGCCGATACGTAAATTTACCCTAAACCAAGAGGTTAACCCATGTACGCGGTCATAAAAACCGGTGGCAAACAGTATCGCATTGCCGCTGGCGAAAAACTCAAAATAGAACAGATACCGGCAGACATTGGGCAAGAAATTACGCTAGACCAGGTGTTGTCGGTTGGCGAAGGTGAAGACATCAAAGTCGGTTCACCCACCGTCGAAGGCGCAGTGGTCAAGGCAACAGTTCTTGCGCAAGGACGCCATGACAAAGTGAAGATCTTTAAGATGCGCCGTCGCAAGCACTACCAAAAGCGCCAGGGTCATCGTCAAAACTTTACGGAAATCCGCATCGAGTCGATCTCGGCTTGATTAGCAAAGGAATCAGGAGTTAACAACCATGGCACAGAAAAAAGGCGGCGGCTCAACCCGCAACGGTCGTGATTCAGAATCCAAACGCCTAGGCGTCAAAGCCTTCGGCGGTCAGCAAATCCCGGCCGGTTCAATCATCGTTCGCCAGCGTGGCACCAAGTTCCACCCCGGTGTGAACGTGGGCGTTGGCAAAGACCACACCCTGTTTGCGTTGAAAGACGGCAAGGTGAAATTCGAAGTCAAAGGTCACTTGAATAAGTCGACCGTGTCTATCATCGCCGAGTAATTCGCGCGGTCACGACAGACAAGGCCCTGTCGTTGCCGGCAGGGCTTTTGTTTTTCTGGAAAAAAATCATGAAATTCGTCGACGAAGCCACCATTGAAGTCATTGCCGGCAAAGGCGGCAATGGCGCCGCGAGCTTTCGGCGAGAAAAATTTATCCCTAAAGGCGGCCCCGACGGTGGCGATGGCGGGCGTGGCGGCAGCGTTCTCGCCGTGGCTGACCGCAGCATCAACACGCTGGTCGATTACCGCTTTGCGCGCAAGCACGTCGCACGCAACGGCGAGAACGGACGTGGTTCAGACCAATATGGCGCCGGTGCCGATGACGTGACATTGCGACTGCCGGTGGGCACGGTGATCTACGATGCCGACACCCATGAGTTGCTTTTCGATTTGGACAAGCACGGTGAAACCGTGGTGCTGGCCAAAGGCGGCGATGGCGGCCTGGGCAACCTGCATTTCAAATCGAGTGTTAACCGCGCGCCTCGGCAGTTCACCTATGGCAAAGAGGGCGAGCAAAGACGCCTGCGCCTGGAGCTGAAAGTGCTGGCCGATGTCGGCCTTTTAGGCATGCCCAACGCCGGCAAGTCTACGCTGATCAGCAAAATCTCCAATGCCCGGCCCAAGGTTGCAGACTACCCATTTACCACCTTGCACCCCAACCTCGGTGTGGTGCGCACCTCGCCGTCCAAGAGCTTTGTGGTGGCAGACATTCCGGGCCTCATTGAAGGCGCAGCTGAAGGTGCCGGTCTGGGACACTTGTTTTTACGGCACTTGGCGCGCACCCGGGTATTGCTGCATTTGGTTGACCTGTCGTGCATGAACCCGGATGAGGATCGCATCGAGACGGCGGTAACTGAGATGCAAGCCATCGAAGGTGAACTCCTAAAGTACGACCCAGACCTGTACGCCAAACCCCGTTGGCTGGTATTGAACAAGTTCGACATGATCAACGATGCCGAACAAACTAAACAAGCCTTCATTGAGCGCAGCCAGTGGTCAGGGCCAGTCTATGGCATCTCGGCCCTAACGGGCGAGGGCACGCAGCAGCTCATCTATGATCTGCAAACCATGCTCGATGAGAGCAAAGCACAAGAACAACAAGCCCAGGCAATTGAAGACGGCACAGCCGAGTTTGATGACCCAAGGTTTGACCCCAGTCGAGACCCCAACACATGACCGCTGATGCTTTGATGCCCGTAAAAATCAGTGCGCGGCTCGTCGTCAAGGTGGGCTCAAGTCTGGTCACCAATGATGGCCGCGGCATCGACTTGGCCGCCGTTGGTCAGTGGTGTGAGCAAATTGCCAATCTGCATCAAACGGGCAAGCAAGTGGTGTTGGTCTCTAGCGGCTCGATTGCCGAAGGCATGGCCCGCCTAGGCTGGAAACGTCGGCCAACAGAAATGCATGAACTGCAGGCGGCTGCCGCAGTGGGCCAAATGGGCCTGGCGCAAGCCTACGAAGGGGCTTTTGCCAAACATGGCCTAAAAACGGCCCAGATTCTGCTGACCCATGAAGACATGGCAGACCGGCGACGTTACTTGAACGCGCGCTCCACGCTGCTTGCGTTGTTGCGCTTGGGTATTGTGCCCATCGTCAACGAGAACGACACCGTCTCGACCGATGAAATCAAAGTCGGCGACAACGATACGCTCGGTGCCTTAGTCGCCAATCTGGTGGAGGCCGACACCCTGATCATCCTGACAGACCAGGATGGCCTGTACGACAAAGATCCTCGTCACAACCCTGATGCCAAACTCATTACCCGAGCGCAAGCTGATGACCCCACACTGGTTCCTATGGCCGGTGGCGCAGGCAGTCACATTGGGAAAGGCGGCATGTTGACCAAGGTACTTGCAGCTCAGCGTGCCGCTAAAAGCGGGGCATCGACCATCATCGCTTCTGGCCGACAAGCGCAGGTCCTCACGCGCCTGGCTCAAGGCGAGCCCATTGGCTCAGCACTAATGGCAAGCGAACCCGTATGGTCAGCACGCAAACAATGGATGGCAGATAACTTGCGGCTGCGCGGGCGCCTGATACTGGATGCTGGTGCCGTCAAAGCCCTGATGCATGACGGCAAAAGCCTGCTACCTGTGGGTGTACGCGACGTTGAGGGTGTGTTTGAACAAGGCGATCTCGTGGCCTGCATCGACCCGGCTGGCCGTGAATGTGCCCGCGGGCTAATTAATTACTCATCGTCTGAGACGCGCCGCATCATGGGCAAGGCCAGCCATCAAATCGCTGACATCCTGGGCGAGATGACCGAGTCTGAACTCATCCACCGTGACAACTTGCTGGTCCTGAGCTAGGGCGCTTTCGGGCTTAGCAAATCAGACAGCGCAAACGCAGCGTTTTTGTTGGATGTCGCCATGGCAAACGTGCCTTTATCGATGGGCGCATCGATTAAAGCCGCACCGATTAGCTGACCATCAACCACCAGCGCCAGTTGCTTGCCAATCATCTTGGGGCTCGCTTGTGCGAGCTTGCGCGCGCCGCTGTCATTCAGTTGTATGCCCACAAAAAAGTAGCCTGCCGCGTCTTTCATGGGCACTGCCCGTTGTATGTCCGTGCCCTGCACAATCGGTGTTTGCTGCGCATAAACCTTGGGCGTGCCGCCGCGGGCAGCCCGCATCACCAGTCCTTGCCGGTATTGGTCTTGCGCAAAATAAAACGCGATGTTCTGACGCTCGTCTGGCGGCGGCGGCACCAGACTGTCGTAGATCGCACCACAGCCGGTGAGCATCGCCATCAAAACCAACAGCCCAAACCAGCGCATGTGAACAGCAGCATATTTACCCATAAGCTGAGTTTACTGTGACGAGACTTGGTGCGGATGGATCAGTTTCATCCTGCCCCATCGAAGAACGGTCTTGGACAAAAACCAGCCGCTGGCGCACCACTCAAACCATTCAGAGACACCGTTGCGACAATTCAGACAATGACAACTCAGACAACGACTAGGCACACGCGCGTTTCCCGCCTATACTGGCCGAGCAACGCAGGGGTACTGGGACGCAAGTCCCGGTTGAGAGAGTCCCTTAGCACCAGTCCGGATAACGCCGACGCTGGAAGCGTGTTTCATTAGCATCGATGCACTTCTTCCGACTCGGCTCCAACTTTTCTTTGGAGCTTGACATGAATGCCAATCCCAAGTTTTTAGCTGCCACTGCTGAAGTCGATTCAGCCGCTATCACGGCTTTGCCCAAGTCACGCAAAGTTTATGAAACGGGGTCACGCCCTGACATTCGGGTGCCATTTCGAGAGATCGAACAGGCCGACACCTCGACCTCGTTTGGTGGCGAGTCCAACCCGGCACTGACCGTCTACGACACCAGTGGCCCGTATACCGACCCTGAGGCCAGCATTGATATCCGCAAAGGCCTGCCCGCCTTGCGGGCGGCCTGGGTTGAAGAACGCGGCGACACTGAACAGCTCAACGGCCCCACCAGCCAATACGGTCAGGAGCGTCTGGCTGATCCAGCCTTGCAAGCCATGCGTTTTGAGTTGGCGCGCCAGCCGCGCCGGGCCAAAGCCGGCAAAAACGTCAGCCAAATGCACTACGCCCGTCAAGGCATCATTACCCCCGAAATGGAGTTCGTGGCCATCCGCGAGAACCTGCGCATTGAGCAATACATCGAGGCCTTGCGTCAAAGCGGGCCCGACGGTGACAAGCTTGTCAAACGGCTGTTGCGCCAACACCCGGGCCAATCCTTTGGCGCTTCACTACCCGGCAAGATCACACCCGAGTTCGTCAGAGACGAAATCGCACGCGGGCGCGCCATCATTCCGGCCAACATCAACCACCCGGAAATCGAGCCCATGGCCATTGGCCGCAATTTTCTGGTCAAGATCAACGCCAATATCGGCAACTCCGCGGTCAGTTCCGGCATTGGCGAAGAGGTCGAGAAAATGACCTGGGCCATTCGCTGGGGTGGCGATACTGTTATGGACTTGTCCACTGGCAAACACATTCACGAGACACGCGAATGGATCATTCGCAACTCGCCTGTGCCCATTGGCACGGTGCCAATCTATCAGGCGCTCGAGAAAGTCGATGGCAAAGCTGAAGAATTGACCTGGGAAATCTTTAAAGACACGTTAATTGAGCAAGCCGAGCAAGGTGTGGACTACTTCACCATTCACGCTGGCGTGCGACTGCCCTTTATCCCCATGACCGCAGACCGCATGACGGGCATCGTCTCGCGTGGTGGCTCGATCATGGCCAAGTGGTGTTTGGCCCACCACAAAGAGAGCTTTCTGTACGAGCACTTCGAAGACATCTGCGAGATCATGAAAGCCTATGACGTCAGTTTCTCGCTTGGCGATGGCCTGCGACCCGGCTCGACCTATGATGCCAACGATGAGGCACAGTTTGCGGAGCTCAAAACCCTGGGCGAGTTGACCCAGGTCGCCTGGAAGCACGACGTGCAAGTCATGATCGAGGGCCCAGGCCACGTGCCCATGCACATGATCAAAGAAAACATGGACCTGCAGCTTGAGCATTGTCATGAAGCGCCTTTCTACACCTTGGGACCCTTGACCACCGACATCGCACCCGGCTATGACCACATCACTTCTGGCATTGGTGCTGCCTTGATTGGCTGGTATGGCACAGCCATGCTTTGTTATGTCACGCCCAAGGAACACCTCGGGCTGCCCAATAAAAAAGACGTCAAAGACGGCATCATTACTTATAAGATTGCCGCGCACGCCGCTGACCTCGCCAAAGGCCATCCGGGTGCGGCCATCCGTGACAACGCGCTGTCCAAGGCAAGGTTTGAATTCCGATGGGAAGACCAGTTCAACCTCGGCCTAGATCCCGACACCGCCAAAGACTTTCATGACGAGACCTTGCCCAAGGACTCCATGAAAGTGGCACACTTTTGTTCGATGTGCGGTCCACACTTTTGCAGCATGAAGATCACACAAGACGTACGCGAGTACGCCCAACAAAAAGGCCTGACCGAAACCTCAGCGCTCGAGAAAGGCATGCAAGAAAAAGCCGTTGAGTTTGTGAAAAAAGGTGCACAGATTTATCACCAGACTTAACACGCTTCAAACCCAGAGCGACAAGTGGTAGCGGCAGTGACCTCGAGCTAACGTCACAAACCGCGGTCACAATTCGCGGTCACAATCCGCAGTCATGAATGCAGTCAGGGCATCACAACTTCATGTGATGCCCTGTCGTTTCTCTGCGCTCACTCATGTCAGCCCTTAAATTGACAGTGCTTGTGCAGCCACTGGTATTTTGAGGCTGTGCCTGCAACAATGGCCACTAAGCACAAGGCTTCATGACAAGCACAGTGCCATTTATCATCGCAGCAGATCACAATCACACCCGTCGAGTAAGCTGGCTGACCTTAGAATCGAAAGTCATACACAACATCAATGAGAAAAATCCATGACCGACTGGACCGCTGGCTACATGGCTGATATTGGCTACACCTTTGGCTACTACGCCGAAGTCAACCCATTGCGTGCACGTCTGGCGCTGCTGCAAAATGGCATCGCGCTACCCAAAAACGGTACCTGTTGTGAGCTCGGTTTTGGGCAAGGCGTGAGCATCAATATCCATGCCGCTGCCAGCACCAGCACGTGGTAGGGTACTGACTTTAACCCCAGCCAAGCCGGGTTTGCGCAATCACTGGCCCAAGCATCGGGTGCCGATGCCATGCTGTCTGACGAAGCATTTGAGGTGTTTTGTCAAAGAGACGACCTGCCCATGTTCGACTTCATTGCCCTGCACGGCATCTGGAGCTGGATATCAGATGCCAATCGCGAGAGCATCGTCAAGTTTCTGGGTAAGCACTTAAAAGTCGGCGGCATACTTTACATCTCGTACAACACCCAGCCCGGCTGGAGTGCATTCGGTCCCATGCGCCACCTCATGACCGCACACGCAAACACGGTTGGCTCATCTGGCTCAGGCATCATGTCACGCATGGATGGCGCCATTGACTTTGCCAGCAAGTTACTGGCCACCGACCCTATCTATGCCAGAGCGAACCCTCAGGTCGCTGAGCGCCTGAAAAAGTTGCAAGAACAAAACCGGCATTACGTGGCGCATGAGTACTTCAATCTTGACTGGCTGCCCATGCACTTTGACACTGTCATGAACTGGCTCGAGCCAGCCAAGCTGCAATTTGCAGGGTCGGCCAACTACCTCGATCACGTCGATGTTTTGAACCTGACACAGGCGCAACAAGATTTGCTCGCCGACATCAGCGACCCGATGTTTAAACAAAGCGTGCGTGACTTCATGGTCAATCAGCAGTTTCGCCGTGACTACTGGGTCAAGGGCAAGCGTACGCTAAGCAGCCCGCAGCGTCTGGAAGCCTTGCGCATGGAACGCATTCTGTTGGTCACGCCAAGAGCCAACATCAGCCTCAAAGCCAGTGGTGCGCTAGGCGAAGCCACCTTGTCTGAAGCCGTCTACGACCCTGTCCTGGACTTGTTGGCCAGCCATCAGGTTAAGACCGTTGGCGAGCTTGAGCAAGAACTCGCCGAGCAGAAAGTGGAGATCAGTTTTGGGCAACTGCTGCAGGTCATCGTTGTCATGGCGGGACTTGGCCATCTGTATTCGGCACAAGACGAGACGGTGGCCGCGCAAGCACGAAAGCATACCGACGCCTTGAATCAACACCTCATGGACTTGGCCCGTAGCACCCAGGACATTTCGGTTCTCGCCAGTCCCGTGCTTGGCGGCGGCTTGCCCGTGAGCCGGTTTGGGCAGTTGTTTCTGATGTCACGCATGCAAGGTGAAACTGAACCAGCAAAATGGGCAGACCAGGCCTGGGGATGGCTGAAAATGCAAGGCCAACTGCTGGTCAAAGACGGACAAAGCATCGAGAGCGAAGAAGACAACTTGCGCGAACTCAACGAGCAGGCCCAGACTTTCCTGGAACAACAGCTTCCTATTTTGCAATCGGCTGGAATTGCCTAGCGTTCAGGGGCACTGGCCAAGTGTCAGGCCAGGATGCACCGTGTGGCGCCGGGACGTATGCAAGTGGCCCGCCGCGCCTTTTGCAATTGAGTGTCCGTGACATCCACTCTAGGCTACGTTCTAGCCTCAATGAGGCTTTGGTTGACTCGCTTATCCTCCCGTGCCAATCCCATCAGATAGCCAACCTACTGAAAGTCAGGCGCCAGAGCAAGAAAAAAGATATAAAAGTATAATTATTTTAGCTATACTTTTGTATAAATAACTATAAATTGATATCAAATCGCACATTGAACCCCTACGAGAACCCCTTTGCCCCTGGCGCTGGGAATCGCCCTCCCGAGATTGCTGGAAGAGACTCAATTCTGGAGAACGCCAGAATTGCATGTGGCCGTGCCATCCGTGGACGTAGTGCTAGGTCGATCATGATGCTCGGATTACGAGGCACCGGCAAAACGGTTCTATTGAATGAAATCGGCAGGATCGCGCGCGAGCAAGGGCTGCTGGTATCCAAAATAGAGTCACCGGAACGCGAGTCGCTGGCCCGGCTTCTTTATCCTGAAATGCGCAAAGTCATGCGTGCCCTGTCAACAACCGAGACAGCCAAACAAACTGCCAATCTTGGTCTTCGCGCGCTAAGGGGGTTCGCCTCAATTTTTAAGATCGATATCGGCGGTATCGAAATCAGCGTTGACCCTGAACCTGGTGTTGCCGACAGCGGCGACCTGCAATATGACTTGCCTGATTTGTTTGACGTGATTGGTCGCGCATCTCAGTCTGCGGGTAAAGGCTGGCTTTTGCTGATAGACGAGGTGCAATACCTTTCCCAGCAGGACCTGGCAGCACTAATCGTAGCCATGCATCATTGCTCACAAGAAGGTTTGCCTGTTTTATTAGTGGGGACCGGCTTGCCCCAAGTCGCTCGCCTCGCTGGTGATGCGAAGTCCTACGCTGAGCGCTTATTTTTATTTCCATCTGTTGGTCCTCTATCACCCGAAGACGCAGCCTTGGCCATTGAAAAACCCATCACAAATGAGGGTGCACGTATAGAGCCAACAGCACTCGAGGCGCTTGTCACGCGCACCCGTGGTTATCCGTTTTTCTTGCAGGAGTGGGGCTACACGGCATGGAACGACGCGCAAAACTCAGTGATTACGTTAAGCGATGTAGAGAATGCCTACACCGAGACACTTGCGACACTTGACGCAGGCTTCTTTAGAGTTAGAACAGACCGGCTCACAAAAACAGAGCTGCAATTCGTCAAGGCAATGGCTAGCTTGGGAGACGGCCCTTATGCAGTTTCCGATATCGCCAAGATGCTAAGTCGCAGTCTGTCGTCAATCGCCCCCATGCGCGCAAGCATTATTACAAAGGGCATGATTTACAGCACCGATCATGGTTATCTCGATTTCACCGTGCCATTGTTCGCACAATACATGCAACGCCATCACGCTTAAATCTCTAGACGCAAGCAGCCTACCCAATCACGGGCGCCAAGCTGCTGCGTAAATCCTTCTCGGTACGCGCACTGCGCTCTTGATAGTCACGCAACTGGTCCTCGCCGATTAAGCCCACATTGAAGTACTGCGACTCGGGGTGGCTGAAGTAAAAGCCACACACACTAGCCGCCGGGTCCATGGCGAAACTCTCAGTCAGTTCCATGCCGATCTCATCGGCGCGCAACACATCAAACATGTCACGCTTGACCACGTGCTCGGGGCAGGCCGGGTAACCCGGTGCCGGGCGAATGCCCACGTACTTCTCGGCAATCAACTCGTCATTGGACAAGGTCTCATCGCTGGCATAGCCCCAAAGGTCTCTGCGCACCCGGGCATGCAGCGCCTCAGCAAACGCTTCGGCCAAGCGGTCAGCCAGTGACTTGAACATGATCGAACTGTAGTCGTCCTGTGCTTTGTCGAACTCTTTCTCTTTTTTCTCGACACCCACACCAGCGGTGACCGCAAACAATCCAATGTAGTCTTTAACGCCAGAAGACTTTGGGGCAATAAAGTCAGACAAGCACTTGTTGGTCACGCCCTCACGCTTAACCCCTTGCTGGCGCAGTCCACGCCAGGTGAACAGCACCTCTTGACGACTGTCGTCGGTGTAGACCTCGATGTCATCGTCATTGACCGTGTTGGCCGGATAAAAAGCCACCACCCCGTTGGCCGTGAGCCAGCGACCATCGACCATGCGTTTGAGCATGGCCTGGCCATCGGCAAACACCTTTTGTGCTTGCTCGCCGACCACCTCGTCTTCCAAGATCCTCGGATAGGAACCAAACAAACTCCAGGTCTGGAAAAAAGGCGTCCAGTCAATAAACTTGGCCAGCTCTGCCAAATCGAAATTCTTGAATAAGCGCCGCCCAATGAACTTGGGCTTTGGTGGCTGGTAGTTCGCCCAGTCAAACTCGGGCTTGCCCGCCCGCGCCTCGGCAATCGGGATCAGAGGCGTGGCCTGGCGTTGTGCGTGGCGCTGGCGAACGGTTTCATATTCTTCGGCCAATCCATCGATGTAGGCTTGCGCGTTGTCTGACACCAGGTTTTGCGCCACACCGACCGAACGACTGGCATCGGGGACATAAATCACCGGACCATCATAGTGCGGGGCAATCTTCACGGCCGTGTGCACTCGGCTCGTGGTCGCCCCCCCAATCAAAAGCGGAATCTTGCGGCTGCGGAAATACTCGTCGCGCTGCATCTCACCGGCCACCACCGCCATCTCTTCCAGGCTTGGCGTAATCAGCCCAGACAGGCCAATGATGTCGGCGTTCTCTTGCTTGGCACACTCCAGAATTTTGGCCGCAGGCACCATCACGCCCATGTTGACCACTTCAAAGTTATTGCACTGAAGCACCACGGTCACAATGTTTTTGCCGATGTCGTGCACATCGCCCTTGACCGTGGCAATCACGATCTTGCCTTTGGCCCGCACATCGCCGCCAGCCTCAGCAATCTGGCGCTTCTCTTCTTCAATATAGGGCACCAGGTGTGCGACAGCCTGCTTCATCACGCGCGCAGACTTCACCACCTGCGGCAAAAACATCTTGCCCTCGCCAAACAGATCGCCCACCACGTTCATGCCGTCCATGAGCGGGCCTTCAATCACCTCGATCGGGCGCCCGCCCCGGTCAGCGACCTGTTGGCGAATCTCTTCGGTGTCCTCTGTGATGTAGGTGGTGATGCCGCGCACCAACGCATGCGTCAGGCGATGCTCGACCGGCTCTGCACGCCATGCCAGATCCTCTTCCTTTTTAGCACCTGAGCCTTTGACGGTTTCGGCAAACACCACCAACCGCTCGGTGTTGGTTCGATCGTCTGATGCGTCTGTTTTGCTGACCGGTTCTGCCCGGTCAAGCACCACGTCTTCGACCATGTCACGCAAGGTCTTGTCGAGCTCGGCATACACACCCAATTGACCGGCATTGACAATGCCCATGGACAGGCCTTCTTTGATGGCGTAATACAAAAAGACGGTGTGAATGGCTTCGCGCATTGGCTCATTGCCGCGAAACGAGAAACTCACATTGGAAATGCCGCCCGAAATACGGGCGTGAGGCAGATTTGCCCGAATCCAGCGCGTGGCTTCAATGAAATCCACGGCGTAGTGATCGTGCTCCTCGATGCCTGTGGCAATGGCAAAGACGTTCGGATCGAAAATAATGTCTTCTGGCGGAAAGCCCACCTCATGGACCAGCAAGTCATACGCGCGCTGGCAGATTTCCTGGCGGCGCGCCAGCGTGTCGGCCTGGCCTTGCTCATCAAAGGCCATGACCACGACCGCTGCGCCATAGCGGCGGCACAGCCGGGCTTGCTCCAGAAATGGCGTCTCACCTTCTTTGAGTGAAATCGAGTTCACCACGGGCTTGCCCTGCACGCATTTAAGGCCAGCCTCAATGACCGCCCACTTGGAGCTGTCGATCATGACGGGTACGCGCGAGATGTCGGGCTCAGAAGCCACGAGGTTCAGGAACCGGCGCATGCAAGCCTCAGAGTCGAGCATGGCTTCATCCATGTTGACGTCAATAATTTGCGCGCCGTTTTCTACTTGCTGGCGAGCCACCGACAAGGCCTCGTCATAGTTCTCTTCGCGAATGAGTCGGGCAAACATCTTGCTGCCCGTGACGTTGGTGCGCTCACCCACATTAATAAAAAGCGATTCCCCATCAAAATTCAGCGCTTCCAGGCCAGACAAGCGGGTACGACAGGCAATCTCGGGCACCACGCGCGGCGTGAGTACCGCCACTTTGGCTGCGATCGCCTCAATGTGCTCGGGCGTGGTGCCACAGCAGCCGCCGGCCATGTTGACCAAGCCCGATTGCGCAAACTCTTCCAATAAGCTCGAAGTGTCTTGCGGGGTCTCGTCAAACCCGGTCTCGCTCATCGGATTGGGCAAGCCCGCGTTCGGGTAGACACAAACATAGGTATCGCAAATCTTGGCAAGCTCGGCCACGTAGGGGCGCATCAACGCCGCGCCCAACGCACAGTTCAATCCAATGGTCACTGGCCGCGCATGTCGCACCGAGTTCCAGAAAGCCTCTACCGTCTGGCCCGACAGAATGCGTCCCGAGGCATCAGTGACTGTGCCTGAAATCATCAGCGGCAAGCGTTCGCCGCGCGCTTCAAACACCTCTTCGATGGCAAAGATGGCGGCCTTGGCGTTGAGCGTGTCAAAGATGGTTTCAAGCAACAACAGGTCAACACCGCCATCGAGCAAGCCGTTGATCTGCTCGGCATACGCCAGACGCAACTCATCAAAAGTCACGTTGCGTGCGCCTGGGTCATTGACGTCTGGTGAAATTGATGCGGTCTTGGGCTGTGGGCCCAATGCGCCAGCAACAAACCTTGGACGATCTGGCGTTGAATAGGCATCACGTGACTGGCAGGCGAGCTGGGCTGACACCAAATTCATCTCGTAGGCCAATTCAGGCAACTCGTAGTCACCCTGGGCCACGGTGGTCGCACCAAAGGTATTGGTTTCGATCACATCGGCGCCGGCGGCGAAGTACTGGTCATGAATCTCGCGAACAATGTCAGGACGCAGAATCGAGAGAATCTCGTTGTTGCCTTTTAAGTCCTTACCATGATCGGCGAACCGTTCGCCCCGGAAATCGGCCTCATCAAGTTTGTAGCGCTGAATCATGGTGCCCATGGCACCGTCAAGAATCAGAATGCGCTCGGCAAGGGCACGCACAAATGCCTGGCCACGGGTGTAAGAATCGATGGGATAAGGAAGATTTGGGTAAGACATGCAAGCGACCGTGCAAATAATCACGGTTTTTCAAATAGATAACTGCTAATCGTAACAAATCCGCGGGTTTTTGCCGGTCAGTAGAGATAGATCAAAGTGGGTATGTTGCCCCGTGATACAGTGCCCATGCTTCGGTGCTCTCGATGCGACAACGCGAATCGGTTCAGTTGCAGTCGTACGGCGAGAGATAAACGGGAAACAGGAAGCGGTGATTCGCCCGCCAGCCTGTGCTGCCCCCGCAACGGTCAACATCGTCCAGATGCCAGCCCGATACCGGCCGAGGTAGGCGAACCCTGTCGTCAAACAAGCGCGGGGTTCTTTGATTGACCGGTCATGCGGGGACGCATGCCCATATCAAGAGAGTCTTATGTCTTTATCTAGCCGTACGCGCACCGCGGCCCTGTTCGCCTGTGCGCTTCACACTCCTGCGTTCGCGCAAAACAGCATCACCAACCCCACCGAACTAGACCCCATCATCGTGACTGCCACGCGCAGTGCCGAGCCGCTTGAAGCCACCATTGGCGACAATTCGGTGGTGACACGAGAAATGCTCGACAAAACCCCGGATGCCTCATTTGCGCAAGCGCTCTCGCGCCAGCACGGCATTACCTACATTGACCGTGGCGGGCCACAGTCCGTGTCAGCCATCAGCGTGCGTGGCACCAACAGCAAACAAAGCCTGGTGCTTATCGACGGCATGCGCGTGAACTCCCCCACCAATGGCCTGCCTGCTATTAATGCCATCCCATTAAATGCCATCGAGCGCATTGAAATCGTGCGCGGTGCCGCAAGCAGCATCTACGGGGCTGACGCCATTGGCGGGGTCGTCAATGTCATCACCCGGCAAGGCGGCGACCGGCCGATGCAAATCGAGACCAATGCCGGTGTTGGGACCTACGCCACCAGCAAATACAGCGCGTCACTGTCGGGCAGCCAAAACGGTTGGACCTACAGCCTGTTTGGCGGCTACGGCCAAAGCCACGGGTTTGATGCCACCAATGGCGACTACCCCTTTGCCATCACCCCGGACAGTGACTCTTACTACGAGTCGGACTACGGCGGGCAGTTGGGCTACACCTGGGCGCCGGGGCAAACGCTTTCTGTGCAAACCCTGCAATCAAGGGTCAATGGCGGCTATGACACGACCGACCTGGACTTTAACGATCGCGGCATACAGACGCTTGGCAACACCATCGTGACCTCGCGCAACCGAATCGACGAACGTTGGCTAAGCACCCTGTCAGCGGCCTTCATGACCGAGAAAAACGAAACCCGGAACAACCCGGCAGGCGCAGCTGACGGCTACTTCCGGTCCAAACAACAGCAGTACCAGTGGCTTAACCGATTTGAGTTGTCTGACGCCCAGAGCCTGACCGTGGGTGCAGAACGCTTAAACCAGTCAGTTGACGCCTACTCCTTTGGTGCACCGGTGAATTTTGACAATGACAGCCTGTTTACCAACTCGGTCATGGCGATCTACACCGGCCAATGGGGCATTCATCAGGTACAGGCCAGCGTGCGCAACGACCACAACTCCCAGTATGGCAACTTCACCACCGGCAGTTTGGGCTATGCCGTGGACATCACCAAACAGTGGCGTGCCAATGTATCGGCCAACACGGCGTTTCGCGCCCCCACGTTCACCGAGCTTTACTATCCTGGGTTTGCCAACCCGGACCTCTCACCCGAGCGCTCACGCAATATCGAGCTTGGGCTGACATACCGGCACAACAAAGGGTCGCTTGGCCTGACCGCCTACTACAACCAAATCAAAGATTTGATTGTGTCGCAAGCCCCCACCTACATCCCGCAAAACGTCGACACCGCTGTCATTAAAGGCGTCACGCTCACCGCCTCCCAGAACATTGGCAAGCACACCGTGGTCAATGCCAGCCTCGATTTACTAAGCCCATACAACACCACAGACGACGAGATCTTGCCGTTTAACGCGCAGCGTGTTTTTAGGCTGGGAGCCACCCATCAAATGGGCGAGCTAGCCATCAATGCCGACTGGTACCTGACGAGCAATCGCAAAGATGGCGCCAACACCCTCGGTGGTTACGGGCTATTTAACCTGGGTGCCAGTTACACCGTGAACAAGCACCTTGAATTGCAGCTGCAATGGAACAACGTGTTCGACAAGAACTACACTTTGGTCAGAGGCTACAACGCCCCGGGATCGAATGTGTTTTTTAATGTCAAAGCGACTTACTAGAACCAAGGCCTTTGCGGCTCAGGTTTTAAGCGCACTAAGCCTTGGGGCTTGGTGCGCCCTTGCCCCCGCCCATGCGGCGCGTATTGTGACGCTCACCCCGCATGCCACGGAACTGGTGTTTGCTGCAGGCGCCGGTGAGCAGATCGTGGGCACGGTGCAGTCCAGCGATTTTCCGCCAGCGGCCCAATCGATTGCCCGCGTGGGTGATGGGCTCAATACCAGCGTCGAGCAAGTCATTGCCCTAGAACCGGATTGGGTGGTCGGTTGGCCCTCGCCGCTAATGTCGCAGCTCAAATCTCTGGGTATCCAGACATTTGCCAGCAACCCAGACTCGCTAGAGGCGATTGGCCAAGAGGTCATGCGTCTTGGTCAGGCGTTTGGAACCGAGGACAGGGCGCAAGCCTGGCAAGCCCAATTCACACAAAAAATCAGTGAGCTTGGCCAATACCGCCCTGCCGAGGCAAAGGAACCGGTGCGCGTAGTGGTACTAGCCAGTGCCGATGGCCAATTCGCCATTGGGCGACATGCACTGATCAATCACACCCTGGCACGCTGTGGCGCCACCAATCCGTTTGCGCAAACGCAAGCCGCAGCCCCGCAGGTGAGCCGCGAGAGCTTGATTGCAGCCAAGCCCGATGTCATGATGGGTGGCAGGCCGCTGGATCCTGATCAACCCATGACGCTAGCGGTTTCTTTGGCCGTTATTGAGGCCGATTCGCTGTATCGTCCAGGACCACGGTTTATAGATGCTGCGCTTGCGATCTGTAAACTAGTGCATCAGCAGCAAACATCCGCTCAAAACGGACTAAGCAAATAGCACAGCAATTCTTGCAACAGGCACACCACAGGAACACGGCATGAACGTTTCAGACCCACTGGTCATTGGCAACACCTCCTATGACTCACGACTGCTTGTGGGCACAGGCAAATACAAAGACTTCAAACAAACCCGCGAGGCCATTGATGAGAGCGGAGCGCAAATCGTCACGGTCGCGATTCGTCGCACCAACATTGGCCAGAACGCCAGCGAAGAAAGCCTGCTTGACTATCTGCCGCCAAGCGAGTTCACGATTTTGCCGAACACCGCCGGCTGCTACAGCGCAGACGAGGCCGTGCGCACCCTGCGTCTGGCCCGCGAACTGCTTGACGACCACCGGCTGGTCAAACTCGAGGTGCTAGGCGATTCGCACACGCTGTTTCCGAACATGCCAGAGACGCTGGCTGCAGCCAAGACGCTGGTGGCTGAAGGCTTTGATGTCATGGTGTATTGCACCGATGATCCCATCCAATGCCGCATGCTTGAAGACATTGGCTGTGTGGCCGTGATGCCGTTGGCTTCACTGATCGGCTCTGGCATGGGCATTCTGAACCCATGGAACCTCAAACTCATCATCGAACAGGCCAAAGTTCCTGTGCTCGTGGACGCCGGCGTGGGCACCGCCTCGGACGCAGCCATCGCCATGGAACTCGGTTGTGACGGCGTTTTGATGAACACGGCCATTGCCGCGGCCAACGACCCGGTGCTGATGGCTCGCGCCATGCGCAAGGCTGTCCAAGCGGGACGCGAGGCGTTTGTGGCGGGCCGCATGCCGCGCAAGACCTATGAGGCGAGCCCAAGCTCACCGACGGCCGGGCTAATTGGCTCGGGAGCGCAGCAGCCATGATCCCGAACGTCCTGACCATTGCGGGCGTGGACCCGTCGGGCGGCGCAGGCATTCTGGCCGATGTCAAAGCCATGAGTGCGCTTGGCGGCTACGGCTGTGCCATTGTGGCGGCGCTGACCGCGCAAAACACCCAGGCTGTGACCCACATTCACCCCGTGCCCGCGGCATTTATTGGGGCACAAATCGACACGCTGTTTGACGATGTCACGATCCATGCCACCAAAATCGGCATGCTGGGCCAGGCACCCGTGATTCGAGAAGTGGCAGACAAACTCGCCCAACGCCAGTTGCCCCATCTGGTGCTCGACCCCGTCATGGTCGCTAAAAGCGGTGACATGCTGCTCGAAACCTCAGCCGTCGGCCAATTGCGCGAAGGCTTGCTGCCCCTGGCCACCATGGTCACCCCCAATTTGCCTGAGGCCGGTGTCATCCTTGAGACGGGCGCGGCCGAGAACGTCAAGCAAATGCAACGCCACGCCGAACAGTTACGCGAACGTATGAATCATGACGGCCAGCGTTGGGTGTTTCTCAAAGGCGGGCATCTGCCAGGCAATGAAACCACTGACCTGCTGCATGATGGCGACGTCATGCTCGAGCTACCAGGCCAACGCATCAACACGCGCAACACCCATGGCACGGGCTGCACCCTGTCAGCGGCGCTTGCGACATTGCTGGCCCGAGGGTTTGCCCCCGAAGATGCCGCCAAACAGGCCAAGGCTTACTTGACTGACGCCATTGCCAGCGCCAACGAGCTGCAGGTCGGCCAAGGTCACGGGCCGGTGAATCATTTCCATGCATTATGGAAAACCACTAGTACAATGAATTTGTGATGTTTGTCGTTCCTTCCTCGATTTAGTAGACCCATTCTTATGAATACGCCTAGCCTGTCCCAAATCGAACGCGCCCGCTTCAACATGATTGAACAGCAGATCCGCCCGTGGGATGTGGGTGACGAAGCCTTGTTAGAAGCCATCGCAAATGTGCCTCGGGAACAGTTCGTGCCAACGGAATATCAGAACCTGGCCTTTAGCGATCTGGAGATCCCTCTCATCGTACATGGCGAAGACACCAATCAAGTGATGCTGGCGCCGAAGATACAGGCGCGACTGGCTCAGGCGCTAGAACTCAAACCCGATGATTGTGTGCTGGAAATCGGCACCGGATCAGGCTATCAGACCGCCGTGCTAGCGGCACTGTCGCGACAAGTCACCAGCATTGAACTTGATTCAAGGCTGGCTGCTTTTGCTCAAGAGAACCTCGACGCCATGGGCGTGGACAACGTGACGGTTGAGCACGGTGATGGCAGCGAAGGCTGGGGCACGACCGAATACGACGCCATTTTGGTGTCAGGCGCTGTGCCGTCGGTGCCTGATGCGCTGAAGTATCAATTGCGCATCGGCGGGCGCTTGGTGGTTGTTGTGGGGCAAAGCCCGGTGATGAGTGCCATGCGTATTACACGCATGACCGCGGCCAGCTTCGAGACGGAATCACTGTTTGAGACCGTGATCAAGCCCTTGATCGGTCCACGCGTGTCTAGGTTCAAGTTTTAATCCATGCTCAAAGTCATGCGCCAACTCTCTGTCATGTTCGTGACGCTGGCGTTATCTGGCGTGGCGGCACCGGCCTGGAGCATGGATTTGTTACAAGCTTGGCAAATGGCGCTTGGCAATGATCCCACCTATCAATCCGCACGTGCAAGCTATCGAGCCGCAGCGCAAAAAACACCGCAGGCGCGCGCAGCGCTGCTGCCGGAGATCGAAGGCTCTTTAACGGGCGCCTATCTCGATAACCGGGCCACGGGCACATTCGGGCAAGTGTTTCAAGGCAGTCGCTCGGCTTGGACACTCAACCTGACTCAACCGGTCTTTAATTGGTCAGCCATACAGTCCTTTGAACAATCAAAACTCGTGGTCGCGAGCGCAGAGGTTCAGCTGCAGCAGGCGTATCAGGACCTGATGCTGCGCGTGAGCGAATCTTATTTCTCGGTGCTGGCACTGCAAGACGAATTGCAAGCGCTTAAAGCCGAACAGCGTTCTATTGCCGAACAACTGTCAGCAGCCAAGCGTCGGTTTGAGCTCGGCGATGCCACCGTTACCGACGCACTTGAGGCTCAGGCCCGGTTTGACCTGACAGCGGCCAATATCATCGGCCTGGAAAACGAGCTCAGAAACGCCGAGGACGAACTGGCACGCATCATTGGCCGCCAGCCCATGCCGCAGACCCTGTATCCACTGCCCTACAACGTGGCGCTGCCGGCACCTGAACCCAACAAGCTCTCAGCCTGGTCAGACCAGGCCAAAAGCGCCAACCTGAACGTGGTTCGGGCACAAATCCAGTCGCGCATCGCCGAGTACGACATACAAATCGCCAAGTCTGGCCATTACCCCTCTGTTAATCTGGTGGCCTCTACGACTAGCAACACCGTTGGCAACTCACAGGTACGTCCCTTCTATGACGGGCGAACGATTGACAACACCGTGGGCTTGACGCTGTCGGTTCCCATCTATTCGGGTGGTGGCGTAAACGCGGAGGTGGTGGAAAAAGCCGAGTTACAGCAAAAGTCCGTGTATGACCTCGAAGCTGAAAAAAGGCGTTCACTGCAACTGTCGCGCCAGTTTTTTAACGGCGTCAAAGCCGGTCTGGCCAGAGTTAAAGGGCTTGAAGCTGCAGAAAAATCCAGCCTGTCTGCTCTGAAAGCGAACATGACCGGTTACGAGATCGGTGTTCGCATCAACCTCGATGTGCTTGACGCGCAGCGCCAGCTGTTTATCACCAAACGGGATTTGGCTGCGGCTCGCTACAACACCCTGTTAACGAGCTTGCGGTTAAGAGCCAACAGCGGCGTGCTGTCCGAGTCGGATCTGTTTGCCATCAACCAGCTGCTCAAGCCCCCAGGCTCGCCTGGCACGGGCATCATGCATGACATCAAACAACGCTGATGCCTTGGGACTCATGCAAGGTTAGCATCACTGACTTGGCTGACAAGTCACCAGAGCGACAAATCAGGCACCCTTGATCTTGTTGACCAAGCGGGTGGTTGATCGGTCAAACTCAAACGGCACTGCCAGCGCCTTACCACCCCAGGATTCGATGAGCTTGGTCTCAGCCAGCGTGGACATGTCGTAATCACCACCCTTGACCAGCATGTCGGGCCGTAGCAGCTCAATGATTTCATACGGCGTGTCTTCATCAAACCAGGTCACCGCAGACACGCAGCTGAGCGCAGCCAGCATGGCTGCCCGGTCATCCTGGTTGTTTAACGGGCGATCGGGTCCTTTGCCTAGTCGCTTAGCCGAAGCGTCGGTGTTGATCGCCACAATCAGCGAGCCGCCGAGCTGCGCGGCCTCGTCCAAGTAGGTGACATGGCCACGATGCAGGATATCAAACACCCCGTTGGTAAAGACCACTGGCGCCTGACAATCACTTGAGCGGCGCCATTGCAAGCAATCCTGCGGGCTCATGACCTTTGCCACAAAACGCGCGCTCATCGTATGCTTGACCTCAGGCAGCCGCCGACGACGCCGCTGGCGCAGCAGGCTTGTCCAGACTTTTACGGAAACGGTTCAGATCCTGAACCGTCTCAAAGGGCTTGTTAAACAATACCGCAAGGTTGTGCAGTATTCGCCCGGCGACCTTGTTCTCCCACTCGGCGGTGAACTGGATTTGTTCGTCAAGCCAACGTTCGAGCCAACCCGGTTCAGGCAGCTTGGACTGCACCGTGTCGTCCGGAAACATCTCGCGATTGACGTGCAAATTGGTCGGATGAAGTGCTTGTGGCGTGCGCTTGGCCGAGGCCATCAATACGCCGATCTTGGAGAACGCCCGGCGAGCCTCTTGTGCACTGGCTTCGCCTAGGTCATGCAAGGCACGCTTCATGTATCTGAGGTAAGCCCCAGCATGGCGTGCCTCGTCTTGGGCAATGGTCTCGTAGATGGATTGAATCACCGGTTCGGTGTGCCATTGGGCCGCGCAGCGGTACCAGTGGTTTAGACGGATTTCGCCGCAAAAGTGCAGCATCAGGGTTTCAAGTGCCGGGGCCGGGTCAAACTCGAATCGAACTTTATGCAACTCTTCTTCAGTGGGCACGAGTTCCGGCCGAAAACGCCTCAAATACTCAATCAAGACCAGCGAATGCTTTTGTTCTTCAAAAAACCAGACCGACATAAAGGCACTGAAGTCGCTATCGCCGCGGTTGTCGCGCAAGAACATCTCCGTTGCTGGCAAAGCTGCCCATTCGGTGATCGCGTTCATCTTGATGGTCTGGGCCTGCTCATCGGTGAGCAACGACGCATCAAATTGATCCCAGGGGATATCGGCATCCATGTTCCAGCGCACAGATTCCAAGGACTTGAATAATTCAGGGTATAGCATGGGCGAGTGGGCCTCTATGTAAACAAGGTGACGTAGTCATAACCGATTAAACCTTCAATTCGATGACAGGTTCGCTGCCAGATTTTGTCATGCCTACTGCTCACCAGAAGTGATAAAGCGCCACCACCAAGGCGATGGACACCAGAACCAAAAACACCGCTGTCAGGCGATTGCTGCGCTCGCGTTCCTTTCTCAAGAGCTGCAATTCGCGCCAGACCTGCGCACTGTAATCGGGCTTGGAGAGGTTGGCGTGCATCAGCCTTGGAAACTCCGGCAACCACTGCGCCCACTGTCCGGCTTCTTTCTCAATCTTTCTTCGCAATCCTGTGGGCCCGACCCGTTCATGCATCCACTGCTCAAGGTAGGGCTTTGCCGTTTCCCATAAGTCTAATTGCGGATAGAGCTCGCGCCCCAATCCCTCGATATTTAACAGGGTCTTTTGCAGCAAAACTAACTGAGGCTGAATTTCCACATGAAAGCGCCGCGAGGTCTGAAACAATCGCATCAAGACCTGGCCTAGGGAGATTTCGGCCAGCGGCCGATCAAAGTAGGGCTCACAAACGCCGCGAATCGCCCCCTCGAGCTCCTCTTCGCGCGTATCTGGCGGTACCCAACCCGACTCTATATGCAGCCGGGCCACGCGCCGATAGTCGCGCTGGAAGAACGCCAGAAAGTTCTGCGCCAGATAGTTTTTGTCGAACTCTGACAAAGAGCCCACGATGCCAAAATCCAGGGCAATGTAGCGGCCGAACGTTTCGGGGTCGTTTGACACGTAAATGTTGCCCGGGTGCATGTCGGCATGAAAAAAACCATCGGTAAACACCTGCGTAAAGAAGATTTCCACGCCCGTGCGTGACAGCTCCTTGAGATCGACACCGACCTCTTTCAGGCGGTCGATCTGCCCGACCGGAATGCCGTACATGCGTTGCATGGTAAAGACGTTGCTAGCGCAGTAATCCCAGTACACCTCGGGCACCATGAGCAAGTCACCGCGATCGGTGTTGGGCTCGAAATTGCGTCGCAACTGGCTGCAGTTAGACGCTTCACGTAGCAGGTCAAGCTCATCGTGCAAGTACTTGTCAAACTCGGCCACCACTTCACGGGGCTTTAAGCGCTTGCCATCAGGCGAGAGCCTCTCAACAAGCCGGGCGATTTGCCGCATCAAGGACAAGTCGTGGTCGATCACCTCAAGCATGCCGGGCCTAAGCACCTTCACGGCCACTTCCTGGCCGTCGTGCAGGGTTGCAAAGTGAACCTGAGCGATTGAGGCCGAGGCCACAGGATCAACCTCGAAGTGGGCAAATATTTCAGCTGGCGGCGCACCAAGCGCCTCTTCAATGATTTGTGCGGCCTTGGACGACGGAAATGGCGCGACGTGGTCTTGCAGCAAGGCCAGCTCGTTGGCTACATCGGGCGGTATCAAGTCACGCCGGGTCGAGAGCACTTGGCCAAACTTCACAAAAATCGGACCTAGCGACTCTAGCGCCAGACGCAGGCGCTCGCCACGCGGCATTTTTGGGGGGGAACCCATGCGCACCACGCGCAACAAGCGCACCGCCACCGGATGATCAAAACTTGAAAGCACTAGCTCATCGAGCCGGTAGCGCAACCCCACCATGATGATGCGCAACAACCGAAAGCCGCTCATGATTGACCTCCGCCGCGAGAGCTCTCGTACTCGCTCACGCGCGCAGCCAATGCGTCAAGCCTGGCCGCACTGGCATCAAGCCTGTGCTGTAGCTGCGCCAGATCATCCACTAGGATCTGTTGGCTGCCTTGACTTGCCACCAAATGAGCCTCATGCGCGGCATACTCGGCCAGGTTTTCTGATGTACGAGACACAAACTCGGTGGCAAGCGCCGTGAGCCGCTTGGCACCC
>CBFHXV010000021.1:4057-6244 GCA_965659885.1 Burkholderiaceae bacterium | reverse complement strand
ACACCAGTTGCACGGCGGCAACATCGCCCACGACTTGCGAGAGCATGTCTTCGGGGTCAAGCCGCCAGGATGCAGCCAAGCCAGACAGGGTTTGGGCCAACGCCACATCACCACTGACCTGTATCAGGCCGGGGCGCTCAGGCAGCGCCTGCCCCGGGCGCCAGCCAGAAGACCACAAGGCCTCAGTGTCGATGGTTAAGGTGACATCAGGAACCACAGCAGCGTCAGCGCTAGCCAGTCGCCCGTCATGCGAGATGGTCATGGCTGAGTCCAAAGGAGCCGCCACGAGACGGAACGTTTGCCCCGAGTGGGGCGCCAGTAACTCAAATACGGCCGGTTCACGCGCCAGGCACTTGTTCAACAGATCGCAAAGCGCCTGCCTTGGCGCTTGATTCCACGGCATCGATCGAAATAGCGAGGGCAGGGGGAGGCTGGAAATAACAAAGTCCTCAATGCAATCATTGAACTACAGTCCAACTCGTAGTTTAACCGTCACCTCGCCCTTAACCGCGCTTGATTGGCTCTCAGTGCTGATTCAGTTGTTGAATGCCGGCGAGCAACCAGCCCTTGCCGTCTGGCTTGTACAGGTTCCATACCTCTTCAAACGACGCGGCTTCGCTTTGCTGGTCTTCACGAATCATCCCGGAAAAACGCACACTGGCCAGGTGGCCATCCTTAAGTTTTTCAATTCCGAGCAGATCTGCGTTTAAAAGAACCACTTCTGTATGATTATTGCCGCCATGTGCCGCCATCTTGCCAGCATATTCGGCATACAGCTCCTCGGTCAGACGCGACTGCAGCCCATCAAAATCCACCGTATCCCAGGCTTTCTGAATCGCTACAAACTGCTTTTTGGCTTCCTCAAGAAACGCCGGCGCATCAAAATCAGCCGGGATGAACCAGTCCCCTACCGAGGGCTCGGAAGGCTCGACATGAAGCGGGCTTTGCCCAAACAGGCCAGAGGCCGGTGGCTGCACGGGAGGTTGCACCTGTGGCTGGCCTGGGCCTTCGGTGCTGTCCTGGCCATACTGACGGCGCTGCATACTGCCTGGCGAGTTGCCAAGCGCCTGCGGGCTTACCGAACTCAGGGTTCTCAGGATGAACCGGATACCGAATATGGCAATCGCAGCGATCAGGGCAATGACCAGCAAATCGGCCATGGCCCCTGCCAGACCAAAGTGCGCCAGCAACGCGGCTAAACCAAGCCCGGCAGCAATGCCTGCCAATGGGCCGAGCCAGCGCGAGCCAGAGGCAGCCGCCCCGCCGGCTGTTCCCGCGGCGCGCGGCGCGGTGGCCGCCGGTGGCGTGACCGCCTGTTTTTGTTTCATGACGTTGACTGACTGGCGCCCGCTACTGAACCCACCGCCAAAGCGACGCGCCTCAGAATCAAAGGACACGGCCAGCAAGGCGAACCCGCTTAGCCCGATAAGCAATGCCGCAAGCCAACGGCCCTGAAATGCTTTGATCATATTGGTTCCCCAGAAAGACTGGCATTTGACGCCAGTCCCATACATACACGTTGTTTCGTTTGCACTTGGATTTTCAATTTTCGGTTGAATATATCGTGCCCAAGCCCCGGGCTCTCATTAGTCACACGAGGCATTGGGTTATTGGCCAGTGCTTGCAGCCAAAGAATCAAGCCCCCCTCACAGCAAGCGCACACCTTCATGCACTGCCACCACTCCCGCGGTCAGGTTGAAATACTGAACCCGGCTAAAGCCTGCTTGGGTCATCATGGATTTGAGCGTCTCTTGATCCGGGTGCATACGAATCGACTCAGCCAAATAGCGGTAACTGTCTTCATCCTTGGCCACTTGGCGGCCAAGCCAGGGCAGCACGTTAAAGGAGTACCAGTCATAAGCCGGCGCAAGCTTGTCATTGACCTTGGAGAATTCCAGCACCATGAGCTTGCCGCCAGGCTTGAGCACACGGCCCATCTCCGCGAGCGCCGCCTCTTTGTGGGTCATGTTGCGCAAGCCAAACGCCACGGTGACCCGATCAAAATACCCGGACTCAAACGGCAGAGCCTCGGCATCACACACCGCGGTGGGCAATACCAAACCATCATCGAGCATGCGGTCGCGACCCACACGCAGCATCGACTCGTTAATGTCAGTCAACCAGACCTGCCCGCTTGGCCCGACGCTGTCGGCCATCGACCGGGCCAGATCGCCCGTGCCACCAGCG
>CBFHXV010000021.1:0-3958 GCA_965659885.1 Burkholderiaceae bacterium | reverse complement strand
GGCCAGTCTGGCTTGGCCTTGGCACGCAAACTGCGCAACAGCGACCGCACCCGGCAGGTGCCCATCATCATGCTCACAGCCAAGGGCTCGGAGCAGGACAAAATCGACGGTCTGGAATCAGGTGCCGATGATTACATCACCAAGCCGTTCTCCCCCAAGGAGCTCATGGCGCGCATCAAGGCCGTACTCAGGCGCCGTGCGCCACAGTTAACCGATGACCTCACCGAGGTCGCCGGCCTGAAACTCGACCCTTCGGCACACCGCTTGACGGGCAACGGGCAGGCCTTGGCCATTGGCCCCACAGAGTTTCGGCTGTTGCATTTCTTCATGACGCACCCTGAGCGGGTATTCTCACGCTCGCAGTTGCTCGACCAAGTCTGGGGAGATCACGTCTTTGTTGAAGAGCGCACTGTTGATGTACACATCCGGCGCTTGCGCAAGGCGCTTGAGCCCACCGGTCACGACAATCACATTGAAACGGTACGTGGCACCGGTTATCGCTTTACCCGCCAGACACCTGGCAAGACGTGAATCCCAACGCAGTGTCCGTGCAGCCGTTGCCACATGCGACAATGCGGCTCATGCAATGGCGCAAGACTCTTTGGTGGTTTGTCATCAGCCTGGCGGTGGCCCTGACGCTGCAATTGGTGTGGGGAGTAACGCTAGGATGGATTGTCATGGCGCTGGTCTTCGGCGGCCTGACCACCTGGCGTCGCTACCAAGCCGCACGTGTGGCCACCTGGCTCAAAGCCACGCCTACCCAAGCCCCCCCCGAAAATGTGGGTCCCTGGACCGACGTGGTGCGCCAGCTCGAGCACAACCTGCAACTGCAAAGCGAACTGCTGGCGCAGGCACAAGAAACCAATGATGCTGTCATGGCAGCCGCCCAGGCATTGCCCGTTGGCGTGATTTCGCTTGACTCATCCATGTCCATCATCTGGTTTAACAAGGCGGCACGTCAACAACTGGGGCTAAACGAGCAGGCCGACCTTGGCAACAACCTGCTGCACTTGATCCGCGAGCCGGAATTTGTTCGCTATGCCCGTCAGCGCACTTGGCCTGACCCACTAATTTTAAAGACCTTGCAAGGCAACCAACAAAAACTGCTGATGATGCAGTTTGTCATCTACGCACGTGAACAACGGCTGCTCATCACCCGCGATTTGACCCAAATCGACAAGCTCGAGACCACACGACGTGACTTCGTGGCCAATGTCTCGCATGAGCTGCGCACACCCTTAACCGTTCTGGCCGGCTTTGTCGAAACCATCAGCGAGGCACCGGCAGGCGCGTTGCGCGATGACCAGGTCCAGCAATACTTTGGATTGATGCGCGAGCAAGCCAACCGCATGCAGTCTATTGTTTCGGACCTGCTCACACTGTCAAATCTCGAAACCTCGCCCGTGGCTGACCAGGAAGTCGTCCATGTGGTCGATCTGCTTGAGACCATGCGCCAACAAACCGAGGCGCTCTCGGCGGGGCGGCACGAGTTCACATGGGACATCGAACCTGGCCTGGACTTGGTGGGCGCACCCTCGGAGCTGACGTCGGCGTTTAGCAATTTGCTGACCAACGCGGTGCGCTACACACCCGATGGCGGGCATATCCTTGTCCGTTGGACGCCTATGCCCGGCCAAGGTGCGCGCTTCAGTGTCAAAGACACCGGCATCGGCATTGCCTCGGAGCACATTCCCAGACTGAGCGAACGCTTTTACCGGGTCGACCGCAGCCGCTCGCGTGCCGCCGGCGGCACCGGCCTGGGCTTGGCCATCACCAAACATATCGCCATGCGACATGACGCTGAGTTGAACATTGAAAGCCGCCTGAATCACGGCAGTACTTTTAGCCTGGCCTTCCCCGAAAGCCGACTTAGGCGTGCAACCTGATATTCTTCACGTTATCCGTTTAGTTACTATTTAGTTACTTTGTCATTGTCCATCACGGTGACGTTTGTTCTGGAGTCCGAATTATCATGGCTGAAACCACCATGCCCCCGTTTCATCTGGCTTTCCCCGTTCGCAACCTGACCGAAGCCCGCGAGTTCTATGGCCAGCTGCTTGGCTGCCCTGAGGGCCGCAGCTCCGAGGACTGGGTCGATTTCAATTTCTATGGGCATCAAATCGTCGCGCATGTTGCCCCTGACGAGTGCGGCGCCACGGCCACCAGTGACGTTGACAGCCATCAGGTACCGGTTCGCCATTTTGGGGCGGTGCTGTCCATGGACGCCTGGCACACATTGGCCGACAAGCTCAAAGAGGCTGGCACGCGCTTCATCATCGAACCCTATGTCCGCTTTAAAGGCGAAGTCGGCGAGCAAGCCACCATGTTTTTTCAGGATCCGTCTGGCAATGCCATTGAAATCAAGGCATTCAAGAACATGGATGCTTTGTTTGCCAAATAAGAATCGGTAGACTTACCGGTATGCCTGAGGACATCATCAAGCGCATCCGTGCGCAGGGCGATCGCTGTCTGCTCATCGATCTTGGCGACCAGATTGATGAGCAGGTGGGTTTGCGTTGCCTAGCGCTAGCCGAGCGTCTACGACAGGCCGCTATTGCCGGTGTCTTGGATATCGTGCCCTCATTTACTGCGGTGGCGATTTTTTATCAGCCCGGCAGGCAGCTTGGTGACAAGCCCATCGAGCAACTCACCGAGCGCGTGCGCGAGATCGCACACGAGATCACACACACAGACCACCCCCTGAAATCTCGGCGCATTGAGATCCCGGTTTGCTATGGCGGTGAGCACGGCCCGGACCTGCAGGACGTGGCACAGCGCATGGGCCTGAGCCCAGACGAGGTCGTGGCCGCCCACCACGCGAGCACGTGCCGCGTCTACATGATCGGCTTTGCGCCGGGCCATCCTTATATTGGCATTCATGATGAGCGTTTTAACTTGCCTCGCCGCGAAGTGCCGCGCACGGCTTTGCCAGCCGGCTCACTTGGAGTGGCCAATCGGCAAAGCACCATCTATCCGAACGTGTTGCCCGGTGGCTGGCACATCATCGGCGCCACACCGCTGAAACTCTTTAATGCCCATGCCGCTGAGCCTACGCTACTAATGCCAGGCGACGAGATCACGTTCTTGCCCATCGACGAACAACAGTTTGCGCAAATCAAAGGCGAGCAGGAGTCTGGCGCATGAGCATGATTGTCAAGCGACCGGGCTTGTTGTCCACCTTTCAGGATTGTGGTCGCTGGGGATACCAGCACCTTGGCGTGTCCGTGACTGGCGCCATGGACGTGCAATCGCACCGCATGGCCAACCTGATTGCCGGCAACACCGAAGATGTGGCCACGCTAGAGATCACCCTGATGGGGCCGACGCTGACCTTCACACAGGCTTGCTGCATTTGCTTAACGGGTGCGCAAATGAATGCCCGTATCAACGACCGGCTGGCGCCACGTTACCGCCCGCTGATTGTTAGACCATCGGACACCCTGACTTTCGAGGCCGCAAGCGAAGGCACGCGGGCTTATCTGGCTGTACACGGCGGGTTTGACCTGCCCGTGGTCATGGACAGCCAAAGCACCTATCTGCGCGCGGGCCTCGGTGGCTGGCACGGCCGGGCACTGGCCAAAGGCGACGAGGTGGCCTTGCGCACACCCCTAGCGGGCAACAACTCGGATTTAACGGCGCTAAGCGAGCGGATCTGGAACCAGGTGCTTTACCTCCCAAGTAGTCTGGGGCAGCACACCGGACGTAAATCGCTGGTTCGCATGATACGCAGCGACCAGTGGCCTGAATTCAGCAGCGCCAGCCGTGGCGCACTGGTATCAAGCACCTGGCGGGTCTCGCCTGACTCCGAGCGCATGGGGTATCGGCTGCAAGGCCCTGAAATCGTGCTGGACAAGCCTCGGGAAATGATCTCCGAAGCCACAACGTTTGGGTCGGTTCAAGTGCCACGTGGCGGGCAGCCGATTGTCTTGATGGCTGACCGACAAACCTCTGGCGGCTA
>CBFHXV010000020.1:0-35910 GCA_965659885.1 Burkholderiaceae bacterium | reverse complement strand
CTGTATCGGCGTCAGCCATCACGGGGGTTTCTGTCATCTCGCATATGCGTGAAACGCGGTCCAGCATATCGGTGTACGTCGCAAGCCCTGCATCGGGCAAGCCCAGGTAAGAAGCCACAAGCCCGTAGCCCGTGACATACAGCGCATCGAACCCCATGCGGTCTGCCATTTTCGCTGAAATAAGGTCATAGACGCCGGGTGCCACGATCATTTCTTCGTTACGTACCTTTGTGGCGATAGCTTTACGGTTCATGCGTTGTCTCCTGCTCTAATTTGTTGGGCGCAACGGTCTACGAGAGCTTGCGTTACGTCGTTGTTAATCCATGAGCATGCCATGAAACTGGGCTGCTTTGCGGGTATAGGCTTGTTTGTGTTCGTCAAACATCTGTCCTTTAATGCCACCGCGTACGGCACCGGCGCGATGATCATGGAATGCGTCTTTCATCAACGGGGACAGCGGCTGGCTATTCGGCGTCGCAATCCAAGCTCGCAATAAGCTACGTTTTTTTTCAGGCTCATCATAATCTTCATAAGCCGTACGCGAATGCAGCGTCACATGGTTATTGAGCAGTTGCAGATCACCGGGTTCAAGCCGCATGTCAAAGGTATACCGGTCAGACTGAGCCGCCTCATCGATCCAGTCCATAGCCTGGTTTTGTAGATCAGTTGGGGCTGATGCGCCTTCATGACGATCGGCATAGCGGATGTGATTGCGCGTGAACCGGCAACTAAACCAACCGTCCTCAACCCCGATAACTGGTATAGGGTAATAAGGCAGCTCATCGGGCGCCTCTTCATCTTGGCGCGAATAGTACAAAGGCTGCAACAAAGCCTCTATCAACTCTGGTGACTGACGATGCATGTCTTCCATGATTTGGCGTGAAGAACAAATGCGGCTAATTCCGCCTGATTTGGCATCCTGAATACATAACAGTCCAACATAGTCGGCAAAATCAACATGAAAATCCAGTTCCGCATTGGTGTTGTACCCGCGTCCGCCCGCGGCGCGATAGACACCACCCGCGTTTTTGACGTGGTTCATCAACGCGCTGTTCTTTCCCTGAGGACGCAACACACCGAGGTGATTCACAAAACCCCAATACATGGCCTTGACGTCCTCCTCGCTCAAACCATCGGTCGGGAAATGCTTGAGCACGATCATGCCAAAGCCTTGGCGTAGTTGCTGGTGCACGTCGGCAATCAACTGCTCCAGCCCCTCAAACGGAAAATCCGCACCTGTGGCTTGCTCGAGCGCTTGGCCACTAGACAGAAACCCCTGCAAGCCCTTTGTCAGACCTTGCTGTTCAGCTTCTGTAAACGGTCTTCTCCAGCTGTCATCGGCCTGAAGATCAGATGGGCGCCATGCGCACGGCTGCTGCTTGCGCAATTGATCGATAAATCCCTTCACCAGCACTCCCCCAAGTCATGTTTATTGATTTACAGATTGTTCGCCTTTATATGCTCTGGCTAGGCGAGCTTGTTTAATTCAGGCTTAGAGGGATAAGATCGCACCAATGATGACCATTTGCAAGGGCGCCTAGCGCCGTTTCATATCCGCGCCGCTATCCTAGTATGGACTTATCCGTGTCCACACGCCTATTGTTGACCTTGAAATTTGTGAGTAACAGATCATGACCACAACCAAACCTTGCATCTTCTGCTCGTTGCCAGAGGCCAGCATCATCGACCAGAACGAATTGGCCATGGCGGTGCGCGACATCGCACCGGTCAACCCGGGCCATACGCTCATCATGCCCAAACGCCATGTCTCGTCATACTTTGAGCTCACGGACGAGGAGGCACTAGCCCTCATGGACTTGATGCGCCGCACCAAAAAAACACTCGATACCGAATTCAAGCCAGACGACTACAACATTGGCGTCAACGACGGGCCGCTTGGCGGACAAACCGTGCCACACGTCCATATTCATGTCATGCCACGCTATCGCGGTGACGTCGATGATGTTCGTGGTGGCGTTCGCAACATCATTCCAGAGCGGGCGGTTTATTGATGCACAAGCCACTCATCATCAGTGCACTGCCCAATGAATTCGCCCATGAACCTATCCCGCACAACATCCCTGTTGTGTTTACCGGACTGGGCAAATTAAATGCTGCGATGTCACTGTTAAACGGCATCGAACGCTACCAACCCAGCATCATTATCAACTTTGGCACAGCCGGCCGTATTGATGATCGGGTCAGTGGTTTAGTAGAGATCGCCGACGTGTTGCAACATGACATGATGGCCGAGCCTCTCGCCATACGCGGCACCACACCTTTTGACGAGGCGCCAGCCGTTCTCAAATCCGGTTTCGATGGTGTCAGATGTGCCACCGGTGACAGTTTTGTGACTAATGTAGATCCTTGGCTGATTCAGCAAAGCGTTCACGTTGTCGACATGGAATTATTCGCTCTGGCGCTGGTTTGCCACCATAAGGGCATTGCTTGGCGATCCTTCAAATTCATCACCGATGACACCAACGACAACGCCGCAAGCGACTGGCAGGACAAAGTCCATCACGGACGCGACCTTTTTCTGGCCAAGCTTGACGACTTGTTTATAGGGCATCGCCCATGAAGACCTTCTACCACCCTGATCAACAACGGCATCACCCCCGAACTTATTTCTCTCGTGGGCAAATGCGTCAACCGCAAGAGGTTCCTGAGCGCCTCGAGGGCATTTTGCGGGGACTAGAGCAGTTAGGCTTGCCCGTGGAGCAACCCGCTGACCATGGCCTAGCGCCGATCGAATCTGTTCATGACGCGGCCTATCTCGAGTTTCTGCAAACCGCTCACCGCCGCTGGAAGAACATGCCAGAAGACTGGGGTGACGAGGTGATGTCCAACGTCTTTGTGCGCCAGCCAAATCCGCTCAAAGGCATGCTTGGCCAAGCAGCGCGCTACCTGGCCGATGGCAGTTGCCCCATCGGCGAGCACACCTGGGTGTCCTCTTACTGGGCAGCGCAAAGCGCCATAGCCGCAACCCACGAGGTGTTAGGAGGACAAGACAAGGCCTACGCCTTGTGCCGCCCACCGGGCCATCATGCGAGAGCCGACGCAGCTGGCGGTTTCTGCTATGTCAATCATGCCGCCGTTGCGGCCGAGCTGTTGCGCAGCCAGTTTAGTAAGGTTGCCGTGCTTGACACCGATATGCATCACGGCCAAGGGGTTCAGGACATTTTTTACGACCGCTCGGATGTCTTCTACGTCTCGGTTCACGGCGACCCTACTGACTTTTATCCGGTTGTCGCTGGCTTTGATGACGAAACTGGCCAAGGCGCGGGCCTAGGATTCAATCTGAATCTACCGATGCCACATGGCTCAAGCGAAGCCGTATTTTTTAGCCACGTTCAAAAAGCCATCGATGCCGTGTCGAGATTCAAACCCGATGCGCTGGTGTTTTGTTTAGGGTTCGATGTCTATGAACATGATCCACAGGCCAAGGTGGCGGTAACAACCAAGGGCTTTCACCGCTTGGGGCAAATGATCAACCAAATCAATTTGCCCACTGTCGTTGTTCAAGAAGGGGGTTACGACATTGATGCTCTGCCTGCCAACACCAAAAGCTTTTTCAGTGGGCTGTTGGATCTGTCGTAGACATCGACCGTATCACGTCGTTAAAGGCTTGAGGCGCCTCTGCGAACGGACAATGTCCGACACGATCAAGCCAATGCATCTTCGCATGTGACACACGCGCGCCGATGTGCTCACCAGAAGATGGCAGGACAATTTGATCGGCCTGGCCATGCACCACGGCTGTTGGTACCGAAATGCTGGAAAGTACATCATCATTGTCGAGTCGGCGACTAAACAAGCCTTTCCTGACGGCTGGTGGCACCACGGCGTTGTAGCCAAGTATTTTGTAGAACGTCTCGATATCTGGTGGCACCGCAAAACAATCGCGCACGAACTCGGCAAGCGCGTCAACCGTCTGCGTGGTCTGCTCCCCAAAAAAAGCCGGAACGTGCTTGGTGAGATTGCTGCCGAGCATCGCGGCAGCTTCTTCAGTACCCATCTTGGTTGCCGCGCCCACAAACACCAAACCCGATACGTTGGACTGACCGTGTTTGCGCAGATAGTCACAGATGATGAACCCACCATAAGACCAACCGACCAACAATACATCTCGTGCGTTGCACTGCGTCATTACCGCCGCAATATCGTCTGCCCAACGTTCAGACTCCGTATAGTGCTCCGGCTCGAGCGGCTTGCCTGACTCACCATGGCCTCGGATGTCGAGCGCAAGCAGGCGATGCGTAGCGCCAAGTGGTGATCTTAACTGGCACTCCCAGGCCCAGGCGCTTTGAGAAAACCCATGAATAAACAGCACACAAGGCCCCGATGGCTCGCCCGTCTCCAGGACGTTTAGCTCGAGGCCACCAGCACCCGTGACCCGGTGCGAGGTAATTTCAGGTTCGGTCGGCAATGACATGGCCAGCTCCTTCAAAAGCATCAATGTATGCCAGTGACAGTAGCACGGTGCAGGGCACGGCAACAGAAGAGCCGACAACCGAGGATCACTACCTAGTCAAAAAACTCGCTAAGCCAAGACTTCTGTTTCTTTCGATGGCCACCATGCTTGTCATATTTGTGATCATAGCGATCGTCACGACGAGGCGCTGAGGGCGCTTCATAGGCTGCCGGCTGCGCCGGCGGTGCACTCGCGGCAACAGATTTCTCAATCAATTTGTCGAGCTCACCCCGGTCAAGCCAGACACCACGACAGTCGGGACAATAGTCAATCTCAATACCTTGACGCTCAGTGATCACCAGCTTAGGGTCTTTACACACAGGACAATGCATTCGAATTCCTCTAGGTTGAACTCACTAGACCTTGCACGCTAACTAAAAGTTTCCTGCATTCAGCAAAGACCCTTCATGATTGAAGGTTTGCCAGGGCTTGGTTTACATTAAAAAACAGTCTTGCCTGAGGGCAACTTCAATTAATGAACATCATCCGGTTTTGCCACCATGAAGACAAAAACCATCGCCTCTGGCCGCCTGCGGGAAATCACATTTGACCCTAGAACGCATCACCTCGAACTGACCTGGGACAACAAAACCGTGACTGCTTATCGGCCCGTGCCTGAGGAGATTTTTGAGCGGCTGTGCAAAGCACCAAGCCCGGCCACGTACGTTGAAGACCGCATTGCCGAGGAATATCCCAAGGTCACACCTAACCGAAAAACCGATGCCGATAAAGCTGCACAGAACCTCAAGGATCTATTCGGTGACTGACCCGACTAGGCCAGCGGGCGGCGTAACACGTCGATCAACTCGGGCACCGTTGCATCGGGCTTTTGTTTGACAGCTTGCCGATAGGTGTGGGTCACCACGTCGGCAATGGCGCCGCTGGCTTGAAGGTCTTGGGCCATGGCCTGGTAGTACCCCATGTCCTTGGCTGCATTGGCCATAGAAAACGTGAAACCACTGGCATCTGCAGCTTCAATGTAAGGCTTTAAGCGTGTCAATATCACGCCGTCACCGCCGCCTTTGCCCAGAACCTCCAACAAAACGTCAGCATCAATGCCCGCTTTGCGAGCGCTAGCAGCTGCCTCGGACAACACAGCCGCAAACCCAAGCGACACAAAGTTGTGTATGAGTTTCATTTGATGGCCCGCGCTCACACCACCGGCGTGCGTGATGTTCTCTGCAAAACTTTGCAGCAGCGGCAACATGGCATCAAACAAATCCGAACTCGCGCCCACGATTAAATTTAACCGCCCTTGCTCAGCCTCTTTCGGCGTTCGTGTCATGGCCGCATCCATAAACTGCGCGCCACGCGTCTGGACGTCTTGCGCAATGCGCTGCGTCGAAGCCGGGATCGCAGTCGAGCAGTCGATCAGGGTTTTGCTAGGCCCTAAAGTCTCGAGCAAGCCTTGCTGATAGAGCACGTCTTCGACTTCCGGTGTGCCCGTAACACAAAGCAACACCACATCGGCCCACTGCCCAAGCGCTTGAATATCGGTATTGATCACCCCACCTGATGCAACTACATCATCGGTGGGTCGATTGCCCGGATGATCCAGAAATTGCAGCTCATAACCTGCCTTGAGGATATGGCGTGCGATACCGTGTCCCATGTAACCCACGCCAATCAAGGCGACCTTGTGATTCGGGATAGATGCATTGCTCATGACTTTTCCAGATAGATGTAAATGGAGGTGGGTGAATACGCAGCGACTATGAAGGTATGGTAAGCGGCTACCGCTGCTGCGGGTGCGCCTTTCCCGTGGGCCTAGTCACCCGGGTTGGCCTCAAAATCCACAAACACCCGATTCATATTGGTTCGATGCAGTTGATCAAAATTTTCCAAATGCAAGAATGCCTCTGGCTGCGCGAATTGATCGAGCGTGTCTTGCAGCGACTCCATGTTGCGGCCAGCCTCACCCACATTGTCAATCAAAAAATCGTAATAGTCACCCGTCTCGCGCTGCGCCTGCGCCAAATCGGTTACACGGCCGTGGCCGGGCACGATGAAGGCGGGATCAAGCGTCTCGAGCACATCAAACGCAGCAGCAGCGGCACGCACGTCGGATTGCGGCAGTACGCCAAGCAATCGATCAACATAGACGAGATCGCCCGTGAACACCACCGATTGTTCCGGCAGGTAAATCAGGGTGTCACCTGGGTAATGTGCATTGGTTTGTATCCACCGCAATGTAGTGCCATCAATCTGTATTTGCGCCTCAGGCGCCGGTTCGACTTGATCGGCATGCTTGCGCACCGTGCCATTGATTTGGTCATCAACAAAGCGCGCCATGGCATCCATTTGCTGATCGGCGAATGCCTGTTGCGTCTCGGGGGTTCCTTGCATGGCATAAACAACTGCACCTTTGTCGGCGAAATAACCGTTGCCCAACCACCGGTGATCTTGGGAGCCGGTGTTTAAAACCCAGCGGATCGGCTTATCAGTGACTTCGGCCACGGCTTGTTCAATTAAGGCTGCAGCATGCGCACTGGCACCGGCATCAACCAGGATGACCCCCGCGCCGGACACCACAAACCCATAGTTGGCGTTCAAGCCGGCATTGGCTTGGCTGCGTTGTCCCAGTGGCCCGATAATGGCATACACGTTGTCCGTCACCTGCTGCGCTCGCGGCTCATAGACGGGTTCTTGCGCCACCTCCTGCGCCATGGCACCCGGAACGCTCAATAAGACACTCAGCAGCATGGCAACACCGCTGACTCTTGACATGTGGTAAAGCCTCATGGCCAAGCCCCTCATGATGTGGTTACTGAGGCTTTGAAGCTAACACAATCAGCCCATCTACAGCCACCACGGCCTCAGGCTGAACAAACAATGGATTGATTTCGGCCTCTGAAATTGCAACCCCCTGCATACCAGCAAGCTGCGAGAACGCCACAATGGTTTGCGCCAAAGCATCGCAATCACCCTTGGGCAGGTTGCGATAACCCCTCACGAGCTGCGTGAGCCTGACCTCCTCAATCATCTGCCAGGCTTGATCGAGCGTGACCGGTGCCAGCCTCAGACTCACGTCGGGCATCAATTCGGCCGTCACCCCTCCGGCGCCTAACACCACGGTCGGACCAACCAATGGATCATGGCGATAGCCCAGAATCAATTCGATAAGCCTCGATTGCATGCTTTGCACCAGAAACCCGTCAAGTCGGGCATCCGGCAGCTTTACCTTGACCTGCTCGCGCATGTCTTGCATGACCAACGCGAGTTCCTCACGGTCGCTAATACCTACCTTCACGCCCCCGACCTCGGTTTTATGGGCAATGTCTGGCGAAGAGATCTTCACCACCAGCGGGAAATCAAGAGTGACCTCGCTTGGGGCTTGCACCTGCATTTGAGGCGCCAATTCAATGCCCAATTGCTCAAAGACCTGACCCGATTGATATTCGGTCAGCGTGCCTCGCGTGGGCAACAGCTCTGGCCATGGGAGGACTTGTGGCTCAAGCGGGGGTTGCCCCGGCGTACTGAAAAACAAAGATAGGGCTTGCGCACAAGACTCAGGCGTGCGAAACGCGGCAATACCCGCTTGCTGTAGCACCCGCAGCGAAGGCATGGCATCGGGCGCCAGAAAAACCACGAGAGGTTTGTCAGCGGACTTTTTGGCTTGCGTGATGGGTTTGACAGCCAGCTCAGGGTGAAATTGGGCAGACGAGCCCACCACGCTCAACACGGCATCACACCAGTCAGCCACCAACAACTGCTCAAGCAAGTCCTGATACTGCTCACTGGTGCCCGCCAGCGTGAGATCCATGACCGGCACTGGGCGCAGACTTAATCCTCTGGCCTGCATGTGCGAAATAAAGTTCTCCGGCGGCGGCACGGCCACCACCGATGCAAGCCCGAGGTTGTCTACCACGGTGGCTGCCCCGCCACCGGTGGTGGTAATCACCGCTACCCGTACCGGCTCAGCGTTTGGCTTCTCAGGGCGTCGATAGCCAGCCACCAGTGGAATGATTTCATAGAGCGTCTCAAGCTGCTGCACACGCAAAACGCCCTGCGCCTTCAAAAAAGCGTCGATGGCTTTGTCATTGCCAGCCAGCGCACCGGTATGCGATTGGGCCAGCGCATCGCCCTGCTCAGAACGCCCGAGCTTATAGGCAATGACAGGCTTGCCTGCCAAACGAGCCCGTTGCAGCGCTCCAGCTAAACAAGGCGCATCTCGGATGGTTTCGAGAAACAACAAAATGACGCGTGTCTGTTCATCATCGACCAACACATCGACGATTTCGCCCACCGACACGTCACTTTCGTTGCCCACCGAGATCGTCTTGGCAAACCCGAACCCACGGGCAGCCGCACGCGATAGCAACGAGCCCATCATGGAACCGCTTTGCGACACCAGGCTGACATCACCAGGCGCTAACTCCTTGGCCTCAAAAACAGCATTCACCGACATGAACAGCCCCGTACCCAGATTGGCCAGGCCAATACTGTTGGGGCCAATGACCCGCATGCCTAATTCACGCGCGCGCGCCACCAGCGCATCTTGCTTGGCCTGGCCATCGGGGCCGCTCTCGCCAAAACCATCGCTGTAGATCGTGACCACCTTCACCCCAGCTTGCGCACACGCTTGAAGCTGCTGCATCACCAAGTCGCCAATGACCATCACAAAAGCATGATCGACTGGCTCTGGGCAATCCGCAACCGAACGCCATGCGGGCTCTCCGAGCACCTCGCTTTGCGCGTGGTTGATGGGGTAGAGCGTGACGTCGCAACCGTGTTGCCGCGAAAACCGTAAAGGTCTGGCGGTGTTTTTCTTGGGATTGGAGGACACGCCGATCAACGCAACACGCTTGGGGTTAAACAATGCTTCAGAAAAACGCACAACGGACTCTGGTTTACTCATCTTTGGCTAGCTCACATGAAAAAAGCCGAAATTCAGAAGGTTCACATGAGACTTTAAACATCGGCCGACCATGTGACCCCAGCACGTCACTCAAGTTATCACGCGGCCAAGCCAACAACACCCGTGGTGAGCCATCAGTTAAGTCATACTTGCGCCCTTGCGCCTGCGCATAAGCACGCCAGACCGAGGTTCTACCAAAAGCCGAAAGCCCTAGTTAAAAACTTCAAAACGTTGTTCGCCGGCTTTTGTTCCCATCGGACAGATGCGGTGATATGGTTTATTACCCGTTCAGTTTGTCTGCTGAAACGGACAATATCAAAAACTTACGGAGACCTACTATGCTAACCAAACTACCTAAGAGTCTGTTGGCCGCAACCGCCATCGCAACTGCAGGCCTTTTCACGGCAACCGCTCAGGCACAGGCAGAGAACTACCCCGACAAGCCGATTACCTTGATTGTGGGCTTCTCGCCTGGCGGCGCAACTGACATCATCGCACGACTGTTAGCTGGTGAACTCGAGAAAAAACTCGGTGAGCCGATCGTCGTTGAAAACAAGCCAGGGGCAGGCTCAAATATCGCTGCCGCAGAAGCTGCGCGTGCCAAGCCCGATGGCTACACCCTGTTCATGGGCACTATCGCACAGACCATCAGCCCCAACATTCGCTCCAACCTGCAATATGACACCAAGAAAGATTTCATCCCGGTGATTCAGACGATGGCCTCGCCCAGCATTTTGGTGGTCAACCCTGAAGTGCCCGTCACTTCCGTACAAGAATTCATCGAGTATGCGCGTGCTAATCCAGGCGAAGTCACCATGGCATCGTCAGGCACCGGCGGCTCGCCACACATGGCTGCTGAGCTGATGGACATTCGGTTTGACATCGACACGCTGCACGTGCCCTACAAGGGCGCAAGTCCAGCCATGAACGACGTCTTGTCGGGCGTGGTCACCGGCGGATTTAAAACCGCTACCGCTGCCATGCCGCAAATCAAAGCTGGCAAGATTCGTCCACTGGCTGTGGCTTCCACGAGCCGCATCAAACAGTTGCCGGACCTGCCCACCATGGCTGAAGCGGGTGTCGAAGACTTCTACGTCACCTCTTGGAATGGCATCTTTGCGCCAGCGGGTACCCCAAAAGCCATCATTGACAAGCTGTCCAAGGCTGCCTCTGAAGTGCTTGAGCAAGACAACATCATTGCTGAATTCGACAAGCGGTCAGCTTCTGCTGTTGGCGGCTCGCCTGAAGACTTTCAAGTATTTATCGGCGCCGAACTCGACAAGTGGGGCGAGGTGGCCAGAGAAGCTCAAGTCAAACTTGACTAAAACAGTGTAGGAACCAAACCATCATGGAGTTTTCATTTTCATCCGAGCAGCAAGCGTTCCAAGATGCGGTCTACCGGTTTGCACAGAAACATCTGCAAGCCGGTGCACTTGAGAGAGCACACAGTGACGAGTACCCCTGGGACGTCAGCAAGTTAATGGCAGAGCAGGGGTTGCTCGGTATTACGGTCGCCGAAGAGGACGGTGGTATTGGTGGCAGCCTCATGGATGCCGTCATTGCCATTGAAACCGTCGCTAGCATCTGCCCTCGAAGTGCCGATGTGGTGCAAGCCGGCAACTTCGGAGCCATCCGGGTTCTAGCGGAATATGGCTCCAAGGAGCAAAAAGAGCGTTTTTTGACGCCACTGCTCTCGGGTGATGCGTTGATTTCGGTTGGCATGACCGAGCCCGATGCGGGCTCGGCTGTCACCGAGTTGCGCAGTCACGTGACTCGTGATGGCAATGGCTGGCGGCTTAACGGGACCAAGGTGTTTAACACCCACATCCCACACGCCAAGTACATGATTGTGTACTGCCGATTCGGTCCCGGCACCCACGGGATCGGATCGGTTCTAATCGACACCCAGGCCGAGGGTGTTCGGTTTGGCAAACCCGTCTCTTACATGTCGGGTGAAAAGTGGACACAAATCTACTTTGACAACACGTTCGTGCCCGATGACCAGGTTATTCTGGGTGAGGGGGGGTTTAAAAAGCAGATCTCGGGGTTTAATGTCGAACGTATTGGTAACACGGCAAGATCTCTGGCGCTTGGGCGCTATGCTTTTGAAGAGGCTCGCCAATGGGCATTGCAACGCGAACAGTTCGGCCGACCGCTGTGTGAATTTCAAGGTTTGCAGTGGAAATTCGCCGACATGAAAATCAAGCTTGATGGCGCACAGCTATTGCTCTACCGTGCTGCTGTCAATGCCGACAAGGGCTTGCCCTCACCCATGGATACGGCGATTGCCAAGGCATACTGCAACCAAATTGGGTTCGAGGTGGCCAACGAGGCGCTTCAGGCCATGGGCGCCACGGGTTACAGCATGGAGTCCCTGGTGGAGTATTGCTTGCGCCGTTGTCGAGGTTGGATGATTGCCGGTGGCTCCATTGAGATGCTTAAAAACCGAATCGCTGAAGGCGTCTTTGAACGCTCCTTCCCGCAGCGACCACCCAAACTCGCCTGAAACCGATCGTCTGACTGGGAACTCACCATGGCAACCGACAAACTCGATAAATGGCGCGGCTACGTGCCTGAAGAAGAACTTCAAACCTACCGCAAGGCGGGCTTTGCGCAGCGCATCGGCATGGGCCGCAAGCCTGCCCTGCTCAATATCGACACAACATACATGTTTGTCGATCCGGCCTACTCCATGTGTGGCCGCGAAATGGATGATTTAATTGAGGCGTTAAACACGCTCACGCAGACCTTCAGAGACCTGAAACTGCCTATCTACTACAGCCGTCGAGACGACCGCAGTCATCCAACCTATCGTGGTGCCTGGAACTACAAGCTCAAAGAGCCTGACGCCTTTCAGTACGCCCAAGATCCCAAGGCTGATCAGTGGCCGGAAAGTTATGGCCCGCGACCCGAGGACAGAATCATCTTAAAAAACAAGCCATCTTGTTTTTTTTGCACACCGCTCGAGGCGTTCTTGCGTTACGACGATGTCGACACCCTCATCATCTGTGGCGTATCAACCTCGGGGTGCGTGCGGGCGGGCGCCGTTGATGCGTTTTCTCACAACTTTCGTGCCATCACCGTGGCTGACGCTTGTGGCGACCGAAGCCCTCAGGCACATAAAGCCAATCTCTTTGACATCGACATGAAATTCGGTGACGTTGAGTCTTTGGAGGATGTTGTCACCGAACTGAAGTCACGCTACGGCTAAATACGAGCCATCAAAGGTTTTGTGCTTGGGCGCGCTCGCGCTCAAGCACTTTTTGTTTGGCAAATTGACGCACCGTACCAAACACCGACCACAGCACAATCGCCAAGGCCAGCATCAAAAGCCAAAAGCTGATCGGTCTGTCAACAAACACCATCAAGTCACCGCGCGCGATCAGCAGGGCACGCCGCAAATTCTCTTCCATGAGCGGACCGAGCACAAAGCCCAACAACAGCGGTGCCGCCTGAAATCGCAGCACACTTAATACGACTCCAAGCACGCCGACCATCGCCACCAAGTAGATATCAAACGGACTGTAGCTGACGCTGTAAACCCCGATCACAATAAAAACCAGAATGGCCGGATACAACAGCCGATAGGGAATGTTCAATATTGATACCCACAACCCGATCAACGGGATGTTCAAGACCAGCAACATGATGTTGCCGATAAAAAAGCTCACAATCAGCCCCCAAAACAGGGCGGGTTGCTCTGACATCAACAACGGTCCTGGCTCAATGCCATGAATGATCAGTGCTCCGAGCATAATGGCCATGGTCGCACTGCCGGGAATGCCAAGCGTCAAGGTGGGAATAAACGCTGACTGGGCCGCCGCATTATTGGCCGCTTCGGGCGCGGTGATGCCTTCAATCGCGCCTTTGCCGAATCGGCTAGGATCCTTGGCAACTTTCTTCTCAACGGCGTAAGCGACAAACGCCGAGATGGCTGCGCCCGTGCCTGGCAATGAGCCAAAGAATCCTCCAAGCCCAGCACCACGCGTCATTGGCATGACGCTTTGTTTGACGTCTTCTCGAGTGGGCATCATGGAGCGCATGGTGATTTTTTGTGTGACCCTGCGTTCATGCTTGTTACTGATACTGCTGACGATTTCAGCAATCCCAAACAAGCCCATTGCCAGCACGACCAAACTGATGCCGTCCTGCATTTTGACGATACCAAAGTCAAACCGGGCAATGCCTGAGTTGATGTCTGTGCCTACCGTGCCGAGCAAAAGACCCAACACGACCATCGCCATGCCCTTGGCAGGCGAGCCCGAGGCCAAAGTCGATGCCGCAATTAGACCTAACACCATCAGCGCAAAATACTCGGCCGGTCCAAACTGCATGGCCAAATCCACAATCGCATGAGAAAACAGCACCAACGCCATGACGCCCACGATCCCGCCAACCAGTGACGCGATGGTGGTCATAAAAAGCGCTACACCGGCTCGTCCTTGCTTGGCCATGGGGTGCCCATCCAGACAAGTCACAGCGTTGGCCGTTGTCCCGGGAAGGTTCAACAAAATGGATGCTGTCGAACCCCCGTATTCAGCACCGTAGTACACCCCGGCAAGCATCACTATCGCCGATGTGGCGTCAATGTAATAGGTAATGGGCAACAACAGCGAAATCGCCGCCAGCGGGCCAATCCCGGGCAGTACGCCAACAAAAGTACCGAGGAACACACCCAGAAAGCAGTACAACAAAACGGTTGGATTCAGTGCTGCATCCAAACCAATGAGTAGGCTATCAATAATTTCCATTTACGCTTATCTCGTGATGCGCCCTATGGGCCATCAAGGCGACCACGGCCACAGGGGGAAACGCATGCCTAGCCCAAAAGAAAAAATCAGGTAAGTCAGCAAAGCCACACTAAAGGCCAACACAAACTTCGTTCGCCAAGGTAAGGTGCTGGCCAGGCTGCTTGTCACCACACAAATTACCGTAGCCAAAATCAAGCCCAACACCTTGAGCAGCCCGGCAAACAACACCAGACTGGCTGTGACCCAGAACAGGCTTTTCCACTGAATGTCGACAGATGTTCCGGACCGAAACCAGGCAGGCACAGCAATGAACACACCCAAAATCACGAGCAAGGCACCAAGCACCACCGGGAAATAACCCGGCCCCATCATGCGTAGCTGACCCATGTCGTAGCGTTGCGCATAAATCACGGCGAACGTGCCAATGGCGATCATCAACAGTCCACCGATCAAATCTCTCAAGTCTTTTTTGATCATGAATCCCCCACGACGACCGAGACAATTTTTGTATATCTGACTGTAACCAGAAAAATGACCTTACCCTATGCTCGATAACCACGAGGCAAATGCCAGACAAACCAACAGGCTAAAAAACACTCAAGTCGAAGGCGCTTCGATGATGCCCTTGTTGCGCAGGTTGTCAATCTGTTGTTCGCTAAGGCCAAGTTCGGCAAGCAATTGCCGGCCACTGGCGCCCACGGCGGGCGGGTTATGGCGAACACCAAGGCGCTGGCCATCCATTTCAAGCGGCATCAATGGTGTGGACGTCTCAATGGGTTGCGCGCTCACCGACCCGTCGGCTGGCACCGTCATCTTGGCGAGCCCGCCCGTGGCGACCAAATGCGGGTCGTCAAACAAATCGTGGGGTCGCGTAATGGGTGCGTAGGGCAATCCGCGCGCCTCAAACCGTTGGCTGAGTGCAGCGGCACTAAAATCTGCAAACCGCTCTCGCAACAGCGGCATCAACCACTGTCGCGCTTGCACCCGTTGATTGTTGGTGGTCAATCGTTCGTCTGCGAACAAATCAGCAAAACCGAACTCGTCACAGAAGATATCCCATTGTGTGTCACTGACCACAGACAGAAAAATCTGCTCGTCATCTTTGACCGTAAAGACGTCATAAATACCCCATGCGCTGATACGACTGGGCATCGGCGCTGCCGCTTTGCCTGTGACGGCATACTGCATCATGTGTTGTGCCACTAGAAACACATTATTCTCATACAAGGCACTCTTCACAGTATGACCTTTCCCGGTTTTGTCGCGCTCGTGCAAAGCTGCCAAGACACCGATGGCGCCAAACATACCGCCCATGATGTCGTTGACGCTGCTGCCGGCACGCAATGGCCTGCCCTCGGGCCCGGTCATATAGGCTAGGCCACCCATCATCTGCACCACCTCGTCCAGTGCGGTTCGGTTCTCGTACGGACCTGGCAAAAACCCCTTGTGCGAGACGTAAATCAGCGATGGATTAAGCGCAGCGAGCGCTTTCTCACCAAACCCGAGCTTGTCCATGGTGCCGGACTTGAAGTTCTCGCTAAAGACGTCGGCTGTTTGAATCAGTCGCAACACCAGTTCACGGCCCGCTTCGCTCTTGACGTCAACAGCCAAGCTTTTTTTATTGCGGTTAAACATCGGGAAAAAACCAGCGCCCGATCCCATCAGCTTTCGGGTGTTGTCACCCGCAAGTGGCTCAACCTTAATCACTTCGGCACCGAGATCGGCCAATATCATGCCGCAGGTCGGACCCATGACCATGTGGGTAAATTCCACCACGCGAATGCCAGACAGTGGCAATGACTCAGACATGTGCCCCCCCGACCACAAACCCCTTGGGCAGGCCTGCCTCAGGCGTCATGCCATAAAGCGCCTCATCGGGCAGCCCATTCAGTAACGGCGCACGGGCGGCCATCAGACGATTAAGATCGATCCCTGTGGCCACGCCCATGGCCTCGAACATGAACACCAGGTCTTCAGTGACCACATTACCCGAAGCCCCGGGCGCATAAGGACATCCACCAAGCCCACCGAGAGAAGCATCGAAGGTGCGCACGCCCACGTCATAGGCTGCCAGACAATTGGCTAGACCCAAGCCTCGGGTATTGTGCATATGGGCTGCACCGGTTTTTTCGCCAATGACCTCGCGCAAGCGTTTGAAAAGACGTCTGACCTGGGCTGGATTGCCCATGCCAGTTGTATCTGATAACCCAGCTTCATCAGCGCCTGCCTCGATTACAGCCTCAGACAAACGAACCACATCATCTTCGGGCACCACGCCCTGCACGGTACAACCAAAGGCGGTCGAGATGCCAGCCTCCACGTGCACATGGGGTGCCAACTCGTTGCGCAAACGCACAATGTCACGCACTACTTCAACCATGTCTTGGGGTGTCTTGCGCACGTTAGCTAGCGAATGCTCGTGGCTTGCCGACACGGGCAAGGTTAGTTTGTGAACACCAGCTTCAATGGCCGCCTGTGCACCCCGAACATTGGGCACCAGTGCCATGACCGTGACGCCCTCGTGGCGCAAGGCATGTTGCACCACCTCGGCGGTATCAGCCATTTGTGGCAGTAATTTAGCTGGCACGAATGAGCCCACTTCAACCTCACGAAGGCCGGCACTGACCAAGGCGTCAATCCAGTGCTTTTTGTGCTCGGTTGACATGGTTCTCGATACCGATTGCAATCCGTCGCGCGGACCCACTTCGCTGATAAGAACTTGCTGACTCATGATGACCTCAGTCTTTGCCAAACTGGCGCTCAAGTGCCGTCCATTCTGAATAATCAAACAGATCCCACAAGCCCCGATGGTCCACCATCCGATCAGCAAAGTCCGTCGTTGCTCCGGTCTGCCGAAGGCTTTCCAACATCACAGCGCCCTGTTTGGCGATCATACGGGTCAGCGAGTTCGGGAAAATGGCCAAGTCATAGCCCAGCGCCTGGAGCTCAGTTGCCGGCAAGACTGGCGTGCGGCCACCTTCAACCATATTCGCCAGTGTGGGGCCGTTAATTTGCCGGTTGATTTGCTGCATCTCAGTTTCGCTCTCAGGCGACTCCACGAACAGCACATCAGCGCCAGCTTCATGGTATCGCAAAGCTCGTTCAATAGCCGCATCAATACCCATGGAGGTGCGAGCATCTGTGCGCGCAATGATGGCAAGTTGCTCGTCATTGCGCGCGTCAACGGCGGCCTTGATACGTCCCACCATTTCATGGGTATCGACGATTTTTCGGCCAGGCTCATGACCGCACTTTTTAGGCCAAGCTTGGTCTTCAATTTGAATGGCGCTGACACCCGCGCGCTCCAGATCCTTAACGGTGCGGATAATGTTAATCGGACCACCGTAGCCAGTGTCGGCATCGCAAATCAGCGGTATATCAACGCTATCAGCGATACGCATGACCCGTTCAAGTATTTCTCCAAATGAGATCGCACCCATGTCGGGCGCGCCGAGCACACTCATCGACAGACCAGAGCCCGTCACGTAGCCTGCGTTAAAGCCGGCATTGGCGATCAACTTGGCTGTCAAACAATCAAAACAGCCCGGCGCCATAAGCAAGGCCTGATCCGTCAGGGCTTGTCTAAATCGTGCGTTTTTCCCGGCAATGCGTCGCAATCCAACCGGATAAGTAGATGAAGAGGTCACCGCTAAACTCCTGGTGGCGATATCAAAGAGGAGCTGGCCAAGCCGACGAGGCTTGAGCAAACGCTCAGGTTGATTTGCTTATACCAAGCGGTCGTACTCATCACAAGTACCTAGGGCGCCAAGGACTAACAGCAAAAGTAATAGAACAAGCGATCGCTAAGGTTTCAAATTTGCTTTGGCATTTCCTTGCACGCTGCTCAAGCCGACAAATAGGCCTGTTTGACATCAGGATTCTGAAGCAACGCCTGGGAAGTTCCGGTCCAGACCACCTGGCCCTTTTGCAGAATTACATGGTGGTCACATAGAGCTAACAGTTGCTTGAGATTCTTGTCGGTGATGAGGATAGACAGCCCATCTCGCTTTAAGGTGTCTAGCGCCTGCCAGATTTCCTGGCGCAGCAACGGCGACAAACCTTCAGTCGCCTCATCCAGAATCAGCAGTCTCGGGTTGGTCATTAACGCACGTGCGATCGCCAGCATTTGTTGCTCACCGCCAGAGAGTTGATTGCCAAAGTTCTTGCGCCGATCTGCCAGCTTGGGAAAGAGGGAAAACACACGGTCAAGCGTCCAGCCAGTAGCAGTTGGTTGGGGGTTGACTTCAGGCCGCGCCGTCGCCACAAGGTTCTCCCAGACCGTCAGGTTCGGAAACACCTCGCGGCCTTCAGGCACCAGACCAATGCCGAGTTGGGCGATTACATGCGACGGCTTGTTGTGTATGGGTTGCCCTCGCCAGCGGATTTCACCGTGCCAGCAGGGCAGCCAACCCATGATGGTGCTAATGGTGGTCGTCTTGCCCATGCCGTTGCGGCCTTGCAAACTGACACATTGCCCGGGCTGCACGTGCAGCGATACATCAAACAAAACTTGACTTGCGCCATAGCCTGTTTGAATGTTGTCAATCGCGAGCAATGGCTCGGTCACGACAATATCTCCTCATCGCCCAAATAGGCTTCGCGCACTCGCGGGTCGTGTCGAACATTGGCCGGCGTGTCGCACAAGAGGATTTGCCCGTACACCAACACGCTAATGCGATCTGCCAAAGCGAAGACTGCATCCATGTCATGCTCAACAAGCAACATGCCGTAGTCACCACGCAGTCGGTCAAGCAACTCGATCATTCGCTCAGACTCAGTCGGCCCGAGACCGGCCATCGGTTCGTCAAGCAACAACAGTCGAGGATGACTGGCCATGGCCATGGCCACCTCAATGAGCCGTTGTTGACCATAAGCCAATTCACTGACCAAATCATCGGCATGGCCCGCCAAGCCAACCCGCTGTAAAAAATCATCCGCCTGGGCCAACAGGTCAGTCTGGTTGGCAACGGGCGTGAAAAAATAAAAGTTATGCCCGCGTGCTGCTTGCACCGCAAGCAGAACATTCTCACGGGCAGTGTAGGCCGGAATCAATGAATTGATTTGAAACGAACGGCTCATGCCTGCCCGAGCCCTTTTGGCGACCGACCAGCGCGTGATGTCCTGACCGTTAAAAGCAATCGTGCCTGCGTCGCTCGCCACCTCACCGGTGATCTGGTTGATCAAGGTCGTCTTGCCAGCGCCGTTAGGGCCAATTAAGGCGTGGATTTCCCCTGCCTGGACGGTCATGTCCACATGGTCGGTCACACAAATAGCACCATAGTGCTTAACCAAGCCTTCGATGCGCAACAACGGCTGCATTAATGCTGCCCTCCTGCCTGTCGGGTTTTCTCGCGGTGTGGCAACAACATGCCCCAAATACCCTGACGCATCTTGAGCACGAACAGTAGAATAAGAGGACCTAGAATCAACGGCCAGTGAATGGTCAACATCTTCAACCCGTCCTCAATAAGCAACAACCCCACCGCGCCAGCGATCGGTCCAAACAGCGTACCCATGCCCCCGAGCAACACCATTACCATAAGCTCAGCTGACACCAGCCAGCTCATCATCGCCGGCGACACAAACCCATTCAAATTGGCCATGAAATAGCCAGCCACGGCACAAATCTGGGCTGAAATCACATAGGCCACGAGCTGATAGGGGCGACCAGAGGTGCCCACGGCATTGACACGTCGTGCGTTAAAACGCGTAGCCTTGAGCACCAGTCCAAAGCGCGAATTCACGATCCGCCCGACGAGCCACAAGGCCACAAGCACAGCAACCAGCAATGAGGTGTAGATTGCATATTTGTTGCCAGTCAGCACACCAAAGTCGCTTAACTGTGTCAGGCTCAAGCCTTCATCGCCGCCAAAGGCGCGCAAACTGACAAACAAATAGAAAAACAGTTGCGCAAACGCCAGCGTGATCATGATGAATGCCATGCCTCGCGTGCGCAACGCAATCCAGCCCACAGGCAGCGCAATCAATGAGGTTGCCACAAGCGCAACCCCTAGATGCAACCATCCGTTGGCGATACCCAGGCTACCCAAAATGCCGACGCTGTAGGCACCAAAGCCCACGTACATCGCATGGCCCAGACTGGCCAGGCCACCAAATCCCAGCACCAGGTTTAAGCCCAACGCTGCCAGGGCGAATGCCAGCATGCGCCCAAAATACGTCAGTACATAGACATCGTCGGCCAGCCAGGCATACAACGGCATCACCGCAAAAAAGACCATCAGGCCTGCGGCCACCCAAAATCGCAGGTCACGCATCTCACCCATCATCCGCGCGCCTTGACTGGGAAGAGCCCATCGGGCTTAAAGGCCAAGATGACGGCCATCATCAAATACACCAACATAGACGCCAGCGCCGGCCCCACCGCGGTGGCCACTGAAGCATCGAGCGATTCACGCAACCAGATGGGGATGAAGATGCGGCCCAGGGTGTCAACCACACCGACGACCAACGCCCCAAAAAACGCCCCGCGAATGGACCCAATGCCACCAATGACAATCACCACCAGCGTCAGGATCAGCACCGGCTCGCCCATGCCGGGCTCAATCGATAAAATCGGACCCACCATGGCACCGGCCAACCCAGCCAATGCCGCACCCAAAGCAAAAACAAACCGGTTTAACCAGCCAATGTTCACGCCCAAGGCCGACACCATACGGCGATTGGTCGCACCGGCTCGAATCAGCATGCCAATGCGTGTTCGCTCAATCAGAAAATAAAGCGCCAATGCCACCACCAGGCCCACCACAATAATGGCAAAGCGGTATGACGGATAACTCATCCCGAACAAGTCGATGGCGCCAGCCAAAGCCTCAGGCGCATCCATATAAATAGGCGCGTTGCCCCAGATCACGCGCACCAGTTCATTGGCAAACAACACCACGCCAAAGGTGGCAAGCACCTGGTCCAGATGGCTGCGCCGGTGCAGCGCTTGTAGCCCGCCGGCATCAAGAGCCAGCCCCAAGACGAACATCAGCGCGCCAGCGGCGATGACGGCCAGCACAAAAGAGCCGCTGTGTGTGGCAATGGTCGCGGCGAAATACGCACCGAACATATAAAGAGAGCCATGAGCCAAGTTGACAAAGCTCATGATGCCAAACACCAGCGTCAAGCCTGCCGCCATCAAGAACAGCAGCAAGCCAAATTGCAGGCCATTTAAGGCCTGCCCGATCAACAGACTGAGCGTCACAACAATGCGGTATCAGTGACGTGGCCGCCTGCAAACAGGCTAGCCACGCAGAGGTTTATAACGGACACTGATCAACGTATGAGTCGGGGTGAGCAGGCAAAGTCTTTTGCAGGGTTTTGTGGGAAACACGCCCCTTGTCATCCGGGGCCACCTCAAAGACGTACATGTCGTGAATGGGGAAACCGTTTTTGTTGAACTCAAACGCACCGCGCACCGACTCAAACTTGGCCTCGCGCAAGGCTTTCTTTAAAGCGTCCTTGTCCAAGTAGTTGCCATCGATTTGCTCTAGAGCCGCATCAAGCAGCAACGCGCCGTCATAGGCTTGGGCAGCATACTGTGAGGGGATACGGCCATATTTCTCTTCGAAGGCTTTTACGAACTGCTGGTTGGCCGCATTGTCAAAATCAGCGCCCCAGAACGAACCCGAAATCGCCCCCACCGCCGTTTCTTTTAAGGCTGGCAATGTGGTGCCATCAAAACTCGAGACCGACAGCAGCGGAATTTTGCCAAGCAGGCCGGCTTGACGGAACTGCTTGATAAAGTTGATGCCCATGCCACCGGGATAGAAAACGTAAACAGCATCGGGGTTGGCCACTTGCAGCTGAGCAATCTCGGCAGAGTAATCGGGCTGGTTCACGCGAGTGTAGACCTCACCGGCAATGCCGCCCTTGTAATAGCGCTTAAAGCCTTGCACCGCGTCTTTGCCCGCCTGATAGTTCGGTGCCATGAGGTAGACATTGTCAAAACCTTTGTCTGTGGCGTACTTGCCTACACCCTCAGCCTGCTGGTCGTTCTGATAGCCGACAAAGAAAAAATTAGGTGCACAACGCTCACCGGCCAGCGGAGCCGGGCCAGCGTTCATGCCAACAAATACGGTGCCCGAATCCGCAAGCGGCTTGGCCGCAGCCATCATCACGTTAGAAAACGTGATGCCTGCCACCACATCGACTTCATCTCGCTCGATGAACCGATTCACGGTTTGGACCGCCAAATCGGGCTTGAGCTGGTCATCTTCACGTATGACTTCAACTTCCACGCCGCCAAGCTTGCCGCCCGACTGCTCAAGGCCAAGCATGAAACCATCGTACATATCCTGGCCAAGCGCGGCAGCCGGGCCAGACAATGTGGCCATAAAGCCAACTTTCATCTCGGCATGAGCCGACGCGCCAAACAAAGTCGCGCCAGCCAAGGCTAGCGAACAAACAGAACGGATCAGAAATCGGGTTGTCATACGATTACCTTTTTAGAATTGACTGTAGTTGCAACGGGAGTTACACCCTAAACATGCAGAATATAAAGGAAACAGCGTCACACCGATAGCCAAGTGCCAAGCGCAGTGGATGCGAACACCCGGTATTCAGGTGCCCGTGATAAATGCTGAATGCAGCTCGCACATTGACATCAGCGTACCAACGGGTTAACACAACGATTATGCTTACGCCCCTGCAAAGACTCAAGGCACACGCCTTGTAGCCCCGACGCTCACAGCTGGAATCACGTTCATGGATGCCTTACTGCACGCTTTTCGCGAGAACCCGGAAATTGCCATTTTCTTGTCGATTGCGCTCGGCACGCTAATAGGCAAAGTCAAATTCGGCAAGTTTCACCTCGGCACCGTCGCTGGGTCCTTGCTGATGGGGTTGATCATTGGCCAGATCGGCATTGATGTTCCCCCGATGCTAAAGGCCGTGTTTTTTGCGTTGTTCATCTATGCTGTGGGCTTTAAAAGTGGCCCAGGCTTTTTTGGCAGTCTGAACAAAGAGACGCTTAAGCTGGTTTTACTGTCGGTCATTCTTTGCGTCACTGGCCTGGTGTGCATCCTGATTGCAAACCATTTCCTGAGTCTGGATGCAGGGTTTTCAGCTGGGCTTGGCGCAGGTGCTTTGACCGACACGGCGATGATGGGTACGGCCTCGAGCGCCATGAAAGAGCTTGACATCAGCGCAGCCGAACTCAGTCAGCTCAATAGCCACATGGCCATCGCCTATGCCATTACCTATATTTTCGGGACAGTGGGGCTGATCATATTTGTCAGCTCAGTCGCACCTTTGTTACTAAAAATCAACCTCAGAGAATCTGCTCGTGAACTCGAGGCTGAGCTCGCCGGCAAGGGGCATGGCAACAACGACAAGGACGTTCACCCTTACAGCTCGATGGTCAGCCGGGCTCACCGGATTGATGCCGAGACGCCAGCCAATGGCAAGATGATCTGCGAAATTGAGGCGCATTACCCACGCATGAGTATTGAGCGCGTGATTCGTAAAGGCGAGATTATTGAACGTGATCCCGACCTGCGGTTGATGACCGGAGATGTTGTTGGCGTGGTTTCGCGTCGCGAACTTGTCACCGACATGGACGAGCAGTTCGGACCGGAAGTCGACAACCAAGAGGCCCTATCCTTTCCTCGTAAAACAGTGCATGTGGTGTTGGACAAACGCGAGTATGTCGGCAAAACCATCGGCGAGATCCGTCAATCCGTCGGCCCCATTAGTCACCACGGCTTGTTTCTGAATCGCATCACCCACCGTGGCTTTAGCATGGTGCCCAACGACTACACCAAATATCGCTTTGGCGATGTGGCGGAAATCTCGGGCCGACCCTCCTCTGTTGACAAGCTTGCGGCGCAGTTTGGGCGAGTCAAAGGCGAGGGCCACAAGAGCGATATCGCCATTCACACATTGGCCATCGTGCTCGGCACACTATTAGGTCTCATCACGGGCCACATTGGCATCGTGCCCATTGAACTTGGCGTGGGTGGTGGCGTGTTGGTGGTGGGTTTGATTGTGGGCTGGATCCACTCACGCTACCCCGGGGTGGGCGATTTGCCTGCACCAGCACAATGGGCCTTCTCTGAACTAGGACTCACCGCTTTCGCCGCTGTGGTTGGCCTGATGGCGGGACCGCGCGCCATTGCCGCCATGCAAGAGTATGGCTGGCAGCTTTTAACAGCCGGTGTCTTTGTCACACTAATTCCGCCCATCGTGGCTTTTTATGCGGGGCGCTATCTGCTCAAAATCCATCCCCTGATTTTGCTTGGCGGCATTGCCGGTTCGCAAACCGAGGCGGCATCGATGAACACCATTATCGAGGAGTCGCAAAGCCAGACACCGGTGATCGGCTTTACGGTTTGCTACGCCATCTCCAACGTGTTGTTTGCCGTATGGGGCCCGATTATTGTGGCGTTGGCTTAGCAATCTGCTCGAGCAGCTCTTTCATCACGATGTGCCGTATGCAGCGCAACAGGCGAAGATCCCCCGCCTGCTGAGAACCACAAGCCGCTGGTATCTCGGCCCGATTCGTCTGTTCTATTGAGTTAATCAAAGCATCAAATTCAGAGGTCAACTTATTCGCTATCGCATCAATCTCGCGCTGTGCGATGTCTTGCTCAATGCCCAATTCAACACCGGCTTGCACCAGACAAGCCCGATTAACTTCAGCAAAGGTAAGTGCCCCAGGCAAAGGAATCATCAAGGGCACGTTTGGCCAAAGCGCACGCTCATCAGCATAGGCGCGAGTATGGTAGACGGCTGTACTTAACAGGTCGTATGCCGGACAGACCACGATTCCAGCTTCGGTGACAGCGAATGACAGATTTTTTAGATGAATATCGTCGTTGCCAGTCAACACATTGAAAACAAGCCACCGAAACAGTTGTCGCCTAGCCATGGCTTTGTTGCGACAGTGCGCAATGCACTGTCGCAAAGCGTCAAGGCTTGCGGCAGCATACTTATAGGCGCGCGGTTTGTTCAACAACTGGCAGGCATCAATGATATGCGTGCGCATCATGCGGCCATCCCGGCCCATGTTGCGGTCGAACCGCTCAACCAAATAGACTGGCTCTGGCACGTAGAGCCTAATGGCAGCTGGCGCATCGATACCAACTTGTTTGGCCAGACGCATCATGGCAAACTCGTTGATGACAGAAGCCGGATAATCCTCACTCCCATGCTCAGGTTTCAAAATATGCGTTGACGGTGTTAAACCTTGCGGTTCATAGAGTTGACCGTCACGATAAATTACAAGCAACTTGTTTTGAGCACCAGCTGCTGACATTCGCTTTGGCGCATTAAAGCTTAGCGAGGTTCTAGGTAAACTACGTATGCGGTGGCTTAACTCAGAAAACGCAAGCGGCAAACATGCTCGAGCCGCCGGAGGCGGCTCGTCACAAGCCCGCAAAATGAGTGAGCCTGCAGACTCTGCCCCTAAATACTGCAACAGCGCAAAGGCATCATCGCCTTTGATACCCGCTTCTTTGCTTAGCAAGACACGCATGGTCTCCTCAGGTAACAGGTTATCAAAGTACCATTGGACAGTTCGCAATGATGCGCCATCAGTGTGCAATGGTTGTGACCTGGGCAGCCACGGCGACAAATCGAAAGCATGCGGTGCTTCAGACCAGGTAGCGTCATATTCAAATGCCCACACATCCTGACTTTCGGCAAGTTCGCCGATCTTATGTTCACCGATATATACGCAAAGTCGCCGCACGTTCTAATCCTTTTGTTGCGGTTTGGCTTGAGACTGACGAAGCCTCTGCCATCGGTCTACGGCCTCATCAGGCAAATCAACTGTGAGATGCAAGCCAATTTCATCGAGTACTTTCAAGACCAACCCAAGACGGATGGTTTCTTTGCCATGCTCAAGGTCTGACATGAACTGCTTGCTGACACCGGCAAACGAAGCCAAATCATCAATCCGGACATGAGAGCTTTTACGTACGGCTCGCAGTGCTGTTCCCAGATCTTGAACGTTTGTTATTTTCAGTTGCATTTGAAGTTCCTAAGATTGCAGGAATTATAGTTTATTTAAGAGGAGAATTCATCTTATTTCCTACGATCAAAGGAACTTAAGGAGTTTCACGCTGATGCGAGCCTAAATTCCTATGAACACAGGAATTATGTCGTGCACGGGTCAAATCGATACTTCAGCGTTGCAATAGGCGCTGCGCAAAAAAGCCTATCTTCAATGCCCGTGCCGAGCACGCTCACTGCGAGCGCTTGCCAAACCCGTTCCTAATCGCGCACACCCGGGTCAGCAAGTCCTAAGGATGAGCCGCAAAAACTTACGTTATCCTCTCTTTGGTGGCACTCATAGAAGGCCTTCAGGGACGATCTCGCGACCGTGAGCGCCACTGGTGTTTGTTTGTTTTTGGGAATCGGGTTTGGGCGCATTTGGTGAATTTTCGCTTCTATTGATCATCTCCGCATTTGCAGGCGGCATCGCGCTGCTGCTCAAACAACCGGTGCTGATCGCTTATATCGTGGTGGGTGTGTTGGTTGGGCCAGCGGCGCTTGGCATTGTGAAAGCCCACGAGCAAATCGAGCTACTGGCGCAAATTGGGGTCTCGATCTTGCTCTTTGTGGTGGGCCTGAAGCTGGACTTAAAGCACATTCGCCACATCGGTCCCGTGGCACTTGCCACGGGTCTAGGACAACTGGCCTTCACCATTTTGTTTGGGTTTTTCATCGTGACCTTGCTAGGCAAGAGCCTGATGGAGGCTATTTATGTTGCCGTTGCCCTGACCTTTTCTAGCACCATCATTGTTGTCAAATTGCTGTCGGACAAGCGCGAAATTGACTCGTTGCATGGCCGCATTGCCGTGGGGTTTCTGATTGTTCAGGACTTGGCCGTGGTGGTTGCCATGATGGTCATGAGCACGCTGAAAAGTGGTGAAGTCGGCTGGATTGACCTGACACTGTCACTGGCACTTCGGATCTCTGTGGCCGTGGTGGCCATGTATGTCCTCATGCGTTACGTCTTACCCCGGCTCGTGGCCAAGATGGCTTCATCCATGGAGCTGCTACTGATTTTTGCCATTGCCTGGGGCATGAGTCTGGCGGCTATTGGGGAGTGGGCGGGTTTCTCCAAGGAGGCCGGTGCTTTCTTGGCTGGCTTTTCATTGGCATCGACAGACTTTCGAGATGCTATCAATGCACGCCTGACGGCGATTCGTGATTTTCTGCTGCTGTTCTTTTTCATTGAGCTAGGCTCCCAACTCGACTTCTCAACACTGGGCAGCGAACTGGTTCCCGCGCTGGTGCTGTCAATATTTGTTCTGGTGGGCAACCCCCTGATTGTGATGGCGATTATGGGTTTTATGGGCTATCGCAAACGCACCGGATTTCTAGCCGGGCTGACAGTGGCGCAAATCAGTGAATTCTCAATTGTCTTTGTGGCCATGGGCATCACGCTGGGCCACGTCGGGCTAGAGGCGCTTGGATTAACCACGCTCGTGGGCGTCATTACCATTGCACTGTCGACCTATATGATTCTGTATTCGCATAAGCTCTATGCCTTGCTTGAGCCCGTGCTTGGTATCTTTGAGCGCAACGTGGCATTTCGTGAAATTGCCGCAGAAACGCCAAACCTTGGTTATGAGTCGCCTGATGTCATTGTTTTCGGGTTGGGACGGTTTGGCGGACGACTCGCTCAGGGCCTATCTGACGAGGGCGTCAAGGTGCTGGGCGTAGATTTTGATCCGCAAGCCGTTCAACAATTCAAGTCCAACGGCTTTGCGGTTCGCTTCGGTGATGGCATTGAAGCAGCCCTGCTCGAGAGCTTGCCGCTGCGCGACACCAGCTGGGTTGTCAGCACCATCCCTGACATCACTTCAAACAAGTTGCTGCTCCAAGAACTCCATGAATTCGGATTCAAGGGTGAAATTGCCATGGTGGCCCGCGAGGACAGCATCGGCATGACCTTAAAGAACATGGGGGTGCACAATGTGCTGTATCCAAACAACAGCGCCGTTGACCATGTGGTGAGCACGCTAACCGAGATCCTCGCCAAGGAAAAATCCACATGACACAAAACCACCCTGACTCGCAAACCGTGCAAACACCCTGGCTCGACGTCGAGGTGTTTGAGTGGAACCAAACGGCGGGCCGCAGTGTTGTTTTGGCGCACGGCTGGCCCGATTGCGCACAAAGCTGGTTTTCTGTTGCTCAAATCCTGGCACAGGCTGACTGGCGAGTTGTCGTGCCGTCTTTGCGGGGCTTTGGCCAGACTCGGTTTCGTGATGACCGCATGCCCCGCAGTGGGCAGCTAAGCGCCTTGGGTCGTGACATGGTGCATTTGGTTCAAGCGATGTCGCTACAAAATCCTGTACTGGTCGGCCACGACTGGGGTGCGCGCGCAGCTGCCAACGCCGTTGGACTTGAGCCAGCCATGGCAGCAGCTTTGGTCATGGTGTCTGTGGGTTACGGCACCAACTCTGCTGATCAGCCCATGAGCATTGCCCAGGCTCGCCGCTACTGGTATCACTGGTTCATGGCCACACCGCGTGGCGAGCGCACGGTTCGAGAGCAAGGCGCCGAGTTTGCGCGCATCATGTGGGAGACCTGGTCGCCGCCCGGCTGGTTTACCGAGGCGGACTTTGAGGTGACGACCCAAGCATTGGCCAATCCCGACTGGGCAGACATCACCCTACATTCTTATCGCCACCGCTGGGGACATGCACCGGGGTTTGACTTGCACCAAGACGACGAAAACCACTTGCATCCGGCCCCGTTGATTGATGTGCCCACGCTGGTGTTACATGGCGCTGATGATTATTGCAATGTGCCCGAGACATCGGCAGGCAAAGAATCTTTTTTCAAAGACCGCTATGAACGGGTGCTCTTGCCTGGTGTGGGACACTTCCCGCCGCGCGAAGACCCCGCCCGCATGTCGCAGGAAATTCTACGGTTCATCGAATCAATATGATTGCGCGCGGGCAACCGCTTGCCGAATACGGTTGATGGTCTCTTTAATCGGCGCGTGACGACTGACTTCCAGTCCAAGCTCTCGGGCCACGTTGTTGACAATAGCCGGGTTTGATGGAACGCCCCCGCGATCAACGGCCTCAATCAAGGCACGGGCTCGCGTCAAGGGGTCACTTGGACTTTTTGAAGGAGAAGATTTAACCGATAACAAGGCGGCAACGCTAATAACACCTGCGGCCATGATCATGAAGGCTGGACTCAAATCGTCGTGGGTGCGACTCACCAGCCAGGTCGCCACCATGGGGCTTAAACCACCCGCCACCCCAAGTGTGATGTTGTAGCCAAGTCCGGCAGCCGTGCAGCGCACTGCTGGCTTAATCACCGACACCATATAAGCGGGCTGGGCTCCAAGGTAAGGGCCAATGGCTACAGCAAAGCCCAATTGACCCACGTAAACCATCCAAAGTGCCGATTGATGAAGCATCCAGAAAAAAGGCCAGGCCAGCAATGTCGTGACCACCGCCGAGACCATCATCACCCGCTTGCCGCCAACCCGGTCTGACAGCCACCCCCCAAAAATCATGACCGGCAACAGGACCAGCAATGTCACGGTGTTGATCCGCAGTGACGTCTCTGGCGCCAAGCCATCGACGGTTTCAAGCCAGCTAACCAGATAGACAAACGCCAGATAAAAAACCACGGCATTGATCATAGACATGCCCATGACCTGCAACAATTCACTGCGATGGTCTTTGAGGGCGGTTTTAAGCGGGTTGTGCGGCTGATCCATGAGTGCGCCCTGCGCCACCGGCTCGCGGCGCAAGTAAAGGCCCGCCAGCCCAATCACGAGCCCCACCAGAAACGGCACACGCCAGCCCCACGCTTGCAACGCCTGCTCTGACAGCATGGCTGCAAGCAAGGCACCAAAGCCTGAGCCAAGCAACATGCCGCCGACCGCGCCACTGACGGCAAAGGAACCGATAAACCCGCGCTTGCGTGGGTCGGTGTGCTCGATCATGTAGATAATCGAGGTGGTGTACTCACCGCCAACCGACAGTCCCTGCACCATGCGCAATAGCAGCAGCAAAATGGGCGCGGCCAAACCGAGCGTGGCGTAAGTCGGCAAGACACCCACTAAAAAAGTGGGAATGGCCATGGCCGCCACGGAAACCATCATGGCCGTGTGCCGGCCGTGCTTGTCGCCAATGTGGCCAAGCACAACACCGCCAATGGGCCGCATTAAAAAACCCACAGCAAACACGGCGAATGCGGCAATGACTTGCGCGACCGGATCTTCCTGTGGGAAAAAAAGCTTGCCAATCGTGACCGCAAAAAAGCCATAAACCGCAAAGTCAAACCACTCAAGCAAATTGCCGGTGATGCCGGCCGCGAGCAGTCTGGAGGTGCTGTGTGTTTGTGGCGCTTGGCCGGCGCGGTGCTGGTTTGTTGTCATAGATGTGGGACAGTGACTGTCGCAGGTAGTGGTAGCCAATGAACAGAGGCGGCGGCTAATTCCACCAAAGCATACTTGAGTCACCAGTTGCCGTACATATGGGTACCACCCCTGTGGCGCCATGCACCGCCGCCATGACATACTATGTGGTTGATTTAATGCTTAAACAAGCTTGGCAACTGTGCAAGCATCCAATGGGCACAGACAAACAAGCGCAACATCAACAACAAGAGCAAATGTGACAGCCGCGTCCCATGACAAGGCTGATGGGGTACGGAGATGACAACAGACACAGCGATTGAACTTGACATTCGGCCCATGGCCGGCGCCATCGGCGCAGAGATTCACGGCGTTGACTTACTCAACGGACAGTCACCGGAGCTTATCCAAGCGATTCGGGACGTTTGGCTGCAGTACGGCGTGGTAGTGTTTCGCGGCCAGCCACTGGATCCAGGCGCGTTTGAGGCGTTTGCCGAGCAATTCGGTGAAACCGTCGAGTACCCGTTTGTCAAAGGCTTGGACGACTTCCCTAAAATCATGCCGGTCTTAAAGTTGCCGCATGAGCGCAACAATTTTGGTGGCGTGTGGCATACCGACACGGCATACCTACAACATCCGCCGATGGCCACCATGTTGATTGCCCGAGAGATCCCACCGCAAGGCGGCGACACGATGTTCGCCAGTGGCTACGCCGCGTATGACGCCCTGTCGCCTGGCCTGCAAAAGACACTCGAATCGCTGGTAGCCGTGAACTCGTCGGCGAAAGCCGAGGTCACCAAGACCCGAGAGGACCGCATCGCCGATTCAGCCACGGCGCAGGCGCGCGATACCTTGATTGGCGAGCATCCGGTCATACGCACCCACCCGGAAACCGGTCGCAAGTCGCTTTATGTCAACTCAGCGCACACCACGCACTTTGTCGGATGGACCGAAGAGGAAAGCGCACCACTGCTGGCCTACTTGTACGGCCACCAGATCAAGCCCGAGTTCACCTGCCGCGTGAGCTGGCAGCCCGACACCATTGTGCTCTGGGATAATCGCTGTGTTTTGCACTACCCCATCAACGACTATCACGGCCATAAGCGCCTGTTGCATCGCATCACGCTCAAAGGCGACAAGCCGAGCTAGCCATTGATGCACCACATCGATGCACTCCGATCGTCACTGTTTCGCCTGACAAGGTAGATTTGTCAGGCTAGACGTCGTGTCTCGCATTTTTAACTGATTCTGTGTAACCTTCGGGCAGGAAGCATGGTAGTTCCCGCTCGTGGGTGCCATGCATGTTGAGCAATGACAGTACAAGAGGATATGCATGACACAAAACGCCAAACCCAGCGACGACAGCGCAGATGACATCTACGCCTCTGCCGAACTATCGCAGTCACTGCCTAAGACCGAATTCCCGGATCGCGAGCGGCATCCGCGCAATGTGTTTAGCGCCGTTCGTGACGAATTAATGCTCGATGGCAACTCCCGCCAAAACCTCGCGACGTTTTGTCAGACATGGGTTGAAGATGAGGTGCAGGAATTGATGGCGCTGTCGATCGACAAGAACATGATCGACAAGGACGAATATCCGCAAACGGCCGAAATTGAACGGCGTTGCGTGGCCATGCTCGCTGACCTGTGGCACTCGCCAGAAGCAGCCACCACGCTTGGTTGTTCAACGATTGGCTCGTCAGAAGCTGCCATGCTCGGCGGCCTAGCCTTGAAGTGGCAATGGCGTAAACGCCAAGCCGCCGCCGGCAAACCCACGGACAAGCCCAACATGATTTGTGGGCCCGTACAGATTTGCTGGCACAAGTTCGCGCGCTACTTCGACGTGGAATTACGAGAGATTCCACTTGAAGGTGATCGACTCATCATGACGCCCGAAGAAGTGATCAAGCGCTGCGATGAGAACACCATTGGCGTGGTGCCCACGCTTGGCGTGACCTTCACCTGCCAGTATGAGCCGGTTAAAGCGGTAAGCGACGCGCTCGACAAACTTCAAGCCGACACCGGCCTTGATATTCCCATTCACGTCGATGGCGCCAGCGGTGCATTTCTGGCGCCTTTTTGTGCGCCAGACATTGAATGGGATTTCCGCCTGCCGCGCGTGAAATCTATTAACGCCTCCGGTCACAAGTTTGGCTTAGCACCCTTGGGCGCAGGCTGGATTGTCTGGCGCGAGACGGCCGACTTGCCTGAAGAGTTGATCTTCAATGTTAACTACCTCGGTGGCAACATGCCCACCTTTGCCTTGAACTTCTCTCGTCCTGGCGGGCAGATCATTGCGCAGTACTACAACTTTTTGCGATTGGGCCGTGAAGGCTATGCCAAGATTCACAACGCCTGCTACAAGACTGCCCAGTATCTGGCCGAGGAAATCGGCAAGATGGGGCCATTCGAAATTCTCTACAACGGCGACAGTGAACAGGGCATCCCCGCTTTGTGCTGGAAGCTCAAAGACGGATTCGACACCCATGGCTACACACTGTACGACTTAGCCGACCGTTTACGCAGCCGCGGCTGGCAAGTGCCGGCTTATTCCATGCCGGCTAACCGCGAAGACCTGGTGATTCAGCGCATTCTGGTGCGCCACGGCGTGAGCATCGATTTGGCTGAATTGTTGCTTGATGACATGCGCCGTGCGCTTGAGCATTTCAGCCATCATCCTGTGGCCGAGCCGCTGACCCGTGCTGAAGCCGGCGGCTATAGCCACTAAGCCTGTTTCTTTTGATTGATGCAAGCGCCGCCCATTGATTCAAACATAGCGTTGGATCCATGGGCGGTGAACTGAAGGAAATTCATCACGCGGATCGCGCGCACCTCGTGCGATTCATGACATTAAAACTAAAACAAGAGAACCATAGATGGCCACCAGCACCTCCGACTCGAACACCAAACAACTTAGCCTAATTGGCTTTTTTGCGATTACGGCCTCCATGGTCATGGCCGTATACGAGTACCCAACCTTTGCAACATCAGGCTTTAGCCTCGTGTTTTTTCTGTTGTTAGGTGGCCTACTGTGGTTTATCCCGGTAGGACTTTGCGCCGCCGAGATGGCCACTGTCAAAGGATGGGAAGAAGGTGGGGTGTTTGCCTGGGTCAGCAACACGCTAGGCGAACGCTGGGGGTTTGCGGCAATTTCTTTTGGCTACCTGCAAATCGCGATTGGCTTTATCCCCATGCTGTACTTCGTGCTCGGCTCATTGTCATACATCCTGAATTGGCCGGCATTGAACAATGATCCCGTGGTCAAGACTATCGCTGGTCTGGTGATTTTGTGGGTGTTGGCCCTCACCCAGTTCGGTGGCACCAAGCACACCGCACAAATCGCCAAGGTTGGCTTTTTTGCGGGAATTTTATTGCCGGCCTTAATCCTGATTGGTCTGGCAGTGGGTTATCTCGCCACGAGCGGGCACATCGCCATCGAAATGTCGGCTGACACCTTTTTTCCTGATTTCACGAAATTGGGCACGCTGGTGGTATTTGTTGCCTTTATTCTGAGCTACATGGGCGTGGAAGCATCGGCCACCCACGTCAATGAAATGAAAAACCCCGGGCGCGACTACCCGTTGGCGATATTGTTGCTGATGGTGGCTGCCATTTGCCTGAGCTCGATTGGCGGCCTGTCGGTGGCCTCAGTGATCCCGCTCGACAAAATCAACCTCTCTGCTGGCGTGGTGCAAACCTTTGAGGTGTTGGTGACTCACTATGGCAAGGGACTGGAGTGGGTGGTCCGTATCATTGCCTCACTGCTGGTGCTCGGTGTGTTGGCCGAGATTGCGGCCTGGATTGTCGGACCGTCACGCGGCATGTACGTCACCGCACAAAAGGGCATCTTGCCGCACCGCTTTAACAAGGTCAACAAAAATGGCGTGCCGGTGGCTTTAGTGATTTTTCAGTTGTCGATCACCACGGTCGCGCTCATTGTGCTCACCAACACCGGAGGCGGCAACAACCTGTCATTCATGATTGCGCTCACACTAACCGTGCTCATTTACTTGTGCAGCTATTTCCTGTTGTTTCTGGGATACTTGCATCTGGTGCTCAAGCAACCCGACCAACAGCGGGTGTTTAACGTGCCCGGTGGGAAATCCGTCAAAGTGATGGTGGCTGGCGCGGGCTTTGTGGTCTCGGTGTTGGCGTTCTTGGTGTCGTTTGTGCCGCCGAGCTCGCTGCCGGCCTCTGAAAGCATAGGCGCCTACCTGGAGCTGCTGATCGGCAGTTTCGTCGTGGTGGTCTCCATTCCCTTCATTGTCTATGCCGTACACACCAAGCACGGCAAGACCACCAACGCGACGCTTAAACATATCAAGCACCATGAAGCACCCAAAGGCCACTTTTTTATTCATCCTCGCGCGCGATCCACTCATCACTTTCATGTGCATGATGACGAGAAAAGCTAAGGACGCCTGCGGGGCCTGGGATCCTGAGTCTGGATTCGCCTAGCCTGGGTCGTACAAATTAAGGTGCAGTTCGGCGGCAACGTCAGCAATCATTTTTTGTGCCCTGACGCTGTTGCCGACGGTATCCAATGGCGGTGAGAATGCTGCGATGCCAAGTTTGCCTGGTGCCACGGCCATGATCCCGCCACCCACGCCACTCTTGGCGGGCAGACCCACGGTATAAGCCCAGTCACCCGAACTGTCATAGAGACCTTCCATGGTCATCTCAGCCAGAATATGACGCACATGATCCCCCGCTAACACCTGCTGGCCCGTTTTGGGATTGCGCCCGCGCGACGCCAGCGTGGCTGCCATGGTGGCAAGCGCCTCGGTCGTGATCAGTGTCGAGCACTGTCGGGTGTAAACGTCGCAGACCTCCATGGGTTCGGCGTACATGGTTTTGTCTGCATACATCAACCAGGCAATGGCCCGGTTATGGAAATTGGTGGTTTGCTCTGACTCATTAACCTCGTTTGACAGTTCAACTTCGGCGCCGAGCAAGTCGCGCTGCATCTGCAGGATGCGATGCCAACGCTCTTGCGCATCTTTGGCATTAATGAGACTGACACAGGACATGGCACCAGCATTGACCAACGGTGACTGCGGCATGCCACCGTGCAATTCAAGCGCCATGACCGAATTAAACCCCAGCCCTGTGGGGTTGGCGCCAATCTTGCGCTGCACTTCATCGGCCCCCACATCTTCGATGGCCAATGCCAATGTAGGCACCTTGGAAATCGACTCGATGGCAAAACGGTAGTCACTGTCTCCTGCGCTGGCAATAGCACCGTCAGGCGTCATAACCGTCAAAGCACACAGCGAAGATGGCACCTCGGCCAGGTAAGGAATGTAGCTAGCATTCTGGCCGCTGATGACGTCACGGTATTTTTGATGGATGTCTTGGACTAACGGTTCGAGATCACTGACTTTAAATGTCATGGCAATGGACTCACTTAACTGACGGTAGGCGATTTCACTTCATGATTTCAGTGTACTGAATGTGAGTTGCATCATCACCCTGAGCCTACTAG
>CBFHXV010000019.1:0-37115 GCA_965659885.1 Burkholderiaceae bacterium | reverse complement strand
GCATCAGCCTAGCATCAGGTTTGAAAGACAATCCAAACCAAACTCTCTGCTGGAATCAACGTGACCAAACCAAAAATCCTTCAAATCGGGTCCCTCGGAGGCTCGCCGGGCGCTGACGATTATCTGCGCGAACACTTTGATGTCATTGCGCTGTGGCAGTCTAGCGACCCTGAGCAGACGTTGCGTGATGCCAGCGATGTCGAAGTTGTCGTGACCTCGGCCATGCACGGCTGCAAGGCCAATGTCATTGAGGCGCTGCCTAGTCTGAAGCTGATTTGTAATTGGGGCGTGGGCTATGACGCCATCGACTTACCCGCGGCTCATCAAAAAAACGTTGCGGTCACCAACACACCCGATGTGCTCAATGATTGTGTGGCCGACGAGGCTTGGGGTTTGATTATTGCCTGCGCCCGACATATTGCGCTAGGTGACCGGTTCGTGCGTGCCAACCGCTGGGAAAACCACGACGGCGTGATGCCCCTGGGCACACGTGTTAGCGGCAAAAAACTCGGCATCGTGGGCTTGGGTCGCATCGGCATGGCCATTGCCAAACGCGGCATGGGGTTTGACATGCAAATCGCCTACCACAATCGGTCAGCTCGCACCGATGTGCCCTATCAATACATGGAAACGTTGACCGATCTGGCCAAATGGTCGGATTTTCTCGTGGTGGCCACGGTCGGCGGGGCTTCAACGCGCAAACTCGTAGGCCAAGACGTCTTGGCAGCACTCGGGCCGTCGGGCTACATCATTAACATTGCCCGTGGGCCGGTTATTGATGAGCAGGCCATGGTGCAACTGCTTAAAAACGGTGAGCTCGGTGGCGCGGGCCTCGATGTGTTTGAAAACGAACCCGCGGTACCAGACGCTTTAAAAGCCTTGGACAACGTGGTGTTAATGCCGCACTTGGGTAGTGCCACGCGCGAGACGCGTGCAGCGATGTTTGATGTGGTCGTGGACAATCTACAGGCTTATTTTGCGGGGAAAGCGTTGCTGACACCCGTGTCAACATCCTGAATGTTTTCAAGGGTCTGCAGATGGTTGTCCGTGGCAAAGTCATGGACAAACTTCCAGGCCAGCGGCTCAATGTCACGCAGTCGTTCGTCGACCACCACGCATTTAATGCCTTGCACCACACGCGGCACAACGTAAGGTGAGTAAGTCAGATGCCCGACTCCGCCGCCCGGCGGGCGGTATGGTGCCATCACACCGGCTAGACGCTCAGCCCAATCGCTTGGCCGAAATCGCTGACCTTGCAGGGTTTGTCCCAGTATGACGAAATAAATAGGGGAATCACTCATTCAGACGTCTCAACGGTGAATCGGCGCTTAAAAACACACCGATTCGCACAGGCATGGGAGTGATTGTATATGATTAGGGTTTACCCAACGCGAGCGCGAACCAAGCGAATCGCTGCCAACCCAAAAAACCGAGAGAAGACACATCATGACTGCTGCTTTGTCCCCTATTTATGGTCGGCTGCCTGTTGCCTTTGAGCACGGGCAAGGTGTTTGGCTGTGGGACACTGAAGGCCGCCGATACCTTGACGGCTTATCGGGCATTGGCGTGTCTTGCCTCGGACACGCCCACCCGTCGCTGGTAAAAGCCATTGCCGATCAGGCGGCCAAGGTCATTCACACCTCAAACATTTATGAAATCCCGTTACAAGCCGAACTCGCTGAGCGCATCACCGCGATATCGGGCATGTCCGAGGTGTTCTTTGTCAATAGCGGTGCTGAGGCCAATGAAGGCGCCATCAAACTAGCTAGGCTATATGGACACAACAAAGGGGTCAAGACGCCCACCATCATCAGCATGGACTCGTCCTGGCATGGCCGAACCTTGGGCACACTAGCCGCCACGGGCAGCGAGAAAGCCCGTCAAGGCTTTGGCCCCCTGCCCGAGGGGTTTGTACAAGTCACCTACAACAGCATCGACGCGATTTCGGATGCAGCCCATCAGTGCCCTGACGTGGTGGCCGTGTTGGTCGAAGTTTTGCAAGGCGAAGGCGGCATCCGGCCTTCAGACTTGGCGTATTTGCGCACGCTTCGTCAAATGTGCGATGAACGTGGCTGGTTGCTGATGATCGACGAAGTGCAATCGGGCATTGGGCGCACCGGCAAGTGGCTGGCACACCAATGGGCTGAAGTTCTACCCGATGTTGTCACCTTGGCCAAAGGCCTTGGCGGTGGTGTTCCCATTGGCGCGGTTGCCGCGCGCGGGCCCGCAGGCGGTGTGTTTAAGCCGGGCCACCATGGCACAACCTTTGGTGGCTCACCGCTGGTATGTGCGGCCGCACTGGCTGTGCTCGACACACTTGAGCGTGATGATTTGCTGTCACACGCCAGTCAAGTGGGACAAGCCATGTTTGAGCAGCTGCACCAAAGTCTGGACGAGGTCGATGGCGTGGTTGAGATTCGTGGCCGCGGCCTCATGATTGGTATTGAATTAAACCGTCCCTGCGCTGAACTCGTGCGCCATGCCCTTGATGCGGGCTTGTTGATTAACGTGACACGGGACAAGGTCGTGCGCCTGTTGCCGCCACTGATCATTACGCACGAGGAAGCTAAATCGCTAGTCGATGGCGTAGTGGGCATCATCAAATCATTTTTGCAGGCCAAGTAGGTGGCCGCCACCGAACAGGATATTTGAATGACTGACACCCTTGCCAACACGCAGGCGCCTTTGCGCCACTTCCTGCAGTTCGCTGACTTCTCGGCTCAAGAGCTGCAATACGTGCTCGAACGCGCGCGCCTGATCAAAGACAAATTCAAGCGCTACGAACCGCACCAGCCCTTAAACGATCGGACCTTGGCCATGGTGTTCGAAAAAGCGAGCACACGCACGCGTGTGTCGTTTGAAGCTGGCATGTATCAAATGGGCGGTGTTGTCATACACCTGACCACCAGCGACTCGCAGCTCGGGCGTGCTGAACCCATCGAAGACACCGCCCGCGTCATCTCCCGGATGGTTGATCTGGTGATGATCCGCACCTTTGAGCAAAGCCGAATAGAGAAATTCTCTGAGTATTCACGCGTGCCCGTGATCAACGGCCTGACCAATGAGTTTCATCCCTGCCAGATACTGGCTGATATCTTTACCTACCAGGAGCACCGTCAATCCATCGAAGGCAAGGTGGTCACCTGGATTGGTGACGCCAACAACATGGCCTACACCTGGATTCAAGCCGCACAACGGCTGGGATTCAAATTGCACTTCAGTGCGCCGGCCGGCTACCAGCTTGACCCAGAACGCTTGGCCGACACTGACCCGGCCGTGTTCAAGTCGTTTGATGACCCTCACGAGGCTTGTCAGGGCGCCGATCTGGTGACCACAGATGTGTGGACCAGCATGGGCTATGAGGCCGAGAATGAGGCACGCAAGGCCGCTTTTGCGGATTGGTGCGTTGATCAAGCCATGATGGCCTGCGCCAAGCCTGATGCCCTGTTCATGCACTGCCTGCCCGCCCATCGAGGCGAAGAGGTCACCGCCGAGGTGATTGATGGTCCTCAAAGCGTGGTCTGGGATGAAGCCGAAAACCGCTTGCATGCACAAAAAGCGCTCATGGAGTTTTTGTTGTTGGGCAAGGTCACTTAAAAAGTGCGAGCGATCGAATAACGTTAAAATCTGGGCATAACGTTGGATGCTGCCACCATGCCCCCTAGGCCACTTGCAAGCCTTGCACGCCTTGCGCTGTCTGCATGAGCACTAGGCACCGCAGTCGCAGCGCCAGCGAGCGCAAACATTAACCACCATCGAAACACTGAAGGCTTTACATGAGCAACGTCAACAAAGTAGTGCTGGCCTATTCTGGCGGCCTTGATACATCGGTCATCTTGAAATGGCTGCAAGACACTTACCAATGCGAAGTGGTGACGTTCACCGCCGATATTGGCCAGGGTGAAGAGTTAGAGCCTGCACGCGCCAAGGCCAAGCAGTTCGGCATCAAACCCGAGCACATCTTTATCGATGACTTGCGTGAAGAGTTTGTGCGCGATTTTGTGTTCCCGATGTTTCGCTGCAACACCATATACGAAGGCGAGTACCTGCTTGGCACCTCAATCGCGCGTCCGCTGATTGCCAAGCGCCAGATTGAAATTGCCCGACAAGTAGGTGCTGACACCGTCTCACACGGCGCCACAGGCAAAGGCAATGACCAGGTTCGGTTTGAGTTGGGTTACTACGCGCTTGAACCTGGCATCAAGGTCATTTCACCCTGGCGCGAGTGGGACTTGCTGTCACGACAAAAGCTATTGGACTATGCCGAAGCTGCCGGCATTCCCGTTGACATGAAACACAAGCAAGGTGGCGCGCCCTACTCCATGGATGCCAACCTGTTGCACATCAGCTACGAAGGCCGACACCTCGAAGACCCCAATGCTGAGGCCGAAGACAGCATGTGGCGTTGGACGGTGTCGCCCGAACAGGCACCTGACGAGCCCGAGTACCTTGACATTGAGTATGTGCGAGGCGACCCTGTGAGCATCAACGGGGAAAAGCTCTCGCCAGCGGCACTGCTTGAGCGTTTGAACCAGGTCGGCGGCAAGCATGGCGTCGGACGCCTGGACTTGGTCGAGAACCGTTACGTAGGCATGAAGTCTCGTGGCTGCTATGAAACACCGGGTGGCACGATTTTGCTTAAAGGTCATCGTGCCATTGAGTCCATCACGCTTGACCGTGAAGTGGCTCACCTGAAAGATGACTTGATGCCGCGCTATGCCTCGCTGATTTATAACGGCTACTGGTGGTCGCCCGAGCGCAAGGCCTTGCAAGTACTGATTGACCATACACAGCAGCACGTTAATGGCACGGTACGCCTGAAACTCTACAAGGGCAGCGTCTACACCGTGGCGCGCGACTCGGCTGACAGCCTATTTGACCAGACCATCGCCACCTTTGATGACGATGGCGGCGCTTACGACCAGGCCGATGCGGCAGGCTTTATCAAGCTAAACGCCTTGCGTTTGCGTATCGAAGCGAAGAAAGGACGCGCCTGACGCGACAGCCTGTCAGAGCGACTGATGGCCACATGATGTGTAACCCCAAGGGTCACCTCATGTGGCCATCTCTTTTAGGGCTAGCGACACCGATATATTGCCCTAACGCCTCATAACGCGTTCTAACGCGTTCTAACGCTTGAGATTGGCAAATGCCTGTGCCATGGCGCCCGCAGGGGCTTGTTCGCGCGCTGGCTGCGGCTTGCCCCCACGCGCAGGTTTACCCGCGGGGGGCTGACGGCTCGAGCTTCTAGCACCACTTTCACCGGGCTCGTCATCAAGGCGCATGGTCAGCGCAATGCGCTTGCGGTCAAGGTCAACCTCCATGACCTTGACTTTAACTGCCTGACCCGTGCGAACCACATCACGTGGATCATCGACAAAACGGTTCGATAGCGCCGAGATATGCACCAGGCCGTCCTGATGCACGCCAATGTCGACAAACGCCCCGAAATTAGCCACATTCGTGACCACCCCATCAAGCACTTGTCCGACCTTCAAGTCATTCATGGTCTGAACACTGTCATCAAATGACACGGGCTCAAACGCCGGGCGCGGATCACGGCCGGGTTTTTCTAGCTCTTGCAAAATATCCTTGACCGTGGGCAAACCAAACCGATCGTCGGTAAATTCAGAGGGCGATACGCCCGCTAGCATTTGACGGTTGCCCATCAAGGATTTGATGTCGGCCTGTATGCGCTCGAGGATGCGCTGCACCACGGGATACGCCTCGGGGTGCACGGCTGAAGCATCAAGAGGGTTCTGTCCTTCATTGATTCGTAAGAAGCCCGCCGCTTGCTCAAATGCTTTTTCCCCAAAACGCGGCACGGCCATCAAATCCCCGCGCGAGCTGAACTGTCCATGCAGGTCACGATAGCTGACGATATTTTTAGCCAACCCTGCATTTAATCCCGACACGTGCGACAACAATGCCGCAGACGCCGTGTTGACGTCAACACCCACGGCGTTGACGCAGTCTTCGACCACCGCAGTCAGCGATGTGGCGAGTTGACGCTGATTGACATCGTGCTGATACTGGCCCACACCAATGGACTTGGGTTCGATCTTGACAAGCTCAGCCAGTGGGTCTTGCAGGCGTCTGGCAATCGAAACCGCCCCGCGCAAACTGACATCAAGGTCAGGAAACTCTTGGGCGGCGAGCTCTGAGGCTGAATAAACAGAAGCACCGGCCTCTGACACCGTCACTCGGGCGAGATTTAATTCCGGATTGGCCTGACACAAGGCCGCTACAAGCTTATCAGTCTCTCGCGATGCCGTGCCGTTACCAATGGCCACGAGTTCAACCTGATGACGCTTGGCTAATTGAGCCAGCGTGCTCAAGCTGCCGGCAACGTCGCGACGCGGCTCAAATGGATAGATGGTGGCGGTATCGACTACCTTGCCTGTTTTGTCGATCACAGCGACTTTGACGCCGGTGCGAATGCCAGGATCCAGCCCCATGACTGGCTTGGCGCCAGCTGGTGGCGACAGCAAAAGGTCTTTCAAGTTGCTGGCAAATACGTGGATGGCCTGGGTTTGCGCATGGTCGCGCAACACGCCAATAATCTCCATTTCAAAAAACATCAATAGCTTGACGCGCCAGCACCAACGACACACGTCGGCCAGCCACTGTTCACGTGCGGTAGCCTTTGGGTCAAACACTTGATCACCAAAACCGAGAAACGCGGCGATGCGTTCGGTGCAGGGGTGCGGTGTTAACGCCTCCTCGTCTGGTCCAAGGCCAATACGCAAATCCAGAACACCCTGCTCGCGGCCACGCAACAAGGCCAGCATGCGGTGCGATGGGATGGTCGACACCGATTCACTGAAATCAAACCAATCCCTGAAGTTGGCACCCTCTTGTTCTTTGCCCTCGACGACTTTGGCGTACAAAAGGCCGTGGCGTGTGAGAAAAGACCGTAACGAAGCCACCAGGTCGGCGTTTTCTGCGAACTGTTCGGCCAGAATGTCACGTGCGCCATCGAGTGCGGCTTTGACGTCGGCCACGCCCGCCTGAGCATCTACATAGGCTTGGGCAGCCTCTTGCGGCACGCTTGCAGCATCGGACAGCAACAAATCAGCCAGCGGCTGCAGGCCAGCGTCGCGGGCGATCTGAGCCCGGGTACGGCGTTTGGGCTTGAAAGGCGCATACAAATCTTCCAGGCGCTGCTTGGTGTCGGCCTGATCGATGGCCTGCTGTAACTCAGCAGTCAACTTACCCTGCTCAGCCACAGACGCCAGCACCACATCTCTGCGCGCCTCGAGCTCTTTGAGATATCCCAGGCGCATCTCAAGTTGCCTGAGCACGGTGTCATCGAGCCCGCCGGTGGCCTCCTTGCGATACCTGGCAATAAAGGGAACAGTGGCGCCCTCGTCCATGAGTCGCATGGTGGCGCTCACTTGTGAGGGTTTAATAGACAATTCAGTGGCAAGCTGGTTTTGTAGGCGAAGATCAATCTCTTCGGGTGCTCGTGGTGTAAATGAAATCTCAGACATACGTTCAACGCAAAATGAAGTCGAGGCATTGTGCCACAAGCTGCGTTCGCGGATGGATTTGAGGGTTCGAATTAAAGCGACCCTCAATCCGGACAAAATTCACATTTTAATGGGATAGCTATTAACCCATAAACTCCATAACCTTCAATCTGTCACCGCAAGCCAGTACTAGCGGCTTGAGTGACATCAAGAATTCGGGTGATTGCCCTAATACGTCCACGCCCAAACCGTGCTCAATGGAACACGGGCATGACACCAAATGAATGAACAACAGGGCCGCCCTTTTAAACCCTCAGATGATGCCGATTCGATCAAAGACTTACCTCGTTGCACTGACTGTCGTTGCGATCGCATTTGCAGCTGTGGCGATTTATGCCGGCTATCGAGTGCTTGAGCCAAAAAAAATCACAGTCGCTGTCGATGCGCCCATCATGAACAAGCGCGTATTTGATCCAAGCGACATGGACGCCGCTCGGCTTTACTTCGAAGAAAACCCGGACAGCCGTATGCAACTGCGAGAGGTCTTCTACGATTTTGAGCCGAGCAAATCGCCCGGGCGCTTCGAAGCTGCCATGGCCGATGGTGTTGAATTTTTCGTCACCACGCAGCCCTCATCGACCATGGTCGCGAGCTCGCACTTGTTTCAAAACCCCCGGGCATTGCTCATCAACACTTCGGCCACCAGCCCAACCATGTCGGGCAAGGATGATTTCATCTTGCGCATCATTGCTGATGGGCAGCGTGAGCAGCAAGCCATTGCTGACTATATCAACACAGTCGAAGGCTCGCGCGTATTGGTTTTACAAGACAGAGCGAATGCGCCCTACACCGATCCGGCGTTTGAGTACTTTGCACAAGCACTCGCGCAAAGTGGCCGATGGGAAATCCGGCACGAGCGGTTTACGTTCGAAGACTTCAAACCATCAAAATATCAGTCACTTATGGCCGAACCGGCCGATGTGCTTTACCTGCTTGGTGGGGACTTTCAGTCAAGCATGGGCAACATGGTGCAGCTGTTTCACCAATACCACCCCGATGCCCCGATTGTGCTAACTCCATGGGCCAGAGGCAATGCGATTTATGAGACAGCGGGTCCAGCTCTGCCAAACATGGTGCTACTTGGCCATCACCGCGCCAAATTCGAGGACCCGGCCATCAAAGACTATCTGAGACGATTCAACGATCGATTCGGCTATCAGCCCATGGCCATGGCGTTCATGGTTCGTCAAGCGCTCGAGTTACTCGAGCAAGCCATTGCCGCTGGACATACCACACCGGATGCTGCCAAGCAGTACCTGCTGTCGCAGCCCGAATTGACAACAAGTCTTGGCGTTATCGAATTTGACGCCTCCGGTGACAGCCAGCAAGCCTTACATCCCATCACGGACTTAAGCGAAGAATTAAAGATCTCACGATAGCTCAGAGCAACGGACATGCGCGCATCGACACTGAAACACCAAAGCTTGCGGCTGGACCTGACCGCCATGGCCGTCATCGTGCTCATCATTGTCGCTGCCGCCTGGCTCGTGTACAACGGACTCAAGACACAATTCCTCAAGGCCAACGCCTCGGATGCATCTAATGCGATGGTGTTTATCGATTCAGAGCTGTCCAATGCGCAAGAGCAACTCGCGCTGTTTGCCCATGTCCCGCGCGCGCAAAGAAACCAGCTTGCCCAACGTCGGTTTGAAACGTTCTCGGATTTGTACTCGGTTGACGACAACGGTGAAATCAAGATCATTTACAAATCCTCAACGCGAAGCCGCGTGTTTGTTGGCTATGCGTTTACGGCCGGACCGGTCTGGCAACAACTGCTTCGCAACAGCAACGTGGCCCGACTGTCTTCGATTGTCCCAGGCTATGAAGACGGCGAGCCCAGCGTTTATGTCGCTTACCGTGACTCGGATAACGACACGATTATCGGACGTCTGGATTTGTCGTATATCCAGGGCTTTCTGAATCAATACTCGCGCATCACAGGCAATGTGTTGCTGCTGACCACCAACAAAGGCGTGGTCATGATATCGGGAAGACCCGACTTGATCGTGCCCCGCATCGATGTTCAGGCAATAGATCAGCAACAAGGTCTGTCAAGAACACTAACGCTTGACGAGCAGCAGTGGGCACCGTTGGTTAACGAGTCACCGGCGCTTGGCGCTCATCTGGCTGTGCTCGTTCCCACTCGGCTGCTCGACATACAACGCAACACCATGATTGGGGCGCTTGTGATTGTGCTGCTTAGCCTCGTGCTGGTGGTGGCCATTAAGCATCGCAGCCTCAATCGCAAAGTACTTGACCCATTAAATGCCATCGTGTCGCGTATTCGTAAAATTGAGGCTGGCCAGCCCTTGGATTTCCAGGCAGCCCATGAACGCGGCTTGCCCACTGAGCTCACGGAAATCAATGAGCACGTGCAATCGATGTCAAAAGCGATTGCCGAGCGTGAGTCAAGCTTGGCCGCAACGGCAGACACTTTGGCCAAACGCGAATCCGAATTAAGCCTCATTCTTGAGCATTTGCCCGTGCCGTTGATTGTTTTTGAACCGACCGAGCAACAACTGATTACGTTCACCAACGCGAGCTTTCTAGATGCGCTTGGCTACAGCACCACTGAGGCCCATAGCCTATTGACTTTGTTTGGTCATACCTGTCAGGACCGTGACACGGCGCTGCGCGTCAGTCAAGCCATCGAAGAAATGATTGCATTTCACAAAGCTCAGCAAAAACCAGCTGATCCCGTTGAAGTGCGGATTCAATGCCGCAGCGGCATCGAACATGACTTCATCATTTCAGCCATATCGCTGCAAGACACCGCCATTGCCACGCTCGTGGACGTCACTGCCTTGCGCCAGTCAGAGCGGGCATTGCTTGAAGCCAAGATCAAAGCCGAAAAGCAAGAACGCGAACAATCCCAGTTCCTGGCCATGATGAGTCATGAGATTCGAACCCCTCTAACCAGCATCGTGGGCATCACGGGATTATTGGCACAAGATGAGCTTAGCGAACGCCAACGTGACTTGGTTGCGCGCCTGACCGACGTCAATCAGTTGCTGCTGCGTATTGTCAATGATGTGCTGGATCACTCAAAAATCGAAGCGGGCGAATTAAACCTGCAGCCCTTCAGGTTTGATTTGCATGAATTGCTTGTGAAGTGCCATCGCATGTTTAACGAACTGGCGGCAAACAAACAAATTGCGCTGTCGCTTGATGTCCCTGCGACCTGCGCAGCCTGGCGCGTGGCCGATGCACACCGACTTGAACAGGTGCTATCCAACCTGATTGGCAATGCCCTCAAATTTACCGAGCAAGGCCAAGTCTTGGTCCGATGCAGCTGCGCGCAAGACAACACCCGAGGTGATTGGGTCCGTATCGAGGTGAGCGATACGGGTAAGGGCATCCCCGCGGCATTACAGCCACTGATCTTTGAGCCTTACAAACAGGTTGAGGATGGATCTGTCAGGCAACTTGGCGGCACAGGGCTGGGGTTGGCCATCAGCAAGCGCATTATCGAAGCCATAGGTGGTGAAATTGGTTTTAACAGCAATCCTGAACATGGCACCACTTTTTGGGTTGAATTGCCATTGCCCTTGGCAAAAGACATCCCAACCAAATCAACTGAGGCGCCACATACACGCAGTGTCGGGCACCTCAAAGGCGCACGAATACTCGTGGTGGACGACAGTGCCGCCATTCAGTTCCTGTTAAGTGAAATGTTGAGCTCAGCCGGCTTAGAGGATGTCGCTGCTAGTGATGGTCAACAGGCACTTGAACAGCTGCATGAATCCGAGCAACCTTTTGATGCCGTGCTCATGGACATACAGATGCCCAACATGGGTGGCATCGAATGCACCAAGGCCATTCGCAGCAATTCGAAACATAAGACATTGCCTATTATTGCGATGACCGCTGATCTCGTCGGAGAACAACGCCAGCAGATTATCGATGCCGGCGCCAATGCCCTACTGGAAAAACCACTCAAGCAAGACACGCTCATTCAATGCCTGGCCCAGCACATCGAGGCCACACCGGAGCGTCTGTTCCCTCACATCGATGGCATTGAGCGCAGACATGCCATGCATGCCATGGAACAAAATGGCGCTTTGTTCATTCGCCTGCTGAAGGTGTTCTTAAGCGAGAACCGACAAACACCTGACGCATTGCGCCAATCCATCCGAAACCAAGACTCGAAACACGCAAGTGATCAATTAAGCCGCCTCAGTGCCTCTGCCAATCAGATTGGCGCGTTCCATATCACCAGCATCGCCGAGCAAATCGCCAAGATGGCGCAAGACGACAAACACATTGACCTCACATTGGTCGATCAAATTGAAAGCGAGCTTCAAATCATCGAAAAAGCGGCCAGCGCATACATAGAACAAAACAATGCGAATCGTAACGTCAGCACCAATTAGCAAACAGGCCGTGATTTCTCAGGCGTGAAGCAAGCACAGTCATGATGACTCGAAATAGTCGTGGAATTTGTACGAGACGGGAAACCGTGGGAATAAACCGTGGTGGGTGCTAACGGGTTCGAACCGCTGACCTACGCCTTGTAAGGGCGCCGCTCTACCAGCTGAGCTAAGCACCCACGGTTGATATCATGAAAGTTGCCAAAAACAGATTGCTGGAACGGATTCAATGCAAACATGTTGAGCGCAACGAAAAGCTAAGGCTTGATCTGTTTAACGACCTTAAAGCAAAGCTCTAAAAACGCATCGGTCCGTATTATAACGGACCGATGCAATACTGCAACGTGGACGATGCAGTCGCATCGCCCAAGCCAACGGTTTTTAATTCACTGCATCCTTTAATGCCTTACCAGGACGGAACTTAGGCACTTTGGCCTTTTTGATTTTGATGGTTTCGCCAGTGCGTGGATTGCGGCCTGAGCGGGCAGCACGAACTGAAACAGCGAAAGTCCCAAAACCGACCAACGTCACCGAGCCACCTTTTTTGAGAGTGGTCTTGACACCACCAATCAAAGCTTCGAGAGCACGCGCAGCAGCAGCCTTCGAGATATCAGCCTTGGCGGCGATGTGGTCGATCAATTCGGTTTTGTTCATGTCAGGTTTACCCCTTGCTATCTGTTGATTGATTGGTCCACACTGAGCCCTCGTGTGGCGCTTGAAGGCAGCGCGCTTGGCGCTTACGCTGCATATCGCTATTCAACCGTGCGCTCGCTTTCCTGTCAAGCAAAAACAGCAAAAAAATCGCCTGAAACCCGCATGATCATTGGGCGAGAGCTATTTTGCAACAGGCAGCACACAAAAAAATTGAGCCTACGCAAGCAAATGAATCTCTCTTAGACGCTCATTTTTAAACAGCAGTGACGACGCAAAAGACCCTGCCAATGTCAGTCAAGCGCTTGCCCAAAATCACACAACAAATCTTCCGTGTCCTCAATACCCACAGAGACTCGAATCAGATTGTCGTCGATGCCCATTTTTTCTCGCATCTGAGCACCCATTTCATGATAGATCGTGTGCGCAGCCGGTAGTGCTAGCGTGCGCGTGTCGCCAACGTGCGTGGCCAACACGGGCACGCGCAGTCGATTGAGGTACTCGATGCAATCGAGCGAGGCATTCAACGTAAAGGACAACAAGGTGCCGTAACGCTGACCGAATAACTCACCAGCACGCTCGTGTTGATCATGCGAGCGTAATCCGGGGTAGCGCACTTGCTGCACCAGTGGATGCGAATCAAGCATTTGGGCCAGCGCCATCGCGTTGGCACAGGCTTTATCTAAGCGCAAGGCCAGCGTCTCAGCACCAATAGCGATCCGATGGGCTGGTTCGGCAGCCAGAGTCGCGCCCATGTCGCGCAGGCCTTTTTTCTTGACCTGGGTCATCCCCCAAGTCAGTGGATCACCTTTTTGATAAGCCGGCAAAATGTTGGTGTAGCTCGACCAATCATAAAGACCGGTGTTGATCAATACGCCACCGAGCGCTTGTGCGTGACCCGCAATGTGCTTGGACAATGAATGAACAATGAGGTTCGCACCCACTGCCTTGGCTTGAAATAAATAAGGAGAGGTCAACGTGCCGTCCACAAGGTAGACCAAACCATGTTCTCTGGCTAACTCACCGATGCCTTTGAGGTCGGCTACTTGTGTGCCCGGGTTGGCAATCGTCTCAACAAACACCATGCGTGTATTGGGCTTTAGCGCCGCAGCGACCGTTTGTGCGCTAGTGGCGTCCACTAGCGTGACTTCAATGCCCAATTGCGACAACGTGCCAAACAGGCTGTTGGTGTTGCCAAACACAAACTGGCTCGCAACCAGATGGTCACCTGCCTTGAGCAAGGTGGTAAACACGGTGGCAAGCGCAGCCATTCCCGTAGCAAAGGCGATGGCGCTTGTGCCGCCTTCCATTTGCGCAAGCTTACTTTCAAGTGCCGCCGTGGTTGGCGTGCCTTGACGTGCATAAGAAAACCCGGGCTTGCCCTGAAACACATCCACGAGGTCACGCACATCTTCGTAGCCATATTGTGAGGACGTATGGATGGGCTGATGCACCGCGCCCTGCTCCGTGCCACGGGTTCGATCGTGATGCAGGATACGGGTCGTGAAACCCTGTGCCTGTTGATTTTCTGTGTGATCAGGCTTATTCATGGGGTTTGTTTCATCAGGAGCTTAGACGCAAATTCACAGTTTAAACCGCCCGCGCACGCCGCTGGCGCACGGTCTCATACAAGCAAACCCCCGTGGCCACGCTGACGTTGAGGCTTTGCACTGACCCGGCCATGGGAATATGCACAAGGTGATCGCAAGACTCGCGCGTCAACCGCCGCATGCCGCTGCCCTCGGCACCCATGACCCAAGCAATATGCCCGCACTGATCGATATCTTGTGGGCTCTCGCTGGCTCGCTCATCGGTGCCGATTAACCACACCCCGCGGTCCTTGAGCTCGCGTAAGGTGCGAGCCAGGTTCGTAACCATTAGGTAGGGTACGGTTTGTGCAGCACCGCACGCCACACGTTCGACCACCGGTGTTAGCCCGGCGGCCTTGTCTTTGGGAGCGATGACGGCATGAACACCAGCGGCGTCGGCCGTGCGCAAACAGGCACCCAAATTGTGCGGGTCAGTCACGCCATCCAAGACCAGTAAAAAAGCCGGACCGTTCATGGCGTCAAACACATCATCAAGGTCCTGGGCGAGCTCTAACGCTTGCACCATTGCGACCACACCTTGATGACGCAGTCCTTGGGTCAACTGCTCCAGACGGTCATGGTCAACCAAATGCAGACGAACGCCTTTGTCCTTGAGCGAGTTGATGAGTGACAACATACGCTTATCGCGCCGCGTCTGGTCAACAAACACCTCCATCACAGAGCCCGGCGCTTGTCGTAGGCGAGCTTGCACGGCATGAAATCCGGCCAGCAGCTTTAAATCACTCATTTAAAAAACCTTGTTATTCGATCACGTTCACTATCGACGTCTTGAGGATGCTTTCTTGGTGCTGCGCCGTGCGGCTTTCTTTGGTGCGGCTGCTTCAGACTTGGCACTTCGCTTGGCCGCGGCGCGGCGTTGTTTGGCCGTTTGGCCCTTGAGTTGCTCCGGTTTGGTGGACGCCGCTTTTTTTAAATGCCGTCCTGCACCCGGTGCGCCACGCTGAGCCTCGCGTTTTAAAGCGGCAAACGATGTGCCTTGCACCAGTCGAAACTCGATGCGTCTAGCCTCGAGATCGACGCGCGCGACCTGCACTTGCACCGAATCGGTCAAGCGATAGCGCATGCCCGTGCGCTCACCGCGCAACTCGTGCATGGCCTCATTGAACTGGAAGTATTCTGTGCCAAGCTCAGAGACATGCACCATGCCCTCTACGTGCAACGTATCAAGCGTGACAAAGATGCCAAAGCTTGCCACACCGGTGATGCGCCCACTAAAGACTTCGCCCACACGTTCTTTGACGAACCAGCATTTGAGCCAGGCCTCAACATCACGCGAAGCATCATCGGCACGCCGCTCACGTGCCGAGAGCAAAATACCCAGTTTTTCCCAAACATCGTGTTCGTATTCTTTGCGCGTCATGCCTGGTACCACCACATGGTCTGGCGCGGCGGGCGTGTAGCGTTGCTTGGCCAACAATGACTTAATAACCCGGTGCGTGAGCAGATCCGGATAACGCCGAATCGGTGAGGTGAAATGGGCATACTCGGGATAGCCCAAACCAAAATGGCCAGCGTTGTCTGGTGAGTAGATGGCCTGCTGCATGGAGCGCAGACACATGCTTTGCAACAGATCAAAATCCGGGCGGTTGCGCACCTTGTCCATCAGGGCAGCATAGTCTGAGCCTTGCGGATCGTCGCCCCCGCCTAGATCAAGCCCCAAGGTCTTGAGAAATGCACGCAAGCTTTGCAGTTTGACTGGCGTTGGTCCCTCATGCACCCGAAACAAGCCTGGGTGCTTGCTGCGATGCATGAAGTCGGCCGCACAAGTATTGGCCGCGAGCATACATTCCTCGATCAGACGGTGGGCATCGTTGCGCACCAAACCCACGATTTTTTCGATACGCCCAAGCTCGTTGCAGATGATTTTGGTCTCAACCGTGTCGAAATCAATGGCACCGCGTTTTTTGCGGGCCGTTGAGAGCAAGCCATAGAGCTCGTGCAGGTTTTGTGCCAAAGGCACGGTATCGCCTAGTTGTTTTGCCACAGGGCCCGTGGGCTGCTGAAGGGCTTCCCAAATTTGCGTGTATGTGGTGCGCGCGTGCGAATGAATGACCGCGTTGTAAAACTGATAGGCTACCACCTGCCCGGCTTTGGCACCGTTCGCGGCAATGACCATGTCACACACGAGCGCTAAGCGGTCAACACTGGGATTCAATGAGCACAAGCCGTTGGACAACTTGGTTGGGAGCATGGGAATGACGCGGCGCGGAAAATACACGCTGGTGCCGCGCTGCCTTGCATCGTCGTCAAGGGCATCGCCATCTTGCACATAGTGGCTGACGTCAGCCACAGCCACAATCAATCGCCAGCCTGGACGCTTGCGACTGTCACCGAGTTCGACAGGCTCACAATAAACGGCATCGTCAAAGTCCCGTGCGTCTTCACCATCAATCGTGATGAGCGGCACGTCTCGCAAATCCACCCGGCCTTTCAAGTCAGTGCGACGCACTTCATCGGGCAGTTTGTCACACTGCTTTTGCGCTTTGTCCGAGAAATCAACTGGCACATCGAATTTGCGAACCGCAATCTCAATTTCCATGCCAGGGTCGTCAATTTCGCCAAGAATCTGCGCCACCCGGCCCAAAGGCTGCGTGTGGCGTGTGGGCTGCTCGATAATTTCAACCGTCACCACTTGGCCGTGCTGCGCGGCAGCCGTCTCAGACGGCGGGATCAACACGTCATGTTTGATGCGTTGGTCCTCGGGCACCACGATTGAGACACCCCGCTCATTAAGAAATCGCCCGACAAGCTGATTGGTACGCCGTTCAAGGACTTCTACTATCGTTCCTTCAGGTTTGCCGCGATAGTCACCGGTGACCTTGACCAGCACGCGGTCACCGTGCAGCACCTTGAGCATCTCGCGAGGCGACAAAAACACATCTGACAAACCGTCGTCACGCAACAAAAAACCGAACCCATCGCGGTGACCCAAAACTTTGCCAGCAATGAAGTCAAGCTTTTTTGCTAGCAACAGCACGCCCTTGCGGTTGGGCATGAGCTGGCCATCACGCTCCATGGCAGCTAATCGACGCTCGAACCCTTCCCAGGTTTCATCGCGCTCAACACCCAGCTTTTCTGCCAGTTCACTAGGGGTGAGCGGCGCCGTGGCACGACGCAACACCAGTAAGATGGACTCGCGCGAAGGCACGTCCGGATCGAAGCCCGGTGCCTCCATGCCAGTTAAAGATGTGTTTGCACGACCGCCAGAACGACGGCCAGAGGAGTCAATTGCCAATGTAATAATCTCGTATATAATTCACGTCTTGCTCAAGCTGCATTATGCCTGACGCAAAGCCCAGGTGGCGGAATTGGTAGACGCGCATGGTTCAGGTCCATGTGCCGCAAGGTGTGGAGGTTCGAGTCCTCTCCTGGGCACCATCAGTAAAACATGGTTTGCATGCTCTGCACGCCATTCGACAGTGGTATTTCCAGTGGTACCGTTCATGGCCACGCTAATAACCCATTTGAAACCCGATCCCCCTTGTGGCGGCAATCCCATTTAGCTAGATAGACTCGCTCGCTTCCCGACCCCACCGTTTTGTGTGGATTGTTCAGGCGAATAGCAACTCAACGGGACTAAAACATAACTAGAACGCGCACCTCAGAAGCTCATCGTCATGAGAATGTGCTCAATGCCCGCCTCATCAAACGGCTCGCCCAGGGCCACAAACCCCTCGCTTTCATAAAACGGCTTTGCGTTGCACTGCGCATGCAGTTGCAACTGCTTGATGCCTTGCGCTCGAGCCGCATCGGACAGTGCCAACAGTAATTGTCGCCCCAACCCCTGCCCTCGCCAGTCACGCTTTACCGCAAGCCGACCAATTTTGCCCGTGACGGCATCGACCCGTACCAGCCGACCAGTAGCAAGCGCTTGGGCATCGCGTGAAATCAGGGCATGTAGCGCCGTGGCGTCGTCCTCGTCATGCTCAAGCGTAGCTGGCACGCCTTGTTCGGTCACAAACACCTCGATGCGAAGCGCCAGCGCCTGCGCGCCAAGCTCGTCCCAGCTGCCAAGTCTTAGCTCTTGATCGTGAACCATGTTCTGCCTCGGATGAAATCATGCAAATACAAGCGAATTTGGATGCAGTTGGATAAAGGACCTCCAAGCGACAGCAAGACAGCCTCTGAGCAAGACTGCTTTGGCAACAGTACACTACCCCCTCATTGAATTTTAATGCCGCGCGCGATGTTTTCTTCTGTCATTAATACCGTTGTTCCCGTTTTTGGGCTGATACTGCTGGGCTGGCTTTGCGGCAAGGGTGGCCTATTTAAAGAAAGCGCCACCGAAGCCCTGAATCGGTTCGTCATTTACCTCGCACTGCCCGCCCTGCTTTTTATTGCCATGGCACGCTCAGATTTAGAGGCCATGGCCGAACTCGAATTCGTCGCGAGCTTTTCTTTGGGTACGTTGCTCACCATGCTCGCCTACTTGTGGCTATGCCGCCGCGAGTCACTGGCCTATCAGCCCAAGATGCTCAACGCGCTAAGCGCCGGATATTCCAATGCCGGCTACATGGGGATTCCCTTGATCCTCCTTTTATTCGGTGACGAGGCGTTGCCCATTGCCGTCATTGGGGCTGTACTGACCGTAGTGGTTCAGTTTGGGTTAACCATCATCGCGATTGAAATCCATCGCGCCAAAGGGCGAAGCCTTTGGCCTGCCATTAAGAAGGTGGTGCTTTCGCTTATGCGAAACCCCATTTTGGTGTCAACCGTGCTAGGGGTTACATGCTCGGGACTAGGCATTGTCATACCGGTGCCCATCGCTTCAGGCATCGAGCAACTCGGCAACGCCGCCACACCCTGCGCATTGCTGACCATCGGACTGTTTATTGCCCAGACCCGAGTTCAAGCCGGGTCTCGGTCAGTGACGCAAATCGTGGCGCTCAAACTGGTGCTGCACCCTTTGCTCGTGGGCGTGTTTGCGCTTGGCGTGTTTGACCTTGATCCTGTGTGGGCTTGGTGTGCCATTTTGGCAACAGCGCTGCCCGTGGGCACCGGGCCCTTCATGCTGGCCAACCTCTACCAGGAAGACGCAGCGGTCACTGCCCGTGCGATTTTAGTGAGCACCTTGCTCTCAGTGGTGACCTTAACGGCGCTCATCGCTTGGGTTAATGTGCAAGGCATTGCCTGATTTCTGCTATCTTCGAAAAAAACCAGTCCAAGGGCCCAAGAGAAAGCGGGCGACCGCGGATAATCGGATGATGGAGACAACTATGTTGAGCAGCCAACTGCCGCCGTTTCGCCCTCAATTCACGGCGTTTTGGGTCGTATTCGGCTTGAGTTTTGTGTTTCCGGTGCTCGGTCTGTTTTGGCACATGGAGTGGTGGCTGTTAGCAATTGCCAGCTGGCTGCTGCTGGCCTTGGGTCTGTACGACTTGCGACAAACCAAGCACTCCATTCGGCGCAACTACCCCATCATTGGCAACATGCGCTACATGCTGGAATCCATTCGTCCCGAGATGCGTCAGTACTTCTTTGAAAACGATCAGGACGACACGCCCTTCTCACGTGCCAAGCGGTCGTTGGTTTACCAACGATCCAAACAGCAACTCGATAAAAAACCATTTGGCACCGAAGAGGACGTGTATGCCGAGCGCTATGAATGGATCAACCATTCCATGCAGCCGGTGCATATCCAAGACCATGACTTTCGGGTTCGTGTCGGCGGCAAGGATTGTAAGCAGCCCGTTGATCTGTCCGTGCTCAATATATCGGCCATGAGCTTTGGGGCGCTGTCGGGCAATGCGGTGCTGGCATTAAACGAAGGCGCCAAAATCGGTGGGTTTGCCCATGACACGGGTGAAGGCGGCATCAGCGAGTACCACCTGCGACCCGGCGGCGATTTGATCTGGAATATCGGCTCAGGCTATTTCGGTTGCCGTGACGAGAACGGGCACTTCAACGAGGAGAAGTTTGCCGCTAACGCCAACCGTCCCGAAGTCAAAATGATTGAGATCAAGTTGTCGCAAGGCGCCAAGCCCGGCCATGGTGGTATTTTGCCAGGTGGCAAGGTCACACCAGAAATTGCCGCCGCCCGTGGCGTGAAAGTAGGCGAGGACTGCAACTCACCGGCCTCGCACACCGCCTTTGACTCGCCCATTGGCCTGATGCACTTTATTGCCAAGCTGCGTGAACTTTCTGGCGGCAAGCCCATTGGCTTTAAGCTTTGCATCGGCCACCCCTGGGAGTGGTTTGCCATCGCCAAGGCCATGGTCGAGACAAAAATCCTGCCGGACTTCATTGTGGTTGATGGCGCCGAAGGCGGCACAGGCGCCTCACCCGTGGAATTCACAGACCACGTAGGTACGCCCCTGCGTGAAGCGTTGCGCCTGGTGCACAACACCCTGGTTGGACTGAACTTGCGCGATCAGATCCGAATTGCCGGTTCCGGTAAAGTCGTCACGGCCTTTGACATGGCGCGCATCATGGCTTTAGGCGCAGACTGGTGTAACAGTGCGCGCGCCTTCATGTTTGCTGTGGGCTGTATACAAGCGCAGTCCTGTCACACGGGACGCTGCCCCACGGGCGTGGCCACCCAAGACCCGCTTCGGCAAAAAGCACTCGTAGTTGAGGATAAGGCGCCGCGCGTGGCCAACTATCACGGCAACACGCTTGGGGCTTTAGCTGAACTGATTGGTGCGGCGGGCTTGCATCACCCCGACGACCTCAAAGCCCATCACATCGCCTGTCGGCTGTCGGCCAACCGAGTCACGCTTTTGTCGACCGTCTTTCCTGAAGCTCGCCCTGGCGAGATTCTCGAGGGCGACCTCAAATCCCGCGTGCTGCAACTTGGCTGGTCCATGGCAGATCCGCATTCTTTCTCGCCTTCAGGTGACCTGCTGGCTCGCCTGGCAGAAATGGACACCCAGAAAATCCCTAATACCGTGTAACCGCGCGGCAGTGGGTTAAAGCGATATGATGACGGGAGCAAAGCGTTTCGTCTTGCCAACCGGCATGCCATTGCCTGCATGTCGGTCTGCGAGCCTGAGGCGTTAAAAGACAACAACAAACAGACAGAAACAAATCAGGAAAAGGTTTTGAGTCAGCAGCAGCAGTTACTCGATTTGTATCGAATGATGGTGCGCATACGCGCATTCGAAGACGCCGCCGAGCTCGCCAGCCAAGGCGGCGTGGCGGTATACGGACAAGCAGCCAGTGGCAACGCCAAAGTCCGAGGTCCATTGCACTTGTCGACTGGACAGGAGGCTGTGGCCGCCGGCGTCTGTGCCCACCTCACCGCCACCGACTACTTAACTTCCACACACCGTGGGCACGGGCATACGCTGGCCAAAGGCGCGGACATGGCGCGCATGATGTGCGAACTCTATGGCAAGGCCAGCGGATTTAACGGTGGCCGTGGTGGCTCCATGCACATTGCAGACTTTTCTGTTGGCATGCTCGGCGCCAACGGCGTGGTTGGTGCCGGCATGCCGATTGCGGTGGGTGCGGCCCACGCACAAAAGCTGCAAAAACGCAGCGATATCACCGCGTGTTTCTTTGGTGATGGGGCCATTAACCGCGGTCCGTTTCTTGAGTCACTGAACTGGGCACGCGTGTTCGATTTGCCGGTACTGTTTGTCTGTGAAGACAACCAATGGAGTGCCACCACAGCAACCGCTGAGATGAGCGCTGGTGCCGGCGCTGCGGCGCGGGCACGCAGCATGGACATTGAGGCCGTCGAAGTCGATGGCAATGACGTGATGGCGATTTTTGAAGGGGCAGGTCAACTCGTGCAATCGGTGCGAAGCGGCAATGGCCCCAAACTGCTGCACGCCAGAACCTATCGGGTCAAAGGTCACGTCTCTGTGGATCAGGCCGCTTATCGCGACCCCAAGACCCATGAGCAAGCGCTTACCCGCGACCCGCTGGAACACGCCAAAAGCCAGTACCTTCAGATGCCGGGCGCGAAAGCCCAAGCACTCGAAGAAATTGATGCCCAGGCAAAGGCTGAAATCGAGGCGGCGCTGGCTTACGCTGATCGTTGCGCCGTGCCAGAGGCCACAGCGGCTTACGAACACATCCAAACAGTAGGAGCAGGTCAATGGCACTGATGAGCTACGCCCAAGCGGCGGTGGCCGCCCTGCAAGACAGCATGACCAGTGATAACCGGGTTGTGGTGCTCGGTGAAGACATCGGGCGCGGGGGAATCTTCGCGCAGTACGCGGGGCTTGCGCAACAGTTTGGCCCTGATCGTGTCATTGATACCCCGATTAGCGAAGCGGCAATCATGGGCGCCGGTGTGGGCATGGCCTTGGCTGGCCTGAAACCTGTCATTGAGCTTCGAGTCACCGACTTTGCGCTTTGCGCCATGGATGAAATCGTGAACCAGGCCGCCAAGAACCGCTACATGTTCGGAGGCCAGGGTAAAGTCCCGGTGGTGGTGCGCATGCCCATGGGCATTTGGGATGCCTCGGCCGCACAACACAGCCAGTCTCTTGAGAACTGGTTTGTGCACCTGCCCGGGCTTGTGGTCGTGGCGCCATCGACACCGCAGGATAATTACAGCCTGCTCAAAGCGGCCATTGCCTGCGAGGATCCGGTGATCTTTCTCGAACACAAAACGCTGTGGGGCCAGACCGGTGAAGTCGACACGCATGCCGAGCTACCTTTGGGCCGAGCCGAGGTGGTGCGCAACGGCAAGGACTTGACGCTGGTGACCTGGAGCCGGCAGCGCCATGTTTGTGAGCAAGCCGTTCAGACGCTTGCCAGCGAGGGTATGGACGTGGAACTCATTGACCTCAAAAGTCTGTGGCCCTGGGACAAAGAGGCGGTATTGGCCTCATGCCGTAAAACCTCGCGCCTACTGGTGGTGCACGAAGCGGTGCAGGCCGGCGGATTTGGGTCTGAGGTGGTGGCTAGCGTGGTCGAACAACTTCCCTGCCAAGCCCGCCGTTTGGGGGCGCCGCGCATTCCCGTGGGATATGCCAGTGAGCTCGAAGCCATGGCGCGCGTGAGCACCGCACAGATTTGCGAAGCGGCCCATGCACTAGCACAGCCCTCACCTTCTGCGATCGAATCATGAGCCTGCCAGACATCGACTCGACCGATCAACCGAGCAAGCCTCGGGTGCCACTGGCTATCGAGGACATATTGACCGCCGCGGTCATGGGAGCCTTGGCACTGATCACCTTTGTCAATGTGCTGGTGCGCTACTTCACGGACCAGTCATTTGCCTGGACCGAAGAAATTTCCGTATTTCTGATGATTGTGCTGGCACTGGTGGGTGCCTCGGTTGCGTTTGCGCGCAACCACCACATCCGCATCGAGTTTTTTGTGAACAGGTGCCAACCACGCACGCAAAGGCTGCTCGCCGAGATTGGCGCATGGCTGGGTGCGTTGTTGTTTTTTGCGATCACGATCCTGAGCGCTAGGCTGGTCTGGGATCAGTATATTTATGAAGAGACCTCACCGGCCATCGGTGTGCCGCAATGGTGGTACTCGATCTGGCTACCCTTACTAGCATTTGTCATTGCCTGCCGGCTTTTGGGCTTGTGGGTTCGAACCAGGAAGTCAGCATGATCGGGTTCGTGCTCTTTGGCGTTTTTATCGTTTTGATGCTCGCGGGCTTGCCCATTGGTGTTGCCATGGGCCTGGCGGCCACGCTGGCCATTGGCTTGGCGAACATGGACTCCTTCTGGTTTGGTCTGCTTGCCGTGCCACAAAACTTTTATGCCAGCTTGGGTAAATACCCTTTGTTGGCCTTACCCATGTTTGTGCTGGTGGGCACGATATTTGAAAGGTCTGGTGTGGCTGTTCGCCTCGTCAACCTAGCCATTGCCATTCTTGGGCGCGGCCCCGGTGTCTTGCCAGTGGTTGCCATTGCCGTGGCCATGATGCTTGGTGGCATCTCAGGGTCAGGTCCGGCGACGGCGGCGGCTGTTGGCGGGGTGATGATTGCCGCCATGACGCGGGCAGGCTATTTTCCCTCGTTTTCTGCTAGCGTCATTGGTGCGTCTGCAGCCATTGATATTTTGGTGCCGCCCTCGATTGCCTTAATTGTCTATTCCATTCTGGTGCCGGGCGCATCCGTGCCAGCCATGTTCTCGGCTGGCTTATTGCCAGGCCTGCTGTTTGGCCTGGCATTGATGGTTCCAGCCTACTTGCTTTCCAGAAAGCACGGCATGGGCGCTGATGAGGCGCAACTGCCTCGCCCGCCCTTCTGGAAAAGCCTCAAAGAGGCTTCTTGGGGTTTGGCTGCGCCCGTGCTGATTCTTGGTGGTATGCGGGCGGGATTATTCACGCCCACTGAGGCCGCTGTGGTGGCCGTTTTCTACGGGCTGTTTGTGGGCATGGTGATCTACCGCACCATCAGCATTCGGGACCTGTATGCGATTTTCCGCGACGCCGGGGAGTTGTCGGCCATCATTCTGATTGTGGTGGCCTTGGCTGGTATTTTTGCGTTTTCATTGTCCACGCTAGGCATTATCGACCCCATCACCGCAGCCATCACGGGCTCGGGGCTCGGTGAATACGGTGTATTGGCATTGGTGCTATTGCTGTTGGTGCTCGTTGGCATGGTGCTCGATGGTGTGTCGATCTTTTTGATTTTTGTGCCCCTGCTTATGCCGATCGCCATGTTCTACGAATGGGACCTGGTTTGGTTTGGCGTGATCCTGACGGTGATGGTGGCCATTGGCCAATTCACACCGCCCATTGCCGTTAATCTAATGGTCTCTTGCAAAATTGCAAAAGTGCAAATGGAAACAACCATCGGTTGGGTGATGTGGCTGCTCATGGCAGCTGCCGTGTTGTTGTTGTTGCTGGTGGTTTTCCCGGAAATCGTGCTCTGGCTACCCCAGACGCTCGGTTATTGATTTTTTAACTAGACATGGAGGAGATGTCGACATGAGCATTAAAACCACAATGAAGGTGGCATTAGCTGCCACAACCCTGGCCATGGCATCTGCCACGGTGGCTGCTGATTACAAAGATGAATACCGCATGTCACTGGTGGTGGGCACGGCCTTCCCGTGGGGCCAAGGCGGCCAAATCTGGGCTGACCTGGTGCGTGAGCGCACCGATGGTCGTATCAACATTAAGCTCTACCCCGGCGTCTCACTAGTCAACGGCGACCAGACGCGTGAATTCGCGGCTGTACGTCAGGGCGTCATCGACATGGCCATTGGCTCGACCATTAACTGGTCACCGCAAATCAAAGAGTTGAACTTGTTCTCCATGCCCTTTTTGGCGACCAACTATGCCCAGACAGACGCTTTGACCGGCGGCGACGTTGGCAAAGAGATTTTTGAGATCATCGAAAAGCGCGGCGCCATTCCTCTGGCATGGGGTGAAAACGGTTTCCGTCAGCTGTCGAACTCCAAGCGTATCGTGACCTCACCCGAGGACATGAAAGGCATGAAGATCCGCGTGGTTGGTTCGCCGCTATTTGTCGATGCCTTTACCGCCCTGGGTGCCAACCCCACGTCCATGAGCTGGGCCGATGCCCAGCCCGCACTGGCCAGTGGCGCTGTTGATGGCCAGGAAAACCCCTTGTCAATCTTTGTGGCCGCAAAGATGGACAAGCTTGACCAGAAATACATCACCGAGTGGAACTACATGAATGATCCGCTGGTGTTTGTGGTCAACAAAGAAGTCTGGGCCTCATGGACACCTGAGGACCAGAAAATTGTCCGCCAAGCGGCCCTTGATGCAGGCAAGCAGCAAATTGAACTGGCGCGCAAACCTGTGAAAGAGACTATTTTGGAGATGGGCGTGGGCATTTCTGAGCTCACACCGGCGCAGCTCGACGCTTTTAAAGCAGCAACCAAGCCCGTCTTTGACAAGTGGGTCGACCGTGTGGGCCCTGAACTCGTGCAAAAGGCTCAAAAAGCCGTGGCAGCTGCCCAATAAACACGAGATACCGAGCAAAAGCCGCCCAGGCTTTTGCTACGGCTAGAGACGTGGCCAGCCTGTTGCTGGCCACAGTCATTTTCAGGTGTCAGTTTGCCTGCATCACCGCCTTTAGAAATTGCTGCGTGCGCGGATTTTGAGGGTTCTCAAAAAACGTGCGGGCATCGCCCTCTTCTTCGATCTTACCGCCATCAAAAAAACAAATCCGATCGGCAAATTCTTTGGCAAATCCCATCTGGTGAGTGACCATGAGCATGGTCAGGTTGTGCTGCTGGCCAAGATCGCGAATCACATTCAGCACCTCACCGCAAAGCTCTGGGTCAAGCGCCGAAGTGACCTCATCGAAGAGCATGATTTTGGGGCGCATGGCTAAGGCGCGCGCGATAGCGACACGCTGCTGTTGGCCACCCGACAACTGCGACGGGTAATGCGACATTTTGTCAGCTAGTCCCACCATGGCCAACAGATCTGCGGCCCGTTCATGCGCCTCAGCGCGAGACAATCCAAGCACCGTGACCGGTGCCTGCATGCAATTCTGTAGCGCGGTCATGTGAGGAAACAGGTTGAAATGCTGAAACACCATGCCAATGGAGCCTCGCATATGCCTTAAGTGGGCGTGACTGGCGGGCACTAACTCGCCACCTTTATGTTCATGGGTGAGCGGCTGACCATCGACATAGATAACGCCGTCATTGATGCGTTCGAGCGTCATCAACAAGCGCAACACCGTGGTTTTACCGGATCCTGAGGGGCCAATAATAGCCACTTTTTCGTTGGCCGCCACCGACAGACAAAGATTGTCGAGCACCACCAAGTCGCCATAGCGCTTGCTCACGTGATCAAACGTCACCATCGGCACGGCAGCTTTATCTCGTAACTGATCTTCACTCATGCCCTACGGCCTCCATGTCGCATACGTAGCCGTGCCTCCAGACGCCTGATCAAATAGGCCGACGCCAGACTAAACAACAAAAAGAACAACCCAACCAGTGTGATGGGTTCGGTGTACTGAAAACTCTCTGACCCCAAAATCTTGGCTGTTTGCATCAGCTCCAACACCGCGATAGCAGATAGCAAAGGCGTTTCTTTGAATAGAGCCACAAGGTAGTTGCCCAAAGCCGGCACAATTGGCGGGATGGCCTGCGGCAAGATGATGTCTTTAAAAGCTGTCAGCGGCTTTAGGTTCAGTGCCAATGAAGCTTCCCACTGTCCTTTGGGCACATTCTCAAGGCCCGAGCGGTACACCTCGGCGCAATAGGCGCCGTAGTGCAGGCCCAATGCGATGATGCCCGTCAAAAACGCGTCCATGGCCACGCCGTAATTGGGCAAGACGTAGTACAAGAAAAAGATCTGAATCAATAATGGCGTTGAGCGGATAAACTCAACAAGCCCCGCGCAGGTCATGCGCAACCATTGCGGGCCCATCAAGCGGCCAACAGCAAATAGCAGACCAATGATCAACGCCAGAAAAAAACCAATGACGGTAACCTGAAATGTGATGACGGCCGCCTGTCCGAGTATGGGCAGTACTTCGAAGGCATATTGCCAATCCCAGACTTGGCTCATCCGGCCACCCTGCCTCGGCCAAGTCCCTTGGATGCGCGCCGCTCGAGCGCACGCATGCCAATGGTGATCACCAACGAGATGCCCAGATAAACCAGCAGCACCACGGTGAATATTTCTACAGTACGCAGGGTGTTTTGATTTAGCTGCTGTGCTTTAAATGCCAGATCTGACAGCGTGATGAGCGACACCAGTGCCGTGGCTTTCAAGAGCTCAATGAACAGATTGCCCCACGGCGGGATCATGGCCACGAACGCCTGGGGCAAAATCACATCGCGCAGCATTTGAAAACGCGTCATGTTCAATGCCAGGGCCGCTTCCCATTGGCCTTTAGCCACACTGCCTATGGCGCCTCTGACGACTTCGGCGCCATAGGCCCCGACATTGAGCCCCAAGGCGACGATGCCCACTGTCATCGCATCCAGGGTCACCCCAAAATGCGGCAATACATAAAACAACCAAAAAAGCTGAACCAGTGCCGAAGTGCCGCGAAAGGTCTCGATGTAGCCCACGGCCAGCCAACGAACTGGCCGCACGCCATACATCTTTCCAAACGCGGCCAATAGTGCGGCACATACCGCGACCACAGCACCTCCCGCCGTGACTTGCACAGTCACAACCAGGCCTTGCAACAAGGCTGGCACAAACTCACTGATGCGCGAGAAGGTGGCGACAACCAGCCCGAGCGTAAAACAAATAACGCCCGTGACAATGATGACCGCCAACCGTCCTTGCATCTACGTCTGTCGGCTAGTGGTTACTGGCCCGCACAATGCTGAGCGGCTGTTTTTTCTGGCAGGTTTGACTCATCAAAGCCGAAGACTTCGACCATTTCCAGGTGCTCAGGCGTGCCGATAAAGGCAGCTAGCTGCTCGTTGACAGCATCGCGCAAAGCCGTGTCCTCGGTGCGAAACCCAAATGAGCCCTCACCCTTGTAAACCTTGCCATCATGCTCAAAGGTAAATGGCTGTGCGCGCTCAATGGTGTCATCTTTGCCGGCGAGATCGGCAGCTGTCAAAGACGTGAACGCCGCAGCCGATGCACGGCCAGATTTCACCGCTGCCACGGCAGCGGCAAAGTCTGGCACCACCAGTCGTTGCTCGCGGCTCATGCCAGCCATCTTGGCGTGGTCGATCTCGGCCGTGCCAGCGACAAAGGCGATTTTCTTGTCTTTTTCGATGGCATCGGCATAGGTGCTAATGCCATCGGGGTTACCGTTTTTAACCACGAAAGCCTCGCCAATGCCATAAGTCGGATTGGCAAAAATGATCTGCTCACAACGGCTTGGCGTGATATACATCGACGCGACGATGGCATCAAAGCGTCCGGCTTTCAAACCGGGAATCAAAGCGCCCCATTCCGTTAGCACACCGTCAACCTCATCGACACCGAGCTGCTTCATCACGTGCTTGAACACGGTTGGTGACTCACCGGTTAATTGACCCGAGCTCGTGGCATACGAATAAGGTGCCTCATTGGCAAACCCCACCCGAATGAAGCCTTGTTCCTGCGCTTTCTCAAGCGTGTTTTGAGCCATGGCCGCTGGTGCCATGGCAAACGTCAGCGCCAGTGCGCCAAGACCACGTATGGTTTTACTTAAATTCAACATTGTTTTTCTCCTAAAGTCTAAGCACACAAGCTCACACCAGATCTCTGGCGGGCGTGAAGTCTTGTCTCTCGCCGATAAAGTTGGGCCTTGGCGCCAAGCCGCAATACGGCTGCACGGGCTTGTTGTGCACACTGTTGTAGACAATAAAAATATTGCTGCGCGGCATTGGCGTGATGTTTGAGCTCGAGCCGTGCATGGTGTTGCACTCAAAAAATGTCACTGAGCCAGCGCCACCCGTAGGTGCCACAATGCCAAAGTCCTGCACCAGCTTGGTCAGGCTCTCATCATCGGGCACTCCAAGTTCCTGGCGCTTTAGTGAAGCCTTGTAGTGATCCTCAGGCGTTTGCCCAACACAAGCGATAAACCGGTGATGCGACCCAGGAATGAGCATCAACGGACCGTTGTATGGCGTGTTCGGTGTCAGGCTAATGGAGCAACTGACCGTGCGCATGGCTGGCAAGCCATCCTCCACGTGCCAGGTCTCGAAGTCAGAGTGCCAATAAAACTCCTTGCCTCTAAAGCCACCCTTGTAGTTGATACGGGACTGGTGCACATACACGGGCGAACCGAGCAACTGCTCGGCAATGCCGACAATCTTTGGGTGGGCAGCCAGGCACCGCATCACGTCACTGATACGATGCACCGCAAAAATCGATCTGAGCTCCTGGCTATGGGGCTCAACGATCGCTTCTGGGGCGGCCTTGATCGCCTCACTGGCTCTCAACCGATGCAACTCGTCAGTCCAGCTTTGCAAGTCATCGGGCGTGAACAGCGAGTCGAAATGCAACAACCCGTTGTCCTCGTACAAGTTCAAGGTTGTCTGGTCTAACGGACCGTCTTCGGCTGTACCGTATACAACCGGGTCCTGACGTGCAGTCACTACGGGCACATCAGCGACGCGGGACGGGTAGCGGTCTGTGTTGACCGCAGAGCTTTCCAGTGCCTCTTTCATCTGGTTTTCTCCTTTCGCAGTCGGTTCAATCAAACACGGATTGCGGCGCTCCAGCAGCGCCACCGAAGTAACGCCACGGACCGGGCCTTACTCGCTCAGGGCATAAGCGCCTGTTTCATCATGGACTTCACGACCTGTTAACGGTGGGTTAAACACACACACCATGCGCATGTGCGTGCCTTTGTTGGCCTTGAGCACGTGTCGGTCGTGCTGATTCAAGGCGTAGAGCGTGCCCGGCGCAATCTGATGCGTTTGACCAGTGGCCAAATCCACAATCTCCCCAGCACCTTCGATGCAATAGACCGTCTCTAAGTGGTTGCGATACTCCATTTCGAGTTCAGCACCTGGCTTAATGATGGTGTCGTTGACCGAATAGCCCATGCCCGCATCCTTGTAGATCAGACGCCGACTGGTCCAGCCCTGCGTATCCACATCGGCATCTGTGCCGAGGATGTCTTCTAATTTCGTAACAATCATGATGACTCCCGGCTATTTAAACTTGAGCAGCGGCTTCTTGCATCACCGCTTGCAGGCTTTGTTCAATGATGTCCAAGCCATGGTTCAAGTCATCTTCGCTAATGGTCAAACTAGGCAAGAGCTTAAGAACCTGGTCATCAATGCCAGCTGTCTCAATGATCAGGCCACGCTCAAAGCAGGCTTGCGAAACTTGTCCAGCCATTTCACGGTCTGCGAACTCCACGCCCCAGATTAGGCCACGACCACGCACCGTCGCATCGATCTCGTCGTCTTGAACCATGGCGTGCAGGCGTCGCTCAACGAGCTTGGACTTTTTACGCACCGACATTTCAAAGCTGTTGTCCACCCAGAAGTCCAAAGCGGCTGTCGCACTGACAAAGGCAGGACAATGGCCGCGGAACGTGCCATTGTGCTCACCCGGTGACCAGACATCGAGTTCGGGCTTGATGAGCACGAGCGCCAATGGCAGACCATAACCAGACAAGGATTTGGACAGCGTGATGATGTCCGGTTCGATGCCGGCATCTTCAAAGCTAAAGAAGGCGCCGGTACGCCCGCAACCGACCTGAATATCATCGACGATAAGCAAAATACCGTGCGCTTCAGTAATCTCGCGCAAGCGCTTAAGCCACTGCATGCTTGCCACGTTCACGCCGCCTTCGGCCTGCACCGACTCCAAAATAACGGCCGCGGGCAATTCCATGCCACTGCCATTGTCAACAAGCATGGCTTCCAAATATTCAAGGGTATCGGTGTCTTCGCCCAGGTAACCCTCAAATGGCACGGCAGCGGTATGGTGCAAAGGCACACCGGCGCCTGCGCGCTTAAAACTGTTGCCCGTGACCGCCAGTGAACCCAGGGTCATGCCGTGAAACGCGTTCGTGAAATTCACCACGGTTTGGCGGCCCGTGACCTTGCGGGCGAGCTTGAGCGCGGCCTCAACAGCGTTGGTACCTGTGGGGCCAGGGAACTGGAACTTGTACGACAAGCCACGGGGCTTTAGGATCACATCGTTAAAGCGCTGAATAAAACGCTGCTTGGCTTCGCTGTACATGTCCAAGGTGTGCGTGATGCCATCACCGAGTAAATAACGAACCAAGGGTTGCTTGATACGGTCGTTGTTGTGACCATAGTTCAGCACGCCTGCCCCGCTAAAGAAGTCCAGGTAGCGCTGGCCACCGGTGTCTGTCATCCAGGCGCCCTTGGCCGAAGAAAACACGGCCGGAAAGTTGCGGCAATAGCCACGAACCTCGGATTCGTATTGTTCAAAAATATTCATGCTGCTTACCTCCATGTGTGACCTGGGGACAATCGACGCGAGCCAACCGCCCACACCAGGTCGGTTTAAGCACGCTCTAGCGTGCTGAGTGAATCGGTCCGATGCGGTACAAAGGCTCTGGCCTGTGGCCAGGCTGCAGTAACGCTTCTGTGAAATGTGGTGTTACTTCGCAGGCAACGCCAAGCTTGTCAGCAAAGCGACGAAACAAGGCATCTGAGGCGGCATTGTCATCGGCCACTGTGGCGGTCAGCCACGTCACATGCTGATTGCCGGGCAACGCCAGCCACGCGGCCAGCAGGCGCTGGCCCAAGCCTTTGCCTTGCCAGGCCGGAATCATGCCTATCTGCCAACAAAATGCGGTTTCGGTCTGTTGCGGCGGGTGATAACCCACCACAAACCCAATGATGCTGCCCTCATGCTCGGCCACTAGGCACGTGTCAGAGAAGTCAGTACAAAAAACAAGATAAAAGTAAGCGGTGTTGACTTCGAGGGTGCCCGCCTGTTGCACGGCCTGCCAGACAGCCAGCGCATCTTCTGCAGTGACTTGTCTAAAAGTGATATCGGTTAATACGTTGTTCTTGCTAGTTTGTGCAATCTCACTCATGCGTTGTCATGAACTACTTTGAACGCCAACGACTAACTGCTTCTCGTATTCATCCCGAATACCATCGTGGCGCTTGATTGCGGCGGTGCTTTGCTCACCCATGCCAACAATCATTTGTTCCAATCAAGGAACTTGAAACTGCAATCATTTCTTGATTACAAGCGAACCGGTCTAATCTCAGCAAAGACTATCGATCGTCACGGCTACTACACATCAACGGCCTTTTTGTCACTGCTTTAGTTTCAGTCATACGTTATTGAGCAGAGAACCATTGGATGGTGTAAAGCTTATACAGATTAATCACACAACCACAAACCCACACCAGTTTTGTGATCACAAAATAGAAATTTGTATAACAAATGATCAAAAAAAGCCGCATCTAAAGCTTATTTGTATATATTTGTGATCACAAAATACAATATAACTTACAAGGCCATGACAAAATCCACGACACAACCTACAACACAACTCCTGACATAACTTAAGCACACACTCAAGCACAGACACCCACCGACAAGCACAAGATACGTCCGCCCATCACGGCATCACCACTCAATCGCAAGGAAACAACATGCCCAACACGATTGCCCGAACCACCACCCTGCCCACCGCAAAACTGCCAACCAAATCCATAAGCAAACCATCCATTAAAAGCAACAAAAGCGGCACCGAAACAAGTGACCCGCGCACCACGGCCGCAGATAACGTCTACACCAAACTGCGCACGCTGCTGCTGACTGGCGCGATGCAACCCAAACAAAAACTCACGTTACGTGCATTGGCTGAACAATTCGGCACGAGCATAATGCCGGTGCGCGATGCGGTCAGACGCCTGACTGCCGAGGGGGGCTTACAGATGCTGCCAAACCGCACGATTGTTGTGAATGCGCCTTCAGCAGCCCAATTCGCTGAGATGATCAAAATCCGTTGTGCCCTTGAAGGCCTCGCCACAGAAAACGCTTGCCGTCAGATCACCCCTGCTGAACTGCACAAGCTGCGTCATCATGCGCAGCGCTTTGACAAAGAGGGCCACAAACCCCGACCCAACCCGACACTGCTTGCCCGAGTCAACCGTGAGTTGCACTTTGGGGTCTATCGCGCTGCGCGCATGCCCCTGTTGCTTGAAATGATTGAGGGTCTATGGATTCAGGTTGCGCCAGCGATTTCATCGACACTGCGCCACGCCACACGAGGCATTACCCAATGGGAGTCGTTTGACCACCACAACAAACTCATTGAAAGCCTCACCAGACGCGATGCCGTCAGAGCTCGTCAGGCCGTAGTCGCTGACATCCGCGACACTGGCACTTTCATCTTGCGCTCGGGCGCACTGGAGTTTTTAGGTGAAGCACCCTCCTCGGCGATTCGTAACCAGGTGCGCCGGCAACACCGACTGTGATGCCCACATCTTAAGCACCTGAGACAAGCCGCACCCGGATTCACAGACTCGAACCGCGGCAGGTCAGCTGCACTGACACCGACCCGGGCAAGTCACCCCACGGACATCGACACTGCGGTATACAAAGAGATTGATCGCGACATCGAGATCTGCACCCGAACAACACATAAAAAGACCATTCATGGGCGACACACCAACATCAACAACGGACCTGAAGTTTCCGCTGTTTCCTTTGACCGCCACACTTGCGACGCAAAGCCTGGCCACCATGGCCGCCTATTCCTTCCCCGTGGTGGCACCCGTGATTGCCGATGATTTACAGGTGCCTGGGACGCTGGTCGGTTTTTTTATATCGATTGTGTATGGCGTTGGTATTGTCTCGGCATTACTGTCACCGCGCTTTATCCGCCGCTTTGGTGCGGTCAGGGTTAGTCAGCTCGTGTTGGTGGCCGCACTGGCCATGCTACTGGCCTGCTCTTTGGGCAGTCTTGTGTCTGTGGTGTTGGGTGCTGCTTTTTTAGGATTGGCCTACGGCGCAACAGCGCCTGCAAGTGCCCACTTGCTCGTGCCACGAACGCCGTTGAAGATGATGAATCTGGTGTTATCGATTCGACAAATCGGCGTGCCCTTGGGTGGCGTTTTAGCGGGTCTATTGATGGCACCTTTGACTCTTCGCCTAGGCTGGCAGGCAGCCTTGCTTGCTCAAACCATACCCGTACTGCTGGCCCTTGTGATGCTGGAGTCGGTCAGGCGCGCTTGGGACACGGACCGCGACCCCAAACAACAGGTCTTCAGTAGCGGGCTATTAGCGCCCATCAAAATCATGTTTGATCGTCCCGAGTTAGGGCGACTCGGGTTCGTGAGCTTCATTTACACGGGCTTGCAGCTTTGCTTTATCGCTTTTTTAACGGTGCACCTGACCAGCAAAACCAACTTCTCGCTGGTTCAAGCCGGTTGGGCCTTGGCAGTGTTCCAACTCGCAGGTGTGGTCAGCCGCCCCATCTGGGGGTGGATGGCCGATCGCCTGATGTCAGCCAACACCTTATTGGCCTGTCACGGCTTCATTATGGGGGTGGTGGCCATTCTAGTCGGGCAAATCGCCCTTGACTGGCCTTCATGGATCGTCTTGTCGCTTTGCGCCGTGGCAGGTGCATCGGCTAGCGGCTTCACGGGCCTGGCTTACGCCGAATGGGCACGGCTTGGGGGTGCGCAGCGCACCGAAGCCACGGGCTTAGGCTCTGGCTTGATGTTTGCCGGCGTCTTGATCTTGCCGTCTTTGTTTTCTGTGGCCGTGACGTATTTTGGTGGTTATGGCATCACCTACGCTGTGGTGGGCGGTGTTGCCGCAATAGGCGGATACCGGCTGCTAGGCTTAGGCAAGTGAATGGTGGCGCATCAGGGACTCGAACCCCGGACCTGCGGATTATGATTCCGTCGCTCTAACCAACTGAGCTAATGCGCCGATAGGGACGTGATCTATAAAACATCCAAGATCACTGAACAACAATAAATAGACAGCAATGAGTTGACGTTCAATGATGTTGAACTATGCCGCTAGTTACTAAAACTAATCAGACCACCTCGATGGTGCTGCACATCGATACATCTAACTTGCCCAGCATCAAAACCTAACGTCGTGACAAATGCTTTAATGTCAGGAACGTGAATATAGCACTTTTTAAGACCTATTACAGGCTTTGTAGCGAGAATCCAGCATGACAAACACCTCAGTATCATCGGTCCGTATTTGGGATTTGCCTACCCGACTGTTTCACTGGCTGTTCGCCGCTAGCGTGATCGGTGCCGTGGCCACCGTCAAAGTCGGCGGCAGCTGGATGGATTGGCACATGCCGCTTGGCATCACGGCCTTGGTGTTGCTGGCGTTTCGGCTCATTTGGGGCTTCACTGGCTCGCGTTACGCGCGATTTGCCAATTTCGTGGTAACTCCGCGTCAGACACTGGCTTACCTTAAAACCAAGCCTCACCCCAGGACACCGGGACATAATCCTTTAGGCGCTTGGTCTGTTCTGGCTCTTTTGCTTGTCGTGGGCATACAAGCCTTTACGGGCCTTTTTACGACTGATGACATTCTAGTGCAGGGTCCGCTGAATCAATTTGTCAGTGGCGACGTGGCAAGCGTCATGACTTCGATTCACAAGTTCAATGAAAAGCCTCTTTTCATCTTGGTTGGACTTCACCTGCTGGCCATCATCGTATACGCCATTAAGGGCGAGAAATTGGTCCCGCCTATGGTCACAGGCGACAAGTCAGATCAGCATGTACCGGCCCATACGCCCTCGGCGCGTGACGATATCGGTCTACGCGCATGGGCAGTTGTGCTTATCGTGTTGCTTGGCAGCATCGGTTGGTGGCTAATCGAGTTGGGCAACACATCTACGATGAGTTTTTAAGCGTTTGTCGGCGACTGCCGGTGCATCTTGCTATCGAGCCTATGCCATGTCGGGCGAACCCCTCGAATGGGATGGCCAGCTTCGAAAAGGCTAAGCAGTTTGCGCGAGCTTGCTCGCAAAGGTAGCGGCCATTGTGTCTTTGGGCTGAGCTAGCTCGGCTCGCACCACTAGGCGCGCTTTGCTTAGCACGTCAATGGGGTGTCACACAAACCCGTTTTTGTAGACTTGTTTTATAGGCTTGCGCCACGCTGCACCCTGCTTATCATGCAACGGGCATTGAATGCCCAGAAACAAAAAAGCCTCTTTTGAATTTTAAGTGGGCTGGGTATGATTTCACAGGACTGATCCGCTGGGGTCAAGGGCAGGCGTAGCCTGACGAAGTGAACCCTTGATGCCAGCGGGTCAGTGAGTACGCTGGTCGCATGGCTCGGTGCAGCAGACCGCTGCATTGAGCCATGCCGAACTTGCTAGCGATTCCTGTTTGATCTCAGCTTCAAGGTAGTCAGTCATGCACGCAACACTGTTTCAGTCAGCCCTCGGTATTACAGATCCCTGGTTCGTCAAAGACGTTGATTTTGATGTCAAAGGCAAGGTGCTGACCATTCAGATTGATTTCGCCCGCGGTAGCCGTTTTAGTGTTGACCAGAGCGCTGCAGAGTATCCCGTTCATGACACGGTGACTAAGCGGTACCGCCATTTGAATTTCTTTCAGCATGAGTGCTACCTCGAGGTTCGGGTGCCGCGTGTGAAGCTGCCTGATGGTGGTGTCAAGCAGGTCGAGCCACCCTGGGCCGGTAAGCTAAAC
>CBFHXV010000018.1:0-37605 GCA_965659885.1 Burkholderiaceae bacterium | reverse complement strand
GGCATGTACGAAGACTTGCGTGAACAGTCACTGGCTGCGCTAACCGATATTGGGTTTCATGGCTACGCCATTGGCGGGCTGTCGGTGGGCGAACCTAAAGAAGACATGATGCGTGTATTGCAACACACCACACCGAAGCTGCCTGAAGATGCGCCGCGCTACCTGATGGGGGTAGGCACGCCCGAGGACTTGGTCGCTGGCGTTCTGGCTGGGGTGGACATGTTCGACTGCGTCATGCCCACCCGCAACGCCCGCAATGGCTGGCTTTTTACCCGACACGGCGACATCAAGATCCGAAACGCCAAGTACAAAGATGACAATCGGCCACTGGACGAAGATTGCGCTTGCCACACTTGCCAGCATTTTTCTCGCTCATACCTGCATCACCTGCAGCGTTTGAACGAAATTACCGGGTCTAGGCTCAACACGCTGCACAACCTGCACTTCTATCTGAACATCATGGCCGAGATGCGCCAAGCCATCGAAAACCAATCCCTGCAGGCGTGGGCCAAACAGTTTCTGCAGCAGCGCGCTTCCAACTCGGTACAATAGCGTGCAACTTTTACAAGGTTTAACTAAGGAGGCTTTAATGTCTTTGCAAGATTCAGCCGGCCTGGTGCTGGCGCAGGCTGGTGGCGATGCGGGTTCACTGATGGGTTTGCTGCCCATCATCCTGATGTTTGTCATCTTGTGGTTTTTGATGATTCGCCCGCAGATGAAACGCCAAAAAGAGCACAAAGCGCTTGTGGCAGGCTTGGCCAAAGGTGATGAAGTGATCACCGCCGGCGGCATGGTCGGCAAAATCACCAAAGTCACCGACAGCTACATCGGCGTTGAAGTGTCAGAGCTCGCAGACAAGCCTGTGGAAGTTCTGATCCAGCGCACTGCCGTGCAAACTGTGTTGCCCAAAGGCAGCATGAAGCAACTCTAATCGTTAGGTCTGCCCTGACCGCCGTCGTCACGTTCGCCACAATGCCAGACGTGACGATGGTGGCCAGTTTTTGCGGCCTTGCGGCTGCCAGCGAGTTTCGATGAATCGTTATCCCCTCTGGAAATACCTGACCGTTCTGGTCGCCCTCGTGTTGGGTTTTTTATATACCCTGCCCAATTTCTTCGGCGAGGCGCCGGCTGTTCAGGTCTCGAGCGCTAAAAGCACCGTCAAAGTTGAACCTGAGATGCAAAGACAGGTTCAGGACATCCTGGCTCAAGCAGGCATTGCCAACACCGGATCAAGTTTCGAGCGCAACGGCCCGGTGGGCACGGTGCGCGTGCGCTTTGCCGACACGGACACCCAGCTTTTGGCGCGGGACGTCATCGAACGCACACTCAACCCCGATCCCACCGACCCAAGCTACACCGTGGCACTAAACCTTTTGCCTGCCTCGCCCAAGTGGCTCAGTGCCATTGGCGCCAATCCCATGTATCTGGGCCTTGACCTCAGAGGCGGGGTTCACTTCCTGTTGCAAGTGGACATGCGCGGGGCATTGACCGCCCGCTACGAATCGCTTGCAACAGAGATACGCACCGCCTTGCGCGAAGAACGCATCCCGAGCGCATCCTCAGACCGCGAAGGCTTGAGCGTTGTGGTGGTGTTTCCCGATGAGCAAGCGCGCGAGCGGGCGCTGGCGTTGTTCAATAACCGCTACAACGACATGACATTCACGCCGGGCATCAGCCAAGGTATGAACAGCGGCAAGCCACAACTGACCGGCGAACTTGAACCAGGCGCCATCGCCGCGGTGCAAAATGCCGCTCTCAAACAAAACATCACCACCTTGCACAACCGGGTCAATGAGCTTGGCGTTGCCGAACCCGTGATCCAGCAACAAGGCGCTGATCGCATCGTGGTGCAGTTGCCTGGCGTTCAAGATGTAGCAAAGGCCAAGGACATCCTGGGGCGCACCGCCACCCTTGAAATCCGCATGGTCGATGACTCGCCAACGGCCATGACGGCGTTGTCTGCCGGCACCGTGCCGTTTGGCTTGGAGCGATACGAAGACACCGATGGGCGCCCCTTGTTGCTGCGTCGTCAGGTCATTCTCTCGGGCGAGAACCTGCAAGACGCTCAAGCCGGTCGTGACTCGCAAAACCAGCAACCGGCGGTGCACCTGACGCTTGACAGCAAAGGCGCACGGATTTTCCGGGATGTCACGCGCGACAACATTGGCAACCGCATGGCGATTTTGCTGTTTGAAAAAGGCAAAGGTCAAGTGGTGACTGCGCCGGTCATTCGCAGTGAAATTCCCGGCGGGCAGGTTCAAATCTCTGGCAGTATGAGCGCCGAAGAGGCCGCTGACATTTCATTGCTGCTACGTGCGGGCTCGCTTGCTGCGCCCATGACCATTATTGAAGAGCGCACCATTGGCCCGAGCCTAGGCGCCGAGAACATCTCCAAAGGCTTTAACGCCACGTTGTGGGGCTTTGTGGCCGTGGCGTTGTTCATGATTGCCTACTATCGCTTGTTTGGTCTGTTCTCTGCCGTGGGTCTGACGGTCAATGTGTTCTTTTTGCTGGCGCTACTGTCCATGCTGCAAGCCACGCTCACGCTACCTGGCATTGCCGCTATTGCGTTGACCATCGGCATGGCCATTGACGCCAACGTGCTGATCAACGAGCGTATTCGAGAAGAACTCAGGCGCGGGGAGTCGCCACAGGCTGCCATTCAAATTGGTTTTGAGCGGGCATGGGGCACCATTCTGGACTCGAACCTGACCACGCTGATTGTGGGCATTGCCCTGCTGATCTTTGGCACCGGACCGGTGCGCGGGTTTGCGGTGGTGCATTGCATTGGCATTCTGACCTCCATGTTCACGGCCGTGGTGGTCGTGCGCTCCATGGTCAATCTCAGCCATGGCGGCAAGAAGAAACTTCAGGGGCTGTCCATCGGCACCGTTTGGAAACCAAAGGGCTAATGGACGCATCGGCTGAAGGCTAAAGGTTAAGACACCATGGAATTTTTTCGTATCTCTCGCACCATCCCCTTTATGCGCCATTCTTTGGCGCTGAACATGGTTAGTTTGGTGTTCTTTGTGGCTGCCGTGGTTTTTATCGCGTTACGCGGCTTTAATCTGTCGATCGAATTCACCGGCGGCACCGTCATCGAACTGACTTACCCCGATACCGCGCCACTGGTACAAGTGCGCGAGGAACTGACCGGTCTGGGCTACACCGACTTTCAAGTACAGAACTTTGGCACCTCACGCGATGTGTTGATCCGATTGCCCGTCATTGACGGTCAATCGTCAACCGACCAAAGTGAGGCAGTCATGGGTGCGCTCACGGCCATCACACCAGACATCGTGCTGCAGCGAGTCGAATACGTGGGCCCGCAAATCGGGCGTGAGCTTGTCGAAAGCGGTTTATTGGCACTGCTGTTTGTGATCATCGGCATTGTGGTTTATCTGGCCATCCGATTTGAATGGAAGTTTGCCATTGCCGGCGTGGTCGCCAACTTGCACGACGTGGTCATCATTCTCGGGTTCTTTGCGTTTTTCCAGTGGGAGTTCTCGTTGTCGGTCTTGGCCGGCGTGCTCGCGGTGCTGGGCTATTCCGTGAACGAATCCGTGGTGATCATGGACCGCATTCGGGAGAACTTTCGCAAGCTCAGGAATGTGGAGGTCATTGACGTCATTGACGGCGCCATCACGCAGACCATGTCACGTACCATCATCACCCACGGCTCGACCCAGGTCATGGTGCTGTCGATGCTGATTTTTGGTGGTCCCACGCTGGAGTACTTTGCACTGGCCCTGACCATTGGCATCTGGTTCGGTATTTACTCGTCAATCTTTGTGGCCGCCTCAATCGCCTTGTGGCTAGGCGTCAAGCGCGAAGACTTGGTCAAACCAGTCAAGAAAACCGACGAGCTTGAAGAGATCTACACCGAAGAATAAGTAGCAGGCACTTTGCACAATCGTGTGTCAGTGGTGCACCACTAACACACGGCTAGGCGCATAACCACCAGACGCCGGCAGTTGCTGGTGGTGCTTGGCAGTTTCTGGTGTTTTAACGGCCAGCGTCTTATGATTTGAGGGCTTGATGCTTTAGTTTTACGTTTTTTGTTTCACGTTTTTAGTTTCACGTTTTTAACGACACAGGAGCGCCCCCGGGATCTACACCCGCCACGGCGACACAACATGACACAAACCACCAAGAAAGTGTTCATCCGCACCTTTGGTTGCCAGATGAACGAGTACGATTCCGACAAGATGTTTGATGTGCTGGGCAAGGACTCGCCTGCCGAGCTGACGCAAAACGCCGATGAGGCCGATGTCATCTTGTTTAATACCTGTTCCATCCGGGAAAAAGCCCAGGAAAAGGTGTTTTCTGATTTGGGGCGTGTGCGCGAACTCAAGCAAGCCAACCCCAACCTCATCATTGGCGTGGGCGGCTGTGTGGCTAGCCAGGAAGGCGAAGCCATCGTCAAACGCGCGCCTTATGTGGATGTGGTGTTTGGCCCCCAGACGTTGCACCGCCTACCCGAGTTAATCGAAAAGCGTCGTCACACCGCGCGCCCACAGGTTGACATCAGTTTTCCTGAGATCGAGAAGTTTGATGCACTGCCCCCGCCACGCAAAGAAGGCCCCACGGCGTTTGTCTCTATTATGGAAGGCTGCAGCAAATACTGCAGTTTCTGTGTGGTGCCCTATACCCGTGGCGAAGAAATCTCTCGCCCCTTTGAAGATGTTTTGCTGGAAGTCGCTGACCTTGCCGACCAGGGTGTTAAAGAAGTCACCCTGCTCGGACAAAACGTCAATGCCTACCGTGGCCTGATGCAAGACGGGCAAACCATTGCCGACTTTGCGACCCTGCTTGAGTACGTGCATGAGGTGCCAGGTATTGAGCGCATTCGCTACACCACCTCACACCCGAAAGAGATGACCGCACGACTCATCGATGCCTATACCCGCTTGCCCAAACTGGTGTCTTTCCTGCACCTGCCTGTGCAAGCCGGCAGTGACCGGGTGCTCGCGGCCATGAAGCGCGGCTACACGGCCCTGGAGTTCAAGTCCATCGCCAGGCGTTTGCGCCAGGCACGCCCCAACATCACGTTGTCGTCTGATTTTATTGTCGGGTTTCCCGGTGAGACCGATGAAGACTTTGACAAAACCATGCAGCTCATCGAAGACATTGGCTTTGACACCTCGTTCTCGTTTATCTACTCACGCCGCCCCGGCACACCTGCGGCTGATTTGACTGACGACACCCCTGCCGATGTCAAGCTCAAACGCCTGCAAAAACTGCAGGCCCGAATCGGTGAGCAGGCCAGCGCCATTTCCCAAGCCATGGTGGGCACCGAGCAACGCATTCTTGTCGAAGGCCCTTCACGACGCGATGAAAACGAGCTCATGGGCCGCACAGAAAACAACCGCATCGTGAATTTCGCTGGCAACCCGCGGCTCATTGGCCAAATGATTGACGTCACCATTACCGCGGCTTACACCAACAGTCTGCGCGGCGAGGTCGTCACCCGCCAACCCGAGGCAAGTTTGTCGTGAGCGTCATCAAACGCATCACCCTTGAAGGTGACAATCAACAACTCGCCAGGCTGTGCGGTCCGCTCGATGAGAACCTGCGTCAAGTCAGTCAGGCGCTTGGCGTATCGATTGCCCGACGCGGCAACCTATTTGATATCAGCGGTGCACAAGCCGAGCAGGCAGCACAGCTATTGCAACTGTTTCACACCCAGGCACAAAAGCAGGACCTGAGCATTGATGAGGTACAACTTGGCATTGTTCAGGCCAGAGCCAATATGCCAGAGTCCACAAGCTCAGCCACCACGAACCATGAAACGGGCACTGCCTATCAGTTGCGCACCCGCCGCCACGACCTCAAGCCGCGCACGCCCCGCCAGGCCGAGTACATCGAGAATATCCTCAAGCACGACATCACATTTGGCACCGGGCCTGCCGGCACCGGTAAAACCTGGCTAGCAGTGGCCTGCGCCATTGATGCACTCGAACGTGACAACGTGCAGCGGCTAATCCTCACGCGCCCGGCCGTTGAAGCCGGCGAGCGTCTGGGATTTTTGCCGGGCGACCTTGCACAAAAGGTTGACCCTTACCTGCGCCCCCTGTACGACGCTTTGTACGACCTAATGGGCTTTGACAAGGTACAACGCCTGTTTGAGAAGCAAACCATCGAAATTGCCCCGCTAGCCTACATGCGCGGGCGCACACTGAACAACGCCTTTGTGATTCTGGACGAAGCGCAAAACACCACGCCTGAGCAAATGAAGATGTTTTTGACCCGCATTGGCTTTGGCAGCAAGGCTGTCATCACCGGCGACCCCTCACAAGTTGACTTGCCGCGCGGCCAAACCAGTGGGCTTGCCCATGCGGTTCGGGTGCTCGATGACGTCAACGGCATCGCCATGACCGCCTTCACCAGCAAAGATGTCGTTCGCCACCCGCTGGTGGCTCGCATTGTGGACGCTTATGAGCAAGACGCCCGCCAAGACCCACGCTAAGACGCCCACGAGGACCTGCGCTAACCCACCTAAACTGTCACTGGCGGTGCAATACGGCATGGCAGCGCCAGAACTGCCGCGCTGGCGCTTGCGGCGCTGGGTCGAAGGTGCCGTTGCACAGGCTGACCCGCAAGCGATTCAAGGCTTGGCACGTATTGGCTTGACCTTAAGGCTCGTGGACAAGGATGAGGGGTTTTACCTAAACCAGACTTATCGTCAAAAGGCGTATGCCACCAACGTCCTGACATTTGAATACGAGCCGATGCCTGGGCAATCGGACGAACGCATGGGCGATATCGTCATTTGTGTGCCGGTGCTGCAAGACGAGGCGCGCGCCCAACAAAAGCCGTTTTTGCACCACGCCGCACACCTCGTGGTGCACGGCACCCTGCACGCGCTCGGCTACGATCACCTGAGCCCAGAGCAGGCCGAGAAAATGGAGGCACTGGAGGCGCGTGTTCTGGCACGCTGGGGCATTGCAGACCCCTATAGGGCTTAGTCGAATCCGGCTGTAAATCTCGGTATGATGGAAGTTGAACGTTACCGATTGTCATTAATTGTCATGCGCTTTCGGTTATCCTAAGCCTGTCGAAACTTGATTGCATCCGAGATGCCAGAACCACACCCTAGCGAGCCTGGTCTAGAGCCAGGCGACAAAACCAAATCAAAAAAATCCATCGTCGATCGCGTCCTGTCCTTAGTGCGCGGCGAGCCAGAAGACCGTGAGGGTATTTTCACGATTCTTGAAGCGGCTCGCGAACGTGAACTCATCGACACCAATGCATACACCATGCTCAAGGGAGCCCTGGCTGTCTCAGACCAGACCGCTGCTGACATCATGGTTCCCCGCGCGCGCATGGACTTGCTCGACGTCAACGAGCCTTTGTCTAGCCTACTGCCCAAGATCGTGGAAATGGCGCATTCACGCTTTCCTGTCTATGAGGATTCCCCGGACAACTTGATCGGCATCTTCATGACCAAGGACTTGTTGCGCCACATGCTCAACCCCACGCTGACATTGCGTGACTTGATTCGCCCAGCGGTTTTTATCCCCGAAACCAAACGGGTCAATGTGCTGCTGCAGGAGTTTCGCAGTCACCGCAACCATATTGCCATTGTCATTGACGAGCATGGTGGCATCACGGGCCTGGTGACGCTTGAAGATGTGCTTGAGCAAATCGTGGGCGCCATTGAAGACGAGTATGACGACAGCGAGCAGACCATCTTTCCCGATGGCCACAACACGTGGCGGGTTTTAGCGACCACAGAGCTTGAGGACATTAACGGCTTGCTCGATTGCGAGATCCCCGAAGGCGATTACGACACCGTCGGCGGGTGGTTGGCGCACGAACTCGGGCGTATCCCGCGTCGTGGTGACCGCCACGCCCTTGAAGACCTGCAGTTTGAAGTGCTGCGTGCAGACTCACGGCGTGCCATCTGGGTGCGTATCAGGCGCTTGCCCCATTTGAAAGCTGAACCGCCAGCGCAGGTTTAACCGAGTCGATGCAAGCACGCCTGACCCTGTGGCCAGCCGTACTTGGGGCTTTGTTTGCCCTGACATTTGCACCCGATCCGTTGCCAGCCTGGTCACTGGGCTGGGTTCAGCTTGTCGTGCTGGCCATTGTTGCGCACTGGGGCTTTAGTCGCACGCCGAGACAAGCAGCCCTCAGTGGCCTGATGTTTGGCCTGGCCACCTTTGCCGTCGGCCTGTATTGGCTGACCATCAGCATGCATGTCTACGGCCAGATGGCTTTGCCGCTGGCCTGGCTGGCGCTGCTGCTGTTTAGCCTTTATCTGGCGCTGTATCCGGCATTGGCCTTGGGGCTAACCGCTTGGCTGCTGCAACGAACACCAAACCTGCATCCGCTAAAACTGCTGTGGCTAGCCAGCGTATGGGCCAGCGCCTGGACCTTGGCCGAGATGCTGCGTGGCGTGATATTTACGGGATTCCCGTGGCTTAGCACCGCCTACGGCCAGACCGACACCTGGATCGCCGGCTGGTCGGTGGCGCTTGGTGCACCCGGCAGCACGTGGGTCACAGCCTGGATTGCCGGTGCTGTTGCGGCAACCTTGGCGGCAGAAGCCAAGCAACGCGACAGCACCGTGACGCCCAAGCGCGCCTTGGCAGTGGCCTTAGCGATTGTTCTGGCATTCGTGGGTGCGCTGCTGCAGCAAACGAACTTTACTGAAGCGGCTGGCGAGCCGCTGATCGCGCGCCTGGTTCAAGGCAATGTGGATCAGGGCATCAAGTTTGACAACCAACGTTTTAACCAGGCGCATGAGCATCACCTCGGCTTGGCCAGGCATCAGGCCAAAGGCCAAGCAGGCGCGGCCAATAGCCCACCAAACTCAGACAGCGACAGCGACAACCTCGACAGTACCGCACAGCCGGATCTGATTCTGCTGCCAGAGACCATCATGGCTCGCCTGTCGAACCGGGTGCCTGCGCAGCACTGGCAAGACTGGATCGATGTGGCCACCACACAAAAGACCACCGTGCTGCTAGGCGCGCCCCTGTACGGGCCAGAGCCTGGTCGCTACACCAACAGCGTTATTGCCATTGACGGGCAGTCCACGCCAACCCAGCTTGCGCAAGGCCTGGCCAGTGACCGCTACGACAAGCAGCACCTGGTGCCGTTTGGCGAGTTTGTACCCACCGGGTTTCGCTGGTTTATTGACTTGATGCAAATTCCGCTAGGTGACTTCAACAGAGGCGGCTCCGAGCAAGCGCCATTTGCCATCGCCCATCAAAAAGTGGCACCCAATATTTGCTATGAAGACATATTTGGCGCTGAACTGCTGCCCGCCGTTCGTCAAGGGGCCACCATCCTGGCTAATTTCAGCAACCTGGGCTGGTTTGGCAACAGCTCGGCGCTGCGCCAACATTGGCAAATGGCCCGGTTTCGAAGCATGGAGACCCGACGGCCGACGCTTAGGGCCACCAACACAGGCATTACAGGCGCCATTGACCCCTCGGGCCGTGTGATCGCCCAATTGCCGGTGCTCACGGCCGGCTACGTGGACGTCAGGGTACAAGGGCACACGGGGTTGACGCCATACGCGCAATGGGGGAACTACCCTATGTGGATACTGGTGTGCGTCATACTTGGTATTGGTTTGTTCGGGCGGTTAAGACGACTTAAGAGCGCCAATGGTCTGAAAGACCAAAACAAACCCGGTACATCAAACAACCCCTCCAAAGCTGAATAAATCGCATGTCTGACACGTTGCTGGTTCGTGCGCTAAGCGACATCACTGAGATCGATGCTTCTACCTGGGATGCACTGAACGCCCAAGCGGGCGGCTCGATGCTGACGTCACATCGTTTTTTACATGCGTTTGAACAGTCACAAAGCGTTTGTCCCGAGACAGGTTGGCAACCACAACACCTGCTCATACAAAACGAGGCCTCACAAACCGTGGTGGCTGCGGTGCCCCTGTACATCAAGGGCCATTCCTATGGCGAGTTTGTGTTTGACTGGGCTTGGGCTGATGCGTACCAGCGTGCCGGTTTGCGTTACTACCCCAAGTGTCTATCTGGCGTGCCATTCACGCCGGTGACCTCGGCACGGCTGCTGTGCGCAGCTAGCGATCGGACACTAACCGCTGCGGCGCTCATCAAAACAGTCAAGGCCACCGAACTGTCGTCACTGCATGTGCTCTACACCACACCACAAGACCAGGACAGTCTGGGCAACGCGGGTTGCCTGACGCGTCATCACACCCAGTTCCATTGGCACAACCCGGGCTGGGCCACATTTGATGACTTTCTAAAAGCGCTTACGCAACCCAAGCGCAAGAAAGTCAAAGCCGAACGACGCAAGGTGCGTGAGGCTGGCGTGAGCACAATCGTTAAAACCGGCAACGACATCACCAATGAGGACTGGGACTTTTTTTACCGCTGCTACGACAACACCTATGCCGAAAGAGGCAACCCACCCTACCTGACGCGGGCTTTTTTTACGGCCATCGACCCGGCTGCCTGTGTCATGGTCCTGGCCTATCGCGAGGGTCAGGCGATTGCGTCATCATTGCTGTGGCTTGATGTCATCACTGATCCAGCCACCGGCAAACAAACCCGTAAGCTTTATGGGCGTTACTGGGGAGGCTTGGCGCACATCGATTGCTTACATTTTGAGGTGGCGTACTACACGCCGATTCAGTGGGCCATCGAACACCAGATTGACGTCATTGAAGGCGGCGCACAAGGCGAACACAAAATGGCCAGAGGCTTTACACCCGTACAAACACAGTCAGCTCACTGGCTTGCGCACGACGGTTTTGCGGATGCGGTGGCTGACTACCTTGACCGAGAAAAGCGAGGCCTGGCTGCCTACAACGAGGCACTGGGCTCACCGTTTAAGCCACAGGCATCATCAAGCCAAGCCTCGTGAACCTGGCTTTAGACGTCTGATGTTGGAATAGGCTTTGATTTGCCAAGAACAAAAGTTTCATGCATAATCTCTTTCTTCGCAGATTCTGGGGGTATAGCTCAGCTGGGAGAGCGCTTGCATGGCATGCAAGAGGTCAGCGGTTCGATCCCGCTTACCTCCACCAAGTCTCAGCGAATTTGCAAGGTCCGGGTCCCCTTCGTCTAGAGGCCTAGGACACCACCCTTTCACGGTGGGTACAGGGGTTCGAATCCCCTAGGGGACGCCAAGAATTATTGCAGTTGAAGTTGTTTTACCGCTGCGGAGCGGTAGTTCAGTTGGTTAGAATACCGGCCTGTCACGCCGGGGGTCGCGGGTTCGAGTCCCGTCCGCTCCGCCAAGATACAGATGAATAAGCGCCTTTCGGGGCGCTTTTTTGTTTTCTAAATCGCTAGGCGTCAAAAACGACGCATCACACCAGCACCCCTATCACGCATCCGTATGAAGTTGTGTCAGGCTTTGTCCTACTCATGTCGCAAGGCATCAATGGGATTTAGCCGAGCGGCCCGGCGTGCCGGCGCATACCCAAATACCACCCCAATGGCCGCAGAAAACAAAAACGCCAACAGATTGACCCACGGGTCAAACAAAAACGGCATGCCTATTAAGGACGTCACTCCATAGCAAGCGGCAAACGCCAACACAATCCCAATCACACCGCCAAACGCAGACAAGACCACAGCCTCAATTAAAAACTGCAGCAGCACCTCGCGCTCAAGTGCGCCAATGGCCATACGCACCCCAATCTCGCGGGTGCGCTCGGTCACCGACACCAGCATGATGTTCATGATGCCAATGCCGCCTACGAGCAGGCTCACGGCAGCCACTGCGCCAAGCAAGCCTGTGAGTGTACGTACCGTGCCTGACAAGGTCTCGGCAATTTGACGTGTATCGGTGACACTGAAGTTGTCGGTGACATTCTCAGCAAGGTTTCGACGTTCGCGCATCAACGCCTTGATGTCACTGATGACTTTTTGTGTCTGATCGATGTCTCTAACCGACATCAGAATGGAATCGACATTGTTCGTGCCGGTCAAACGGCGCTGTGCAGTGACTAGCGGCATTAAAACCCGGTCATCCTGGTCTAGCCCCAGGCCACCCTGGCCTTTGCTGGCCAAAAGGCCGATGATTTCACAGTCAAAGTTTCGAACCCGGATGCTGTCACCAATGGGGTTAATGGCACCGAACAACTCGCGCCTGACCGTCTCGCCAATAATGCAAACCGAACGCCCCGACTGCAATTCGTCTGTGGCAAATTCGCGCCCATCGGCCAATGTCCAGTTGCCCGTAATCAGATAGTCGTTGGTCGTACCCACCACGCTTGAGGACCAGTTTTTGTTGTCAGCCACCAAGGTGACGGGGCGACTGACGGCCGGCGCTACGGCCTTTAGACCAAATATTTGCTCTTGCAAGGCTTGAGCATCCTGCGCGTTAAAGGTCGTGGCGCCAGCACGCTCACTGCCCGCGCCCAAGCGCTGGCCAGGACGCATAACCAAGAGGTTGCTGCCCAGACTTGAGATGCGCTCGGAAACCATCATCGTGGCGCCATTGCCCAAGGTCACCATGGTCACGACCGCCCCCACCCCGATCACGATACCCAATATCGTGAGAAACGAACGCATCAGGTGGCGCCGGATTTCACGCAAAGCCAGCAACAAAGCGTTTACCCACATGACGTGACCCCCTGTGGCCCGCCGGCATCTATGATCGATGGCCTTTGCGTATCAACGCGGCTAACCCGACCATCCACAAAGGTAATCACACGATCGGCATAAGCCGCCATATCGGACTCGTGCGTGACCATGACGATGGTGATGCCACGGGTCTTGTTGAGCATCGTCAGCAAGTCCATGATCTCCTGGCTGCGGCTGCTGTCAAGGTTGCCCGTGGGTTCATCAGCCAACAACACCAAGGGTTCGGTCACGATGCCACGGGCAATCGCCACACGTTGCTGCTGCCCGCCCGACAGCTCAGCTGGTGTGTTCTTCTCCCAGCCTGCCAAGCCCACACTATCAAGCGCCTGTCTGGCTTTTTGACGTCGAACCGTGGCCGAGTCGCCTCGATAAAGCAAAGGCAATTCCACGTTCTCTAGCGCAGAGGTGCGCGACAACAGGTTAAACCCCTGAAACACGAACCCCAGGGCGTGGCGACGCAGCAGTGCGCGTTGCTCGCGCGTCAGTTGTTCGACATGAACACCCTGCAAGATATATTGCCCTTGCGTCGGGCTGTCCAGACACCCCAGCAGATTCATCGCCGTGGACTTGCCCGAGCCGCTTGGGCCCATGATGGCAACAAACTCACCCGCCTGAATCGTCAAGTCCACGCCTTTAAGCGCATCAAAGGCCGTGGCACCTTGGCCATAAGTTTTAGTAACGCCACTAAGCCTGATCAACACGTCAGCGGAGTCGCTCACTCGGGTGTCTCCTGCCCGACAATCACTTCATCACCGACTTGCAAGTCGCCTGAAAGCACTTCAGTCAGACGGCCGTTGCTAATGCCCACGGACACGGCAACCGCCTCGGGTTGGTCACCATCGAAGCGCCAGACTTCAGGTCCTTGGCTGCTCGCCCGAGCCTCTTCGGCCTGATTTGAGGGCTTATAACGCAAGGCTGAGTTCGGCACCAGCAACACATCATCACGTTGTGCCGTTGTGATGGTTGCCGTGGCTGTCATGCCAGGGCGCAAAGCCAGGTCATCGTTGTCAACTCGTAAGATGGTTTTGTAGCTGACCACATTGTCCGTAATCGTCGACCCCAGCCCCACCCGCTCAATGCTGGCGGGAAATTGTCGACCAGGCCAAGCCGACACCGTGAAGCTGACCGGCTGCCCGGGGCTGACCATGGCCACATCGGCTTCGTCGACCAAGACCTGCAGTTCCATCTGGCGCAAATCTTCGGCAATGGTAAACAGCACGGGCGTTGACATCGCCGCGACCACGGTATTGCCAGGCTCGACCTCACGGGTGAGCACCACGCCGTTAACAGGCGACTTGATTTGCGCCTTTTGCAGGTTGGTCTGGTTGGTTTTTAGTTCGGCTTCGGCCTGCATCACGGTTGCTTGTGCCGCGCTCAGGTTGGCTAGCGCGCGCTTGAGCGTGGCATCCGCGACTTCAATTTCAGTCTCTGAAGGGACCTTGCCGCCAGACAACTCAAAGACCTCCTGCATTCGGGTCAGGGTGGCACGCGCCTCAGCCACCGTTGCTTCCGATTGCAACACCTGTGCTTGCGCCGAAGACAATGAGGCTTGCGATTTGGCGATAGCGTCTTCGAGCTTGGAGGTATCAAGAACTGCGAGCAACTCGCCACGCGCAACGGTATCGTTTTCTTGAACAAACACGTCTTCTAGCGTGCCTGAAAGTTCAGAACCCACTTCAACCGTTCGCGTAGGCTCCAAGGTTCCAGTGGCTGTTGCAGTGACCACCAGCGAGCCACGCGCCACAGGCTCAGTCACATAACGCACGTCGGGTCCACTGCCAAAGCCCATCCAGAAGTACACGCCCAAGCCAAAGAGCAACGCAGCCAACCCCCACCACCACAGCTTGCGTCTTGGCGAGCCGCTCTCATTGGCGCGCGCCAGTATGGCCGCAAGTTCCGGTTGCTCGTTGCTTGTGGGTTTAGGAGATTCGGCCTGAGCGTTGGCCCCAGACCCCGTATGCGTTTCAGTTGGTTTATTCATGAAGCAGCGCCTACGACAGTGGGCTTGTCAGGCACAGGCAGCGTGTCTTGCCAGCCGCCACCGAGTGCCTTGTAAAGTTGGATGAGAGAAATAAACTGGGTTGCTTGGGCTCGGGCCAGACTTTCCTGGGCGTTCAATTGAGCACGCTCGGTGATCAACACCTGCTCAAAATCGACCAAACCGGCCTGATATAGTTGTCTGGACTGTTGCGCCGCGCTCGCTGAAGCCCGAGCCGAATCCGTCCATGACTGCACACGCTGGCGAGACAAGGCATGTGAAATCAAGGCATTCTCCACCTCTTCAAGAGCTTGCAACACGGTTTGCTCGTAATTAAAGAGGGCTTGTTCTTGCACCGCGGTTTGCGCGTCGACTTCACTGCGCAGTCTGCCGCCATCAAACAAGGTGGCGCTAAGCGTTCCGGCTAAAACACCAATTAAAGAATTTGCCGGACCAATGCCACTTAATGTGAAGGCCGTCCATCCAATAGAGCCCCCAAGATTCAAGCTGGGATAGCGGCGCGCCATGGCCTGACCAACCCGCGCCGTCTCAGCCGCGAGGTTGCGCTCAGCCTCGCGCAAGTCCGGGCGCTGGGTCAGCACCGTGGCGGGGATACCCGTGGCCACCTTGCTTGGCAACGCGGGCAAAGGTTGATCAGTCGATAAACGTTCGTTGACGGCGCCAGGCGTCTGACCGGTTAACACCGATAGACGGTTATTGGCGCGTGCCAGCTCAATTTGCAGGTCAGGCAGGCTGGCACGCGTTTGCTCCAGACTGGCCCGAGCTTGCGCCACGTCGGTCTGTCTGGCCAGTCCCGCCTGGTGTCGCCACTGGGCTATTTGCAAGGTCTCAGCCTGTGAAGCCAGGTTGCGTTTGGCGATGGCCAGGCGTGCCTGACTGTTACGCAAATCAATGTAGTTTTGTGCGACCTCGGCTGCCACTGAGACCTCGATATTGGCCAAGGCTGCCTCGCTGGATTCGGTGGCTGCTTGTGCAGCCTCAATCGAGCGGCGCGCCCCCCCAAAAACATCAATTTCCCAGGCCGCATCAAACTCGGCATCGTATTGGGTGGTATCGGGTCGCTCGGATTCAGGCGCACCGTAAAAGGTCGGTGTGGCGCTAACCGAAGCACCGATTTCCGGGTACAAGGCACTGACCGCCTGCGCACGACTGGCTCTGGCTTGACGCAGTCTGGCTTGTGCCTGGGCAATGCTCAAGTCATCCTCAAGCGCCGTCTGGATTAGCCAGTTAAGGTCGGGGTCATCAAACTGCTGCCACCACTTTGACAGTTTGGGCTTAACGCCAGGCTCATAAACCCCATCGGCCAGCGAAGCCGGCTGCCACTGATCAGGCAAGGAAAGCGCTGGTGCTTGATAGTCCGGACCAACGGCGCCCATCCCCATACAACCGGCCAAACCGAGGCTGAACACGCCAAGGGCTGCATGCTGACACCAACGGGCTACCTGGTTGTAAAAAGTTGACTCAATTTGCATCAATAGGTATCGCCTGAAAACAAGCCATGCGTTCGCCGTGCGTTCAGCTGAACTGATTGAGGCGTCTGTCATCGCCATAGAAATGGACGAACGCAATCATAAAAAATTCAATTAAAGTAATTATATATTGATGGCGATAGCCACTTGATTGCGGCAAATCATGTGTACATGTGAGCTGCTGACCCCTGCCATGCTACTACCAAATGACATGGGAGCCGGAAAAACCTAAATAAGCCTTTTTGGCCAAGAAGAACAAGCAGGTGAACCAAGCGTGTGAACCAAGTAGGTGAGCGAAGTAGCTAAACAAACCGAGGCTGCGTGGAACTAATTACTAGTGCGTCAGATGTCTATAATCGTGACTAAAAGTGACTAAAAAGTAGACGCACAACATTGACGCACAACCGTAACCCCACATCAATAGACCGGAGATGAACCATGAGAACAGTTAAACGCCTAGCACCTGCGCTAGCCGCCGCCTTGCTGATAACCGGCGCAGGCAGCGCCATGGCCGAGACACGCATCACCTACAAATCATCCAAGGCTGGCACCTCGTACTACCAGATCGGTGTTGAACTGGCACAAGCCATCAAACAAGGATCAGACGGCCAACTTATTGTCACCGTCGAAGAAAGCCAAGGCTCTGTACAAAACGTCATGGAAGCAGCCACGCGCACGGGCAACTACGTCTTCACCACCCCGCCCTCACTCGTGACACGCGCCATGGACGATGCCGGCCCCTTTGCCAAAAAGCCTTCACCCAAATACAAAGACATTCGTGCCTTGTTTCCCATCCCGTCACTGACCATGCACTTTGTGACGCGCGCAGACGCTGACATCAAAACCTTTGATGACTTGGCCGGTAAAAACCTGCTGATCGGCAAAGGCACGTTCTCTGCACGTGCTGGCGCCAAGTATCTCGAACTGTTTGGCTTGGACGGCAAGGTCAACATTGCCAACGTGGAGCTGAACAATGCTGTCCCGGCACTGAAAAACAAGCAAATCGACGCATTTGTCACAGCCGGCTCATTTCCGGCGCCTAACGTGATTGAAGCCGCAGCAAGCACCCCTGTGTTCGTGCTGAGCTTGTCTGACGAGCAGATCGAACAAACCGGCGCCACAAAAATCACCATCCCGGCGGGCACTTACAAAGGACAGGAGACAGACATCGTCACCACCTCGCTGCCCGTGATTGCCTACACCACCACTGAAATGAGTGATGAAGTCGCTTATGAATTAACCGCAACCTTTTGGAAAGAGCGTGCCCGGCTTGGCGAGACGGCTGCTTGGTGGAAAGCGATTTCACCTGACATGCTGGCCAATATTCCCGGCAAAATCCACCCAGGTGCCTTGCGCTACTACGAGGAAAACAACTTCCCGCTCACCGCAGCCAACCGCTAACCACACCCCGATAGGCGCAGGCCACGCCAGGCTTGCGCCTATCCTTTCATTTCTGCGATTAGCAGCATTCAGTTCATCCCATGCCAAGACTTGCCCCGCGTGACGTGATCTGGCCCGTCATGGGCCTGGTGACCATCACGTTTCACCTATGGCTGATTTTTGCGGGGCTGGTTCCCAACCTGGTCAGCCGTCCTATCCACATGGCGCTGGCCTTGCCATGGGTATTTTTATGGCGCCCCAAAGGCCAAAGCCCAGACCTTCTGAGCTGGCTGCTGTTGCTGGTCGGGCTAGTAGGCTGTGCCTGGGTAGCCTTGAACCACAACACGCTCTCAGACCAATATGGCAGCCTAGATGGCCCATGGCAGACCTGGCTCGCCATAGGGTTACTTGTAGCCACACTGGACATGGCCAGGCGCGCCGTGGGTTGGCCGCTGCCAGCCATTGCCCTGGTGATGCTGCTCTATGGTGTGTTTGGCAACCATATCCCGGGTGAGTTTGGCCACGGCGGCATGCCACTGTCGAGCTTTCTGGGCACGCTGACCATTACCGAAGGCGGCATCTGGGGCAGCCTGACCGGGATTTCTGTGACGATTGTGGCGATTTTTGTGATCTTCGGTGCGGTCTTGAACGCCGGGCAAGCGGGTGCCGGCTTTATGAATGTCGCGGCTGCCGTTGCCGGGCGTCTGACCGGTGGCGCGGCTAAAGTGTCGGTGGTCTCCTCGGCCCTGTTTGGCTCGATCTCGGGGTCAGCGTCTGCCAACGTGGCCTCCACGGGTGCCATCACGCTGCCAGCCATGCGCAAGCTCGGCTACCCCAAATCACTGGCTGGTGCCGTCGAAGCGGTGGCCTCTTCGGGCGGGCAAATCATGCCCCCACTCATGGGTGCGGGCGCCTTTGTCATGGTGGAGCTGACCGGTGTGCCATACGAGGGCATCATGCTGGCTGCTTTGCCTGCCGCCTTGCTTTACTTTCTGGCCGTCTGGGTGGGTATCAATGCTTACGCCAGAAAATACGACCTGCCCGGCGTGCCTGCGGCTGAGCGTCCGAGCCGACGCCTGGTATTGATCACAACGGGATTTTTTGCGGTGCCTTTTACGGTGTTGCTCTATGGCATGTTCGGGCTGGACTTCACGCCACAATACGCCGCGTGTATGGCTGTGGTGGTCGCCGCGCTGCTGTTGCTCACCGATGAGACATTCTCATTTGACCGTCAGGCCATTGTGAACCGCGTGGTACACGCGGCAACCACTTCGGGCCAGCAAGTCTCCATGATTGCCTCGATCATCATCTGCGCCTCGGTGATCATCGGCGTGCTGGGCATGACCGGGCTTGGCGTCAAAATCACTTCGGTCATTCTATCGGGCTCAGGCGGCCTACTGTGGCCGGCGGTGTTGTTAACTGCCTTGACGTGCTTGCTGCTGGGCATGGAAGTGCCCACAACGGCAGCCTATGTGATTTGTGTCTCGGTGGCGGGACCCGCACTGACCGAGCTTGGTCTGGGGTTGTTGCAAACCCATTTGTTTGTGTTCTGGTTTGCGCTGCTATCGACCATCACACCACCGGTCTGCGGTGCGGTTTTTATCGCTTCGGGGATGGTCCAAGAAAACTGGCTCAAAGTCGCCATGAAAGCCATGGCGCTGGGTTTAGGCCTGTACCTGATCCCTCTGGGGATGATTTCCACGCCCGATCTCATTGGCCTGGCCGATCATCCGCTTGCCGCCTTGGTTGCGATGATTAAAGTGGGGGTGGCCACATCCCTGGTGGCCTTTGGGCTCATTGCCCCGGGCCATCGCATCAAGCGCTTGGCTTTGATGGCCACCGGGATGTTGGTACTGCTCTGGCCTTTAGGCTAAGACGGCGACAGTCGCCTCAAGCCCGTACGACATGTCGCTTAAATCACCACGTATCGGGTCGCCACAATCGGGCGGTTGGCCACAAAGTTAATGCCCCCGCGAACGATACGGTAGACGGTCCATGCCCCGCACACCAGATACAAGACCGAACCGATCAGTCCAATCGAAGCAAACCAGGCCATCAATAAACCGACGATCGTGACCCAGAAGGTCAAAATCAGCCATTCACCGTGGCTATGTAGCCAGTCAGCATCGTCGGTATCTCGGTGCACCTGGTGAGCCAGTATCACCCCGAATATGGCCGGCAAAAAGACCAGCAGTCCCAAGATGTAGCAGATGTAGACGATCTGGATCTTTTCACGGTTCGATAGGTTGTTCAACATGACGTTTCCTCGTTTGGATAGTGGTTAGTATCAACACAACACTGCATGCGCTAAAGAACACATACAGCATGTTGACGCCCGCCATCCGCATGAGGCCACCGGCCAACAACGGACCAATACAGGCACCCACACCAAACGACATCAGCAAAACCGCGCTCAGACTGACACGACGATCCGCTGGCACCAAGTCATTGGCATACGAGCCCGCCAAGGCATAAAGCGTGAATTGCGTCACGCCACTGATTGCTGAAATGGTCATCAACAACCAGAATGGAATTGGCAGCCAGCCCCATAACAGGACAGTGACAAGCGTCAACAGGGCGCCATTAAATATGATTATCCGGTCGCGTGCGATGCGGTCCGAAAGCCACCCCATAGGCCACTGTGCCAACAGGCCCGCCACAACAGCGGCTGACATGAATGTCGCAACTTCACCGGTAGTGAACTCCTTGCCAATCACGTACACCGGTGCTAGAGCAAAGAACGCCGATGTGATGGCCCCCGCCACAAACATGGTGCCTAGACCCGCGGGCACGCGCTTGATGAAGTACCCAAAATCCAACGGTGCTGGCATTAGCGGTGCCGGGTGCAGCCTCACGGTCCAGACAATCGGTATCAGTCCAATCGCGTGACAAATAGCCACCAGAATGAGGGGCCGCAAATCCATGGTCGGAAACAACGCGATCGCCATCTGTCCTAACGCAATGCCTAGCCCAGATATCACCAGATAAAAGGAGAACACCCGTCCCCGATGTTCATTCTCGATCTGTTCGTTTAGCCAGCTCTCGAGCACGATGAACTGCACCGCGATACTCGCGCCAGCGATGATTCTAAACAGCATCCAGACCTGCTTGTCGGGCACCAAAGCCTGCGACAGCGCCATGACCGAGCACGTGGCCGCTGCAGCAGCAAAGGCTCTCGAATGACCAACGCGCACGATGATGCGGTGCCCGGCGCGGCTACCCAATACCAAGCCAACATAGTAGGCCGACATCAGGGCACCGATCCAGATCTCGCTGACGTTGTCTTCGCTAAGCCTTAGGCCCATAAAAACGTTGAACAAACCAATCCCCAGCCACATAAAAAGTGTGGCCATGAATAGCGAAGAAAAAGAGGTCAGGGTGGCAAACATGACAAGCAATCAGGCAATATCAGAGGATAGCTTGTGCCAGTGGCCACTGACAAAGCAAATTTACAGTCGTGATCACGAATGTTGCAAGAACACCAAAAAGGCAAAGCCGACATGATGTGCCGGCTTTGCCTGGACCTGGTGAAGGGGTCACCCGCAGACCCCGAGTGTCATCACAGATGCTTCATCATGGCCTGTGCCGAACTCACCTCAAACACGCCAGGCTCTTCGACTTCAAGCGCTGTGATGACACCATCATCGATCACAGCAGCATAACGCTGCGAGCGCACACCCATGTTGCGAGCGGTCAGGTCAAGCTCTTGGCCCATGGCACGGGTCCAGTTGCCCGAGCCATCGCCAAGCATGCGAATCTTGCCCGTGGCACCTTCTGCACGGCCCCAGGCGCCCATCACAAAGGCGTCATTGACCGACACACACCAAACCTCGTCCACGCCTTTGGCTTTGATGGCATCGATGTTCTCCAAGTAGCTAGGCACATGCTTGGCAGAGCACGTCGGTGTAAAGGCACCGGGCAACGCGAACATGAGAATTTTTTTGCCTTTGACCAGCTCAGACACTTTGAAATCGTTAGGGCCAAGCGCACAGCCTGCTGACTCATCTTCAATGAATTCGGTCAACGTGCCTTCGGCGACACGATCTCCAACTTTGACAGTCATGTTTTTCTCTCCTTGGTTGGCCAGACATGGCATCTAAAAGTGCCGTCATGATAGGGCAATGGCATGACTTGTGTATAGCTTTCCTATCAGCCCGGTGTGGCTTATCGTTGTGATCAAGTTAAAAAGCCCGGCGCTCAGAGATAAGCCGGGCTTACGCGAACGCTGCCTCAAACCGCTAGGGCCAGCGGTTGCTACCAGCCCTCTAGCGGTTCAATCTTCCTTGACGCGATAGACCAGCACCCCGACATGCGCCAAAGACAGCACTTTGGCTGTCACACTGCCCAACAACAGACGAGAAAGACCGCTTCGGCCGTGGCTACCCATGAAAATCAAGTCACAATCATGGCTTTTGGCGGCATCGACAATGCCATCGGCCACATTGAAATTGGTGACTGACTCTGAGGTGACTTTCACGCCCGCGGTTTCAGCGCGATCAACCACGGCCTGCAAAAACTTCTTGGCCTGCTCGGCTGATGCTTTTTCATAGTCTTCATCGGTGATGGCGTAAGCCGCTGCCATGCCATCAAAGCCGATGGTGGCCGCAAACGGTTGGCCGACATACAGGGCCACAACCTCGGCGCCAACAGAACGGGCAAATGACACACCGGCATTGGCAGCCTGCGAGGACAGTGCTGAGCCGTCCGTGGGGATCAGGATTTTTTTAAACATAATAGTTACTCCCTCAGGTGGTGGGTGGGTCAGGCCACAAAAGCCTCTACTGCTGATGCTAGCGCAAATTGCCACTGGCCATCACAACCACACCGCAATGAATTGACACACGTCAATTAGATTTCGCGACTAAGCACTACCGTCAAACGCCCCGCCGGCCTACCTATTTACTGCTAGCCGATTGAAACAGCGTGGTGCAACGGGCACCCGAGCGGCAATAGGCGAGCACCGGCGCTGGCATGGTCTGCAGCAGCTCGGCGAACTTGGTGACATCATCAGCCGTAATCGCACCACTGACCACGGGCTGATACTCTACGCGCAAGCCTGCCTCACGCGCGGCTTCGCTCACCGCAGCGGCTGTGGGCTGGTCTGGGCCGCCCTCATGGTCCGGGCGGTTGATGATCACGCTTTTATAGCCAGCCTCAGCCACAGCAGCCATGTCTTCGGGTGTAAGCTGTGGGGCGACCGCAAAATCCGGGGTCAAGCGATTGATAGGTGTCGACATAAGAGGCTCCTTGTGAACAATAATGCCGTAGCTTACTGAAACATCATATTTCAGTCACGATATACCCGAGAGATACTCGACCATTAGCCCAGATGTCTTCAATGACAACAGCCACGCCAACGCCCACTGCCCTACCGACACCCACCTCTGCGCCCGTTGCGCCCGCCAGTGCCATCGAGATTCGCTACCTCGACCCAGCTAGCGTGAGCTGTCCGGATTTATTACAAACCATGCACGGCTGGCTAGACCCTACCGAACAGGACCGACTCAAGCGCTTTGTGCGTCCGGCCGATCAACACCAGTTTCTCGTCAGCCATGCCCTGTTGCGTTGCGTGCTCGGTCAACGGCTCGGCTGCGCCCCCCACAAGGTTCGGTTTAGCTACACGGAACGCAACAAACCGGTGATTGACCTGCGAGGCGGCCAACCACTCGATGAGCCACCGCTACACTTCAATTTGTCGCATACGCAAAACATGGCCGTGGTGGCGCTGGCCCAGGCTCCCGTGGGTGTCGACACCGAGTGGCTGGGTCGCTGTGCGCCAGCTCATGACCTGGCGGCACGCTACTTCACGCCAGCCGAATGTCGCGATATTCAAAATCGGTCACCAGAGCAAAGCCAGCGTCAGTTTCTAGGGTACTGGACACTCAAAGAGGCTTTTTTAAAAGCTGAAGGCTGGGGCATTGTGGATCGGCTTGATTCCTTTGAGTTTGAACTGTCACCGCATACCGCCTGGCCACCGGCCCGCATCCGGCTGCGGGTACGCCAAGCATTGAGTTTCCCGACACGCCCCTGGCGGTTTTATCAGTGGCACATCGAGCCTGACCACCTGGTGAGCCTAGCCGCATGTGCCCGCCAAACCCAGCACCAAACGCCTGACATCCGATGCTGGCAGGCTCACGAGTGGCTGCGCTAACGAAAGTCAAGGCGCGCGGTCATACACGCAACGAAACCCCACATAGACAGCATAAAAATCGGCCGCCTTGTACTGCATGCCGCTTTGGGCCATCTTGCCAGGCCCGTACCACCAAGAGCCACCGGCGGTTAAACGATCCTGGCCGCGGGCATCATCAACCCACTCCCATACATTGGCGCCCATGTCATACAGGCCGTTGACCCCCGCAGCAAAACTGGCCACCGGCGCATGTTCATCCCAGCCATCGCCGGCGCGACGCGTGTTGGCCTGTTCCCCGGTTTCACCTGTCGGGTAAGGGTAGGTGCGTTGCGACTTAAAGGGTGCGGGGGGCTTGAGACGGGTTTCGGTATAGGCTGCCAAGACCCACTCGTCGCGAGTAGGCAAGCGACCGCCCACGGACTGGCAGTACTGCTGGGCCTCAAACCAGCTGATGTGCACGGCAGGCTCATTGCCCTGAGCGGGCTTGCCGTAGGGATTCAGGTAGTTCCATCCGTCTCGTTGCTGCCACCCCAACCGATATTCATAGCCCCCGCCCTCGGTCTGCGCGGCCGTTTGAAGGTTGTTTTGCTGGGCGAATCGGTCAAAGGCATCGACGGTGACTTCAGTGGCATCGATCCAGAACACCGCAGGCTGGCCTATCGGTACGACTGATGCGGGCACGGCGCCAGGCTGCTTTGCCGTGCCCGCATCATTGGCTTGCACGCCAGCGCTAGCCAACAACCCAAACACACCCATGGCGCCAAGAGCTGAAAGCGCTACAAATCCTGGGTGGCTGACGTTCTTGTCCTTGTTTTTCATTGTTTTGTTCCCCAAATCTGCCTAAATCGCGACCAGCGGACAAACATAAATTGCCGCCAGTCGTGCTTTGCGTGATACTGCATGTCTTGTTGACCTACAAAAACAACCGGAGACTGCACCATGATTCTTGTCGGACGTTACCTCTCGCCCTTTGTTCGCCGCGTTGGCACCACGTTGCAGTGGCTGGGCATCGACTACGAGCATCGCTCACTGTCGCCGGCGCTAGACACCGAAGCTGTGCGACCGTTTAACCCGATGATTAAAGTACCGGCTCTGGTGCTCGATGATGGTGAAATCCTCATTGAAAGTAGCGCTATTCTCGATAGCGTGCTCGAGACCGTGCCCGGACAAACACTGCTGCCAGCCAACGGGCCAGCCAGACGCCACGTCTTGCAGCAAGCCGGCATCATGACCAGCGCCCTGGACAAATCAGTGGCCGCTCTCTACGAAAAAACCAAGCGCCCCAAAGAAAAAATTCATGAGCCCTTTCTAGAGTCGCTAGTGGCACAGGCCCAAGCGGGGTTTGACCAGATTGACGCACAAGTGGCTGCCGGCCAGCTAGCCGGCACCCGCAACCCAACCATTGCCGACATCACCGCGGCCGTGGGCTACACCTTTGCCAGCACCATGCTGCCAGAGGCCTGCAACGCCGAGCGCCATGGCGCGCTGGCCGCTTTTGCTCAAACCTTTGAAGAAACTGAGGCCTTTAAAGCCTGTCAATTCCAAGTGTGACCACGAGCAACCCCTCGTTTTATGGCTGGCGTGTCGTCAAAGGCACGCTAGCGGTGGCCTTTGTGGCATGGGGGTTTGCACTCTATGGGCCAAGCGTCTACATCGATGCCTTAAGCCGCACCCATGGCTGGTCAACATCCGAAGTCTCACTGGCCCTGAGCATGGCGTTTTTGGTCAATGCCGTGTCGATCGGGTTTGTGGGCACGCTTGTGGGCCGTCATGGACCACAAGGCGTCATGAGTGTCGGAGCCATCATCATGGCCAGTGGCATCGTGGCACTGGGGTTTGTGACTGAACCATGGCAAATGGTGGCTGGCTTTGTGCTCATGGGTCTAGGCTGGTCTTGCCTGTCTACGATTGCCGTCTCGGCCACGATTGCGCCCTGGTTTGAGAAGTTCCAGGGTCGAGCCATTTCAACGGCACTGCTCGGTGCCAGCCTCGGTGGCATGCTCGGGGTGCCCGTGACGCTGCTGCTGGTGCAAGCACTGGGCTTGACTTACGCCATGCTGGCCATAGGCATCATCGTGGTGGTCACGGTTTTGCCAATCAGCGTTTTTGTGTTGCGCCGCCGCCCCCAGGACATGGGACTGTGGCCCGATGGCCTGCCACCTGAGGTGCGAGAAATCGCCGTTGATGAACGTCAATGGACACGGGGCCAAGCCTTAAAGACGTTTGCTTTGCGCTCAACCATCATCACGTTTGGCCTGGCACTGATGGTTCAGTTGGGCTTTTTAAGCCAACAGGTCAAGCTGCTGCAAACTGAAATATCCGTGACGTTAACGGGGCTCACGGTGTTGGCCTCAGGTTCATTGGCCTTCGCTGGCCGAGTGGTTCTGGCTCGGCTGGCTGACCAGGTCAACATACGAGTGGCTGCCGCACTCGTGCTGCTACTGGCAGCCGCAGGACTGGCGCTAGCCGCACTGGCACAAACCGGCGTTTGGCTCATTGTGGGCGTGTTGGTGTTTGGCTTTAACGTGGGCAACCTCACCACGTTGCCAGCGCTGATCGTGCGGCGCGAATTTGGCGCGGCCTCGTTTGGCAAGGTGTTTGGCATCACGGGCACATTCATGCAATTGCTAAACGCCTGTGGCCCGGCGCTGTTCGGTCTGTTGCATGACACCACCGGCGGCTATCAGGTGCCAATGCTGATGGCCGCAGCCGTGATGGTCTTTGGCAGTGGGCTGATCACCTACGGACAGTGGCCGTGGCCATCAGGCCAACGGTCTGGCCACTGACAACCTCACTGACCAGGCGACGCAGGCACCTGGTTCTCAAACCAGTCAGCGATTTGCGCTGGCTTGAGAAATGTCGTGTGTTTGCTCGCCAAGAGGGCATCAAGCATGTCCTCAAACTCGCCGAAACGATGTGGCACCCCCATCAGGTGCGGGTGCAATCCAAGCGCCAAGACACGCGGGCGACGCTCACATTCGCGCTCGAAGGTCTCTAGTGTGCGGCGCGTGCGATCCAGAAACTGGCCGGTGACGTGTTTTTCAACGGCGTAAATCACCGAATCATTCAACTCAAGGTTATACGGCATGCTGATGAGCGGCCCGTTATCGGTGCGCATCCAGTTCGGTACATCGTCCATGCACCAATCGAACGTGTAACGCACGCCAGCCTCTTTAAAGACCTCCAGGCTGCGCTCGGTTTGACGCAACCCTGGGCTTAACCAACCTTCAACGGCCTGGCCACTAAACGCACGCAGTTTGGCCAGCGCTTGGGCCACCACATCTTCTTCACGCCCGGCTTGCTGCACTGATTTCTGGTGCAGGCCATGGCCAATGAATTCCCAACCGGCTTGCAACATCGCCTCGGCCGCACCCGGATAGGCATCGATCACACTGGCATTGATGCTCGTTGAAGCCGGCAGCCCTCGGGCACGAATCGCTTCAATCATGCGCGGCAAGCCCGCGCGCATGCCGTAGTCCACCCACGAGAAGTTGGGCACGTCAGGAATTGTTTCCTTGCCGTGCGGTGGCGTGATGATGGTGCGGGGCATCGCCGCATCAAACGGCCAATTCTCTACGTTGACAACCAGATGCACCATGATCGGACCATCAGGGTGTGCTTTTAATTCAGGCCCCGCATCAGAAAACCGGTAGGCAACGCGTGGATTACTCATCAATCATCCCGTCAATTAAAAATAAACAAACGTCTCAAGGCCGCGAGGCTTGCCGTTCTTCTGTTGTGACCACGTCAATGGCAGCCCCATCAAAAAATCCCTCAACGACCTCTCAATGACCCATCAACGACCCATGAACTTTGGCGCACGCTTTTGTGCAAAGGCGCGCCGGCCCTGCGCATAATCCTCACTATCAAAACACGCCTGAACGGCGGCTTCGACGGCTGCAACGTCTGGCGCGCCCGGCATGTCATCAAGATGCTGCAACGCCATTTTGATGGAAGCCAATGTTAAAGGCGCCAATGAAGCCACATGTTCAGCTTGCGCCATGGCATGGGCAAACACGTCTTGCACGCAAGCATGCGCCATGCCGGCATTGACCGCAGCCTCGCCGTCATAGACCCGGGCCGTGAGCAACAATTCTGTCGCCGCTGCCGCACCCATGAGACGGTGCATGCGCTTAATGTCAGTCAGAGCGTAGCCCAGCCCAAGCTTGCCAGCGGGCACACTAAATCGAGCCGTGGCATCGACATAGCGCAAGTCACATGACGCTGCAATGCCCACGCCGCCTCCGTAGCAAGCACCGGATATGGCGGCAATCACAGGCTTGGTACATACGCCCACGGCCGTTTCAGCCTGTTCTACGCAGGCGTCGTAAAACGCCACATCCTCGGGACGGCTGCGCACCTGATCGAACTCGGAAATGTCAGCGCCCGAGGCAAACGCCGCTTGCCCCTCACCGCGCAGCACCACCACGCGCACGGCCTGGTCTTCAGATAATGCCTTCATGGTCTGCGCCAACGCCTGCCACATCCCCAAGGTCATGGCATTGCGTTTAGCAGGGTTGCAAAGTGTGACAACAGCCACACCCGCAGCATCGGTTTGAGTCTTGATTTGTGCCATGTCACACAACCCCATCGTCATGCAAACGCTTGATTTGTGCGTCGTCATAGCCAATCTCGGCCAGCACCTCATCGGTGTGCTCGCCCCAGCCCGGCGCTGGCGTTTTAACCTCGGGCGGTGTGCGCGACAGCGTCATCGGTTGGGTGATGTAGTGCATGGTCTTGCCGCAAACGTCAGCCAACGATGCCACAACCCCCAGGTGCTTGACTTGCTCGTCAGCAAACACTTGCGGCACATCGTAAACAGGTCCAGCAGGCACTCCTGCACGGTTTAATTCCGTGACCCAGTAATGCACGGTGTTTTTAGTGAACTCGGCCTCAAGCATCTCGGTCAATCTAGCTCGATTGGTCACGCGCAATTTCTCAGTACTGAACTCGCTAGCCTCGCGCCATTCGGGCTTGCCAAGCAAGTCACACAAGCGCAACCAATTGCCTTGGCCCGAGGCGCCGATATTAAAGACACCGTCAGAGGCATGAAACAAACCCATGGGGCTGCTGGTGGGGTGGTCATTGCCCACACGCACCGGCGTGTCACCGTCGTTCAGGTAACGCGCGACCTGGAAGTCCATCATCGCAATCTGGGAGTGCAGCAGTGACGCCTGCACCCACTGGCCCTTGCCCGATTGCTCACGCTCAATGAGCGCCAACAAAATGCCGAGTGCGGCATACAGGCCCGCACTCATGTCAGCCACAGCCAACCCAGCCCTGACCGGCCCTGAATCGGGAAAGCCCGTCACCGACATCAAGCCACCCATGCCTTGCATGATCTGGTCAAATCCGGGCCGAGTTGCATAAGGGCCGCTTTGGCCATAGCCCGAGATGCTCGCCAGAATAATGCGCGGGTTGACCTTGGCTAACGACTCATAGTCGAGCCCGAGTTTGTTTTTTACGTCAGGCCGCCAGTTTTCTACGACGACGTCGGCGGTTTTGACCAGCCCCATGAAAATTTCAAGCGCGCCAGGCTTTTTCAGGTTCAACGTCAGCGACCGTTTGTTGCGGTTCAGGTTCTGAAAGTCGCCCCCCTGGCGATTGGCTGCAAACATGGCTTCGTTCGGATCCACGCCTTTGGGTGGCTCAATACGAATCACGTCTGCCCCGAAATCGGTCAGAATGCGCACGCAGTTTGGCCCAGCCCTGACTCTGGACAAATCCAGCACTCGAAATGGTTTTAAGGCGTCTGACGCCTGAATCTTGCTCATGATCGATACCTCTATATCCTGAGCACCGGCATAATGCCCTGCTCCCCATATATATCTGTTTGTATTTGTTGGCCCAATGCCAGCAATTGCCGTTCGGCAAATGGCCTGCCAATGAGCTGCAGGCTCACGGGCAAGCCCTGCTTGTCAAACCCAACAGGTAGTGACAGCGCTGGCAGACCCAGATAATTTACCCAACCGCAATAATGATGCAAGCCTAACAGCTTGGCGGGCGTAAACGCAGGATGTCCAACGTAGACTTCATCGGCTTTGGGCAGCGCATCAACTTGCAAGGGCGCTAGCAACACATCGGCATGCGCAAACGCTTTGTCAATAAAGGCTTGCAGACACGGTTTGCGATCGGCCAGTGCCAATTGCCACCACGTCTCGGGCATGGCCAGGCCGGTGCGACCGAGCCCCTGCACTTGCGCACCAGCAGACCCATCGGCGATGCGGGCGCGGTGAGTTTGGCCTACCTCGTAGGTCATGATGACTTCTTGCCAGCTTGCCGCGCGCGCCTCAAGGTCAGCCACATCCACCTGCCTGTCAGCGTACCTTTGCATCGCTTGGGACACGAGCGGCGCAATTGCCTCGTCAAGCACCGATTCATCGAGCCAGAACGCGGCCCTGGGCACTTGCTCGCAGGCCGCGAGCTCGGGCGCCAAGACCTGCACGACATCTCCCAAGTCAGCCACACTGCGCGCAAGCACACCAATAGAGTCTAGCGATGGACACAGTGGCGCCATGCCCTGCTGATCCATCAAGCCATGTGTGGTTTTAAGACCCATGACGCCACAGGTCATGGCCGGAATGCGCACAGATCCGGCTGTATCGGTTCCGAGCGAGGCATAGACCATGCCGCTTGCCACGGCAACGGCGCTGCCGCTCGAGGAACCACCAACGGCGATATCCCGACCCAGTGGGTTAACCGGTATGGGCAGGTGGCGCGTTTGTGCCGTGGCCGCGCACGCGTCCTCGGCCATCGTAAGCGCGCCCAGATTCAAGGCGCCGGCATCGGCCAACCGGGTCAAGACCGGCGCTTGAACCAAAGTCTCTGTGCTGTCATCAACAGACTGTGCAGCCTCGCCTCGCCCCAAACCCGCTTGCCGGCCATTTAACGTAAAAATATCCTTGTGAGCCAATCCAACCGCAGCCAGTGGCCGACTACCGAAATCCTCAATGCAACTGACGAGGGATTGACCATCACCATCCACATACGTCGTTGCATGCAGGTCGGCATCAAGCTCGTTGAATCGGTTGCGCTGGCACGTGATCGCTTCAGCGATGCTCAATTCGCCACTGCGCAAACAGGCAAGCAACCCAGCGATGGTGTTGGGAAGCTGAGTGCTCATCGGTACGTAGCCAGATAGTCATCAAACAAACGTTGATGGTGCTCGACACGTTGGGAAATAGCGTATTGGTTAAAGGTCTGCAGATCCGGATGGTTCTGTCTGACAGCGGCCGCCAAGCGGTTTAATTGCTTGACGAGCCGCGCCTGTTGCTGTGATGTCAGAAAGACCCCCGCCGACCTGACTCGCTGATGCCCCGATTCGTCCCAATATGTTTGACAATCTGTCACACCTCCGAGCGCATCTAGCGCTTGGCGTGTATTTTCCAATTGGATCTCTATAATTTTTATGCATTCGGTAAATATATTTGTAGACGATTGAAGCATTTTAATCAAGCATTAAAATAGGATATTGTCCCGATTTGCTATTTTGCGTTCATCACTGTCGCGATCCCGAGAACAACCATGGCGAACACGTCAAAAGCCAAGACCCACAAAAATATCAGTGACCACATCCGCAGTGACCTCGCTGAACAAATCAGCCAAGGATTGCTTGCACCAGGCGACACCATTGACGAAAGCGAGATCGCCACACGCTACAACGTCTCCAAAACCCCGGTGCGCGAGGCGCTGCTGCAACTCAAGGCCCAAGGCCTGGTCAGCAGCCTGCCACGCGGTGGCGCCATTGTCGCCAAAATGGACTTGTCGCAACTGCTGAGCCTGTGGGAATGGCTAGCAGAAATAGAGGCTGTCTCGGTCAAGCTTGCCTGCGAACGAATGTCGGTCAAAGAACTCGAACTGCTTGAAAAATTGCATGACCAAAGCCGCGCCTTTGCTGATGCCGAGGATTGGGATGGCTGGCAAGCTTGCAACCAAAATTTCCATCAGGCGTTGTATGCCGCGTCTCGCAACGCCTTTTTACGCCAGGAAGTCATGCGTGTGCGCGCGCGCACTGGCGTGTATCGCCGCCACGCCTTCGGTGCACTCGGGGCCACGCAAACCTCGTTCGATCAACACGGCGAGATACTGGGTTTTCTAAAAAACCGCGACGGCGAGGCGGCTGCCACGGCCATGCGCCGTCACATCCTGCCAGCAAGCAACACCACGGCGCTCACCAACTTCATTCTCAACATCCCCAAAGACTTACTGGCGAAGTAACCAGACCACAAGGAAACGACCGCCAACAAAGTAAAACTGATCGCAACCAACAAAGCGACGAAGCGACAAAACGACAAAGCTTGGCGTATGAGACAGAGATCCACTGTGCTACAACTTTCCGAACGATACATAACCAAATAAGCGGGAGCAGCATTGATGAGAGAAATTCAGTTCAACGACTTGTCCTCACTCGTAGGCACCACCATCGGCACAAGCGACTGGTGGATGGTCGACCAGGCACGCATTGACCAATTTGCGCAGGCCACAGGCGACTTCCAGTGGATCCACGTGGACCAAGAACGCGCCAAAGACTCCAAATTCGGCACCACCATCGCACACGGCTACCTGACCCTGTCGATGATTGCGGGCATGCGGTTTCAGACCTTTGATGTGACGGGCATCAGCATGGCCGTGAATTATGGCTTGAACAAGGTGCGGTTTCTCACGCCCGTGCCAAGTGGCAGTCGCACCCGGGCGAGCTTCGATTTGGTGGCGGCCAACCCACGTGACGATGGCGGTGTGGAGTGCACCTTTAAAGCCACCGTCGAACTAGAAAACGCCGCCAAGCCAGCCTGCATCGCCGAGACGATGACGGTCTACTACCCCGCCTAGGATCAGCAGCAGGCTGGTGACTTAGGGCAGGCCCACCACACCACCATCGGCTCGCGAAATGACGATGGTGGCCGAGCGCGGGCGCTGGCCTGAGCCGTACTGCTGTGACTCAGACGCCTTCGCTGGCCAATGGCTTTGCAGGGGAGCGCCCTGCGCAAGCGCTTTGGACTTCTCGCCAGGATGCTGGATATTGACGAGCAAGGCCCGGCCATCGGCCGTCTCAGTCAGCCCCGTGATCTCAGCACCTTTGGGTGCCACCATAAACCGCTTTAAGCGCGGTTCATCGAGCACGGCACCGACAAACGTGTCTTGTGTGCCCTGTGAACCGTTGAAATCGTTGGTTATCGTGACCGATCCGCCATCACCCACCTCGCCTGGGATAGCGGCCAGCATGACGCAATTGCTTTGGTCGGTCATGGCGCCATCATCGGTTTGTATCCACAGAATACCGCTGGTTGGACTAAACCAAACCCCATCGGGTGCGGAGAACGAGTTGGCCGCTGTCAGTTGCGACACATTCACGTTGGCTGGCATGTCCTCTTCGGCACCAAAGAGAAAAATATCCCATGCAAACCCATTGGCTGTGGCTTGGCCGTCGAACTCCCGAAAACGCAGAATATGGCCATTGGGGTTGCCGCTTTTGCGCTGTCCATCCTCATCCTGATAGGCCCGCGGGTTCGCAGCATTGACCGTGCCGACTTGTCGATTCTTGCTGTTGTTGTTCGTGAGCGTGAAATACACCTCGCCGTTGCGCGGATTGACTGCGCCCCACTCTGGCCGGTCCATGCGGGTCGCACCCACCGCGTCGGCTGCATGTCGCGTGTTCACGAGCACGTCGGCCTGATGCGCGAAGTCATATGCTGCATGGCCTTTAATGCGTGGATCGTCAATGGTCAGCTCAATCCACTGACCGCTGCCGTCGTCGTTGAATTTGGCCACATAAAGTTTGCCTTCGGTCAGGTACTTGTCACCGGCAACCATCCCCCGCCCGACGTCCGCAGGATCCCACACCGCATCAGTAACGAATTTGTAGATATACTCGTTACGCGAATCACACCCCATGTAGAAAGCTAGTGGCTCACCCGCCACAGGCCGCGAGCACACGGCGGCCTCATGCGCCATGCGGCCAAGTGCGACGCGCTTGGCCAGTGTCGATGTCGGGTCGACCGGGTCGATTTCGACGACGTAACCAAAAGTATTTCCTTCGTTACGGAAATCGTCACTCGCACGCTGGCCGCTAGCGGCCAGATTCCAGCGGCTAAAGCGATACGCCTGGTCTGGCATATCGGTCACCGTATACCAGCCTTGGCTGCGCGCTTTAGTGGCATTGGCCGACAACGCGGCCACCGGTAAGCCATAACGGCGATTGGCTTGCGCCAGTTTGCCTTCAGGTGCGGTATCTCCAGCAGGGATATTAAAGTACGCCGCCCAATTTTCTTCACAGCCCAGATAAGTGCCCCAAGGGGTCTTGCCGTGCCCGCAGTTATTTAAGGTGCCGCGTGCGGTCTGGCCGCTAGGGTCATACGCTGTTTGCATCAGTGCTTGGATATCGGCCAGAAGGCTAGCCGGCCCCGTCACACGCGCCAGCGTTTGCGGGGTCACTCGGCGGTTTAACGGAGCATCGATCTTGTAGCCCCGAATACTGCCATTGGCGCCGAGATCAAGCTCCACCAAAGAAAACCCGTGGTGATTTATCTCTTTGAGCACCTCGTGGCCAGGGCGCTGCCCGACGTCCCAGTTACCGAACTGAGAGAACTTCTTACCGAACTGCCCGTTCGATGTCTGACCGTTTTCATGAAAAAAGTGGGCGTCTGCCGAGCTCTCGTGGTTGACCACGAGCACCGCTCGTGACGTTGCCGTGGGGGAATACTTTCCATCGGCACCGATGTAAAAAATGTCCATGCCATCGTGATGGTCGCCAATGCGCTGCGACCAGTCATCGGTCTCCACACCCCGATTCGAGTACGGTGCCACAGCAGAGGTCATGGGGTCACCTGTGGCATGAATCACTTTCACAATATAGCCATCGGGCACGATCACCTGATCAGCCAAGCTCTTGGGGGTGGCAGCAAACCCCAGAGCAACCCCATCGTTGGACATACCAGCCTGCGGTACGGGTAACTTATTCATGCCACTGGCAAACACACCACCCGGTGCTGCGAACATGGCCGCCAGGCCAAGCCCGCACTTCACCAGATTGCGTCTTGCCGGATCGTGTTGCACGCGCGTCAGCACCTGCTGGAAATGCTCTGTTTGCAACGGGTTGCAAACCAAGTGGTCATCGTCGTAGTCATGGGGATGGCGTTGATGGGTCACGGTCAAATCCTAGAAAAACATTCCAAATGCTATGTTCACTGATCTGTGTGTCACTAGCGTGACCAAATTTGCGACCTGCCAAGATAGCCGATCAAACAACACATCAAGCAAATCACGGCAGCCTGCTTGGGTTTCATTTTGCAGTGCCACCGAGTCTGTTAGTTTGCAGGGTCAAGGCTGGACAATCAACAACACCAGAACACCCCGCGCAAGCCATGCTAGAGAGACCACCCCATGAACAATTGGTTCAAGCCTATTGACATCTACTGCGAGCGGCTTGACGCCGGCTGGTGGGCCGAGCCGGTAAACGCATTGACCAATCTGGCGTTTGTGATCGCTGGCCTCATGATTGTCAGACATCGCCAGCACCCAGGCCCCGTGCTGGGCTGGTTAATGGTGACCATCGGTATCGGCAGCTTTTTGTTTCATACCCACGCCAATCGCTTGACCGGTCTCATCGATGTAACTTTCATCGGTGTGTACCTGGCGACCTATGCATGGCTGTGGCCCAGCATCGTGTGGCATAAAGGCGTAAGGCCACAGGCACTCAGTGTGGCTAGTCTCGCAACGTTCATTGTGCTGGCCACGCTATTGAATCAAGTGATTGAACGGGCTTGGCCTGAGGTGCCGCCCGGTGTCTATACCGGTGCGTGGCTATACGTTATGACACTGGCCGTGTTGTGCAACCGCCGCCAGCCCGCTGCCCGGACGTGGCTATGGATAACGGCCGGTTTGTTTTTAGGCTCGCTCACCGCCCGCCAGCTCGACATGCCGCTTTGCCCTATCACCGGCGGCACCCATTGGCTATGGCATGTTTTAAACGCGGGTGTTCTTTACGCCAGCGCTCGTGCCATGCTCGCGGCCACTAAAACCGATGCGACAAATTAAGGCCCAGGCCAAACCCTGTGCTGTAGTCCGAGTTCACCGTGCGCGAGCCATCGGCTGACTGTGCCTGTACGTTGCCGCCAGTGGCCGCCATGCCGTAAAAATCAAGCCGTGTACCAGGCATGAACTGGTAGCTCACACGCGCGAATACAGGAATAAACCGGTTTTGACCGATGCCGCCGGCGTAGGGACCGCTGTTATTTAAGCGAAACCGGTAGGAGCGGTAGGCGCCGCCTGCACCAACGGTCCACTGATCATCGACTTTGTAGGAAAGCTCTAACCCCGCACCACCGGCTGGCCCACTGGGCAGCGGGTTGCGCAACAGCAACTTGTCGGTGATCTGCCAGTTAACCGACAGAAACGGAAACACCTTGTTCTCGTCGATCTGACGAAACACCCCGGCACCGAGACCCAGCGTCAGCCCTGGCGAGAACGTTCGTGCCGCTACCAATACGGCACCATAGGTCGAGGCCCCCGAGGTGCCTACGCCGGTCTCAGCTGACCATTCCACCGAGGGACTGACTGACAAGCGCCAGTCCTTGGTCGGCGTATACACAAAATCCATCCCCAACTGCGGCGTGCTAATGCCTTCCCAGGGTGCCTGGCCACCAAATGCCGTGGCATCGGACCAGGACCAATGCTCGTATTCATAAGTCACGAACGCACCGGCCATCCAGTCTGAGGTGAATTGATGGTTCACGCCCAGCCGGGCATTGGCCATGTACCAGTCAAAGTCACCGCCAGCGTCCATGTCGGTCTTGAACTGGTTCACGCCGGTCAAACCAAATGAGGTCACTGTTTGCCCGGGCTGCATGGGTTGCGCTTGGGCCACACCCACCAACAACAGTGTGCTTGCAGCAGCAAAGATAAGTTGAAGTTGAAGTTGAGGTCGACGCTTGGAAATCGGGGTGGCCATTGCTTTTATCCTCGCAAGTCTCTAGCGGCGATTTGGGACGCTACTCGGGTAAGTCATGCCTAACGTGTGATGATTCGAGATTAACTGATATTTAGCCTGGCCGCATAAAACCCCTGCGGCGGTAAAAAAGCCGATCACCCGGACCGGTTGCAAGCCACACAAGGCCCACAAAGCATTAAAGTGAAGCTCAAACCATGTCACACCGTGACTTGCCCGCCCCAAGGGCGAGCCGTCACGCTTTGTTTCTGCTGACCCATGAAAGCTTTCTACACCGACCACTTTGTGTTGCCACTGCCCGAGGGGCATCGCTTTCCCATGGCCAAGTACCGCATGGTGCGCGAGCAAGTCGGCGAATTCGCTGGCTTGCAATTGACCGAGGCGCCGGCGGCCTCAGACACCGAGCTGCTGCTGGCTCATGACCCGATTTACCTGCAGCGGGTGATAACCGGCACACTGGCGCCACAGGCGCAAAGAGAAATCGGTTTCCCCTGGAGCCCGGGCATGGTGCAAAGGTCACGGCGCTCCGTGGGGGCCACCATCGCCGCAGCACGTGTGGCCGCGCAAGAGGGCGTGAGCGTGAACTTGGCCGGTGGCACCCACCACGCCTATCGTGACAAAGGCAGCGGGTTTTGTGTGTTCAATGACGCCGCTGTGGCTGCACGCGTCATGCAACGCCGCCATGGCATTGGCCAGGTGGCCATCATTGACCTTGACGTGCATCAGGGCAATGGCACAGCCAGCATCCTTAAGAGAGACGCCAGCATCTTCACACTGTCGCTTCACGGAGAAAAAAACTTCCCGTTTCGCAAAGAGCCCAGTGACCTTGACGTGGGATTGCCTGATGGCTGCGATGACGCCACCTACCTTGACGCACTGGACAAGGCGCTTGAACAGCTGCTTGCTCGTTGCAAGCCCGAGCTGCTGATCTATTTAGCCGGTGCCGATCCGCACGAAGCCGACCGGCTCGGGCGGCTGAACCTGACCTTCGAAGGACTTCGGGCACGAGATGAGCGCGTGTTGCAGCTGGCACGCGAGCTCAATGTGGGGGTGGCGATCACCATGGCCGGGGGCTATGGCACCGACATCAA
>CBFHXV010000017.1:5595-40561 GCA_965659885.1 Burkholderiaceae bacterium | reverse complement strand
TCGGCGTCGTTGCGCGCAGCAAATGCGCTTGAAGGCGTTGCTCGCTGTCGCTGGTGATTGGTTTGCTTTGGTCAATACATTTAGTGTGCCGGCTCAGAAACTCGCGTTTACGCGCTAAGAGGGCGCTCGCCATGCCGGGCCTAACAGCGAGGCCGTCATGCCCACGCCGATGACCGTCATGCCAAGCGCCACGCCAGCAAACACGACCCATAGAGGCGCCTGTAGCCAACTTGCCAGAAAGCCAATGCAGCTAACCGTCAGTAGTCTGAGTACGCCGATGCTCACCGGAATGCCCATGCGCCCCGTGCCTTGGGAGGCGAAGTACAACGTTTGACCCACGAAAAAAACACCGTATAGCGGGGCCACCATGTGCAAATATTGTCTCGCGTAGTGCAGGGCATTGGCGTCTGACGTAAATAGCCCCGTCCACAGCTCTGGCCACATCGCAAGCAACACACCGATTGGACCCACAATCAGCGCTGAGACTTTCGCGCCAAACCAGGCGAAGTCACGAGCACGTTGATATTGGCCCGCACCGATGTTGATTCCAACGGCAGTTGTGAGTGCACCGCCGATGCCAAAGGCCAAAGGTACCAGCATCAGTTCAAGTCGACTGCCCAGGCCGTACCCAGCTAGGGCAGCCGTGCCGTATTGTCCAATCATGCCAGTGACCACGACCACAGCAAGCACAATGGTTAAGCTGTTGATCATGCCCAGTCCGCCCACATTCATGATGGTGGCGATGGGCCGCCAGCCCATGGCACCGAGTCGAATGTGAATACCCAGCCTGCCGTTGCGAGCAAGCAGAAAAAGTGCCAGCCCAGCGCCACCTTGGCTGACGATAAAGGCAACCGCAGGACCGGCGATGCCAAGGGACGGCAATGGTCCCCAACCCAAGGTCAGGCCACCGGAGAGCACGATCTGGACAATCGATGAAATGACCAACGCCCGAGCTGGAATCGCCATGTTGCCAGTGCCTCGATAGATCGCAAACATGGCGTAAAAAAGCCACACGGCCGTGGCCCCGCCAAAGGTGATCGACGCATAAAGAACGGCTCCTTCAAGCGCGGCTCGGTCCGCACCCAACCAGCCGAAGACTTGCCTGGCAAACACGCCTAAAACGATCACAAACACAAGCGACATCACAACGCCAATCAAAAGAGCATGTCGTGCCAGTGCATCCGCATCTTCTTGGCGCTTGGCGCCTAGCGCGCGCGACAGGGCCGAGGCGATGCCCCCGCCAATGGCGCCATTGCCAAACATCTGCATCAGCACCTGGAAAGGAAACACGATGGCCAGGCTGGCCAGTGCCGTGGTCCCCAGCCGAGAGACAAACCAGGCATCGGCAACCGTCACTAGCGTGAGCAGCACGTTGGAAATGACATTGGGCAGCGACAGGCGCCACAGGGTCGGGCCAATCGGACCGGTTCGAATTTGTGTGACGGCGCTACTGCTTGTCATTATTGTTGGGTCTCATGTTTTTAGCCAAGCGCAAAAAACAGCCTGTCAATTAACCGCCCTGCGGGCTTGCGATACCAGTGGTTGGGTATTTGGGGCATGTCGCATAGTGTACGTAAAGTGTGCACCTACAGGCTCAAGCTCAGACCAGGGCTTAGGCGTATCACCGCCATTGTTCTTGGTGGCGATAACAGCTGCTCAGGGCGAACTTGAACCAATGGTCAACTTGTGTTGTCCTAATAGAAACGGTCTACTATGGGGGTGACCGAATAAACAGGAGTAGGACCATGGCAACAAGACGTAAATCAACTGCCCACGAGACCCATGAAGCACGTTTGGTTGACCCCATTAAGGATGCGCTAGACCAAGCCGAGGATTTGTTGCGCGAAGCGGCCAACACCAGCGGAGAAAAAGCCGATGAGCTGCGCGAAGAGGCGCTTGAGACGTTGCGCCGCAGCCGTCTGGCCTTGCACGACGTGCAGGACTCCTTGCTTGACCGCGGCCGCCAAGCCGCGCGGGCAACCGATGAGTATGTGCACGAGCGTCCATGGCAGGCAGCCACTGTCGCAGGCGTTGCCGGGCTGTTGCTTGGATTGCTGATTGCACGTCGATAATGGCTATTGGTGATCATGTCAAAGGCCTGTCAGCCGATGTGCTGCAGGCATTGAGCACCCGCGTTGAGTTGTTTGGCCTGGAGTTGCAACAGGCCAAAGACGATTTGCCGCGACTGCTGGCGTTATGGATCGTGGGCTTGCTGGCCCTGATGTTTGCCTTTGCGTTACTGACTTTATTTGTGGTGGTGGTTGTTTGGGATACGCCCTATCGTGACTGGGTCATGTTGGCGCTGTGTTTGATTTACGCCATCGTTGGAGGGGTTGTGTTGTGGCGTGTCAGACAGCAGTTGCGCGGCGGCGGCTTAAACCCTTTTGCGGCAACGCTTGAAGAATTGCAGCGCGATGTGCAAAGCCTCACGGGCAGGGCAATCGGATCAGAGCCTGCCGAGCGGCGAGCAACGGCTGATGAGGATAAGCCATCATGACTGTCAAACACAATGCCGAGTTCGAGCGTGCGGTGCGTATCGAAATGCTGCGAGCCAAAGCGCAAATTGAGCGTCAGCAGTTGGCCACCCAAACCACGATGATCGCCGCTAGCCTTGACCCATCGCGTATGGTGGCATCGGCCTTGCCGGGCAATACCGGGGCTTGGTTCTCACGCGGGTTGAAACTGGTGACTCGCTACCCTCATGTGGTGTCTGCGGTGTTATCCAACCGGCGGTTCAAGACCGTGCGCTGGATCGGTGTGGCGGCATTGGCCGTGGGCGCCTGGGCCATGCTTTCAGGGCGTGATTCGCAAGCGCCCGATGATGACTGAACGTCCATGCGCATCGATGTCCTGACGCTGTTTCCAGAGTATTTCGTGCCGCTTCACACCACCGGCATCACGGGTCGTGCCCATGAGCGCGGGTTGTGGCAATTAAAGACCTGGAACATTCGTGATTATGTGTTTGATGTGCATCGAACGGTGGACGACCGTCCCTATGGCGGAGGGCCGGGCATGGTCATGCTCGCCCAGCCCCTAACCGATGCCTTAGAGGCCGTGCGATCGGATCGTGCTCAGACGTCTTTGGATGAGCACTCTGGTGTGGTTCCTGTGGTTTTATTGGCGCCGTTGGGCAAGCCATTTGACCAGGCGGCAGCAAGTCGCCTGGCGCAGTCGCCGGGTGCCATTGTGCTGTGCGGACGTTATGAGGGGATTGATCAACGCTTTATTGACCAGTCAGTCGATGAGTGCTGGTCCATCGGGGACTTTGTGGTGTCTGGCGGTGAGCCGGCGCTGTTACCCATGCTCGATGCCGCTGTGCGTTTGTTGCCGGGCGCCATGCAGCAAGACTCGCATGACCAGGATTCGTTTCAGCCGAGCCTGTCAGGGTTGCTTGACAGCCCGCATTACACCCGGCCGGAAGTCTGGCAGGGTCAACGTGTGCCTGATGTGTTGATGTCAGGCCACCACGAACATATTGCCCGCTGGCGACGTGAACAGTCGCTTGCGACGACACAAGCCCATCGTCCCGACCTGGTAGAGCAGGCACGTGCTGCAGGGCTGCTTAGCGACACGGACGAGGCGTATTTAGCGAGCCTCGCCTGTCGCTGATGGCTTAATGATGGCTTAACCCAGGCGCTCGCGCTGCGCTTGTACCTGTTGCAAGGTGTCGGTAAAGTTGGCGATGCGCTCTTTCTCCTGCTCAACGACTTTGGCCGGCGCCTTTTGTACAAAGGACTCGTTAGACAGTTTGCCCTGGGCTTTGGCGATTTCGGCCTTTAGTCGAGCAATTTCCTTGTCGAGTCTGGCCATTTCGGCTTGAACGTCAATCTCGACTTTGAGCATCAAGCGCGTGTCGCCAACCACTTGAACCGGTGCACCGCTGTCTTGGGGCAAATCATCAACCACGTCAACACTGGCGAGTCGAGCCAGAAACGCGAGGTAAGGCGCTTGCATCGACAGACTGTCGCGAGGGCCCTGAGCCAGCAGCGGCACCCGCTCACCGGGCGAAAGTTGCATCTGGCTGCGCAAGGCGCGCACGGCCTCAATACGGGCCTTCAGGCTGGCGAACTCTTGGGCTGAGGCTTCATCAATCAAGTCGTCATTGGCCACAGGGTAGGGCTGGATGCTCACGCTTGTGTCTTCATCATCCTTGCGTGTGCCAGCAACCAAGGAAACTTTTTGCCAGAGCTCCTCGGTGATAAAAGGCGTGATGGGGTGCAGCAGTCGCAACACCTCTTCAAGGACTTCAATGAGGGTTGCCTGACAGGCTTGACGGGTGTTGGCATCGTCAGACTGCATTTGCACTTTGGCCAGCTCAAGATACCAGTCGCAGTACTCGTCCCAGACAAAGTGGTAAAGCGCGTTGGCAATGTTGTCAAAGCGGTAGTCGGCGAAACCTTTGGCGACCTCTTGTTTAACTTGCTGCAAACGCGTCAGAATCCAGCGCTCGGGTAGGCCCGTGCGCGCGACAGGTGAGCTTGCCGGCACATAATCGGCCGTATTCATGAGCACAAACCGCGCGGCGTTCCAGAGCTTGTTGCAAAAGTTGCGATAGCCTTCGCAGCGCTTTAGGTCAAAGTTGATGTTGCGACCCAGCGAGGCGTAAGCCGCCATGGTAAAGCGCAACGCATCGGTGCCAAATGCTGGGATGCCTTGCGGGTAGTGCTTGCGCGTGGTTTTTTCAATATCGTCGGCCTGTTTGGGGTTCATCAGACCGTAGACGCGTTTGCTCACCAGGCTCTCGAGATCTATGCCATCAATCAAATCCACGGGGTCTAGCGTATTGCCTTTGGACTTGCTCATTTTTTGTCCGTCGGCATCGCGAATCAGACCATGGACATAGACGTGATGAAACGGCACCTCGCCCATCAAGTGAGTGGTCATCATCACCATCCGTGCCACCCAGAAAAAGATGATGTCAAAGCCGGTCACCAACACGCTCGAGGGCAGGTATTTTTCCAGGTCGGGGGTTTTGTCGGGCCAGCCCATGGTGGTGAAGGGCACCAGCGCCGAGGAGAACCAGGTGTCAAGTACATCGGGGTCGCGCTTGAGGCTGCCGCTGTAGCCTGCGGCCTGCGCTTTTGAGTGAGCCTCGGCCTCATCGCGTGCCACAAAGACCTCGCCGTTCTCGCCGTACCAGGCCGGTATCTGGTGGCCCCACCAGAGTTGGCGCGAGATGCACCAGTCCTGAATGTTCTCAAGCCACTGGTTGTAGGTCGTGGTCCAGTTCTGCGGATAGAACTGAATCTGGCCATCGCGCACCACGTCTAACGCCACGTCAGTAATCGACTTGCCGGGGTGTCGCGTGCCCTCGGGGGCGGGCTTGCTCATGGCAACAAACCATTGGTCCGTCAACATGGGCTCGAGCACCACGCCGGTGCGGTCACCTTTGGGCTGCATCATGGTGTGGGCCTGCACTTTTTCAAGGAAGCCTTGCTCGTCTAGCTCTTTGACGACAGCCTCACGGGCGTCAAAGCGATCCATGCCGCGAAACTGCGCTGGCCCATTGTCGTTGACTTTGGCGTCAAGGGTGAAGATCACGATCAGGGGCAAGTTGTGCCGCATGGCGCACGCGTAATCATTAAAGTCGTGAGCGCCGGTGATTTTGACGACACCGGTGCCGAAATCCATATCCACGAAGTCATCGGCAATGATCGGAATTTGTCGGTCGCACAAAGGCAAGTCGACCATCTTGCCGACCAGGTGCTTGTAACGCTCATCATCAGGGTGTACGCACAGGGCGCCGTCGGCCATCATGGTCTCGGGCCGGGTGGTGGCAATGGTCAAGCCCCTCAAGGTCTTGGTCTGGCCTTCTTCTTCAATGGATTGCGGTCCATCAACAAAGGGGTAGCAAATGTGCCAGAGAGAGCCTTGGGTTTCGACCGAATTGACTTCCAGATCCGAGACCGCGGTCAAGAGTTTGGGGTCCCAGTTCACCAGACGCTTGCCACGGTAGATCAGACCCTGCTCATACAGCCGAACAAATGTCTCGGCCACACCGCGTGACATGCGCTCATCCATGGTGAAGTACTCTCGCGGCCAGTCGGCCGAGGCGCCTAGGCGCCGTACCTGACGGGTGATCGTGCCACCTGACTCCTGCTTCCATTGCCAGACTTTTTCGGTGAACTTTTCCCGGCCGAGGTCGTGGCGGCTGATCTTCTGGGCGTCGAGCTGGCGCTCGACCACGATTTGCGTGGCAATGCCGGCGTGATCGGTGCCAGGCACAAACACCGTGTCCTGACCGAGCATGCGGTGATAGCGAACCAGCCCGTCCATGATGGTCTGGTTAAAGGCATGACCCATGTGCAAGGTGCCCGTCACGTTCGGTGGTGGAAACTGGATAACGTAGGGCGGCAGGTCTGGGCTGGCGCCAGCCACATGCTGGCCGGCCTCAAAGTAGCCGGCCGATTCCCATTTGGGGTACCAGCGGCTTTCGATATCGGCGGGCTCAAAACTTTTGGGCAGGCTGTCAGCGGCAGAGGAGGTTGGCTTTGTCATGGAGGCGTCAGGCGAGACAAGAATGCTAAAACCCACTATTTTACGTGTATGTCCATAACTGCGCCGTGCTAAACTAGCGAGCTATCTCGAATTTCTAAAAGTTGTTGTTTTCATTGAGAATTACTGGAGCTTTCATGTCTGTCGAACGTACCTTGTCCATCATCAAACCCGATGCCGTCGCTAAAAATGTGATTGGCCAAATCCTGGGCCGCTTTGAGCAAGCTGGCCTCAAAGTGATTGCTGCACGCATGATGCAGCTTTCGCGTGAAGATGCTGGGCGTTTTTATGCGGTTCACAAAGAGCGTCCATTCTTTAATGATCTGGTGGATTTCATGGTGTCTGGCCCTGTCATGGTTCAGGTGCTCGAAGGTGAAAGCGCCATCCAGAAAAACCGTGACCTGATGGGTGCAACCGACCCCAAGAAAGCCGATGCCGGTACGATCCGCGCCGATTTTGCGGAAAGCATTGATGCCAATGCCGTGCACGGCTCGGACGCTCCTGAGACAGCGGCCAACGAGATCGCCTTTTTCTTTCCGGAGATGAATATCCACAGCCGTTAATGCGGCGTGTGTGTCGCCAATGCATGTGGGTGGCACGAACGACTGACCTATGCAAGATGCCCCAATAAACCACACCAACCTCATCGGCATGGACCAAGCGTCCTTGGTCGCGATGGTTGGTGCCTGGGGGGATAAGCCCTTTCGGGCCAAACAGCTCATGCGCTGGATTCACCAGCGCGGTGAGTCAGACTTCAGCAACATGACTGATTTGGCCAACGCATTTCGTGAGCGTTTGGCCAGGCAGTGTGAAGTGAGCGCACCGACGGTGCTCAAGCGCCACGTGGCCTCGGATCACACCCACAAGTGGTTGTTCGATGTGGGCAACAACAACGCCATTGAGACCGTGTTTATCCCCGAGGATGATCGCGGCACGCTTTGTATTTCGAGCCAAGCCGGCTGCACCGTGGCGTGCCCGTTTTGTTCGACAGGGCATCAAGGCTTTAGTCGTAACCTCACCAGCGCTGAAATCATCGGCCAACTCTGGTGGGCTCGCCATGACCTGCTATCCAATGGCGCGGTCACGCGATTGGGTGCCACAGAACAATCTGGCAATTCAGCCCAAAACGGTACCTCGACCAACGACCGGGTAATCAGCAACGTGGTCTTTATGGGCATGGGTGAGCCGTTACTGAATTACGACGCGGTCCTCGGCGCTTTGCGTCTGATGCTTGATGACCACGCTTATGGCCTGTCGCGTCGCCGGGTGACGGTATCGACTTCCGGTGTGGTGCCCATTATGGATCGCCTGGCAAAGGATTGCCCGGTGGCACTGGCCGTGTCGTTGCACGCGCCTAACGACACTTTGCGCGATCATCTCGTGCCGCTAAACAAGAAGTACCCGTTAAACGAGTTGCTTGACGCGTGCGAGCGCTACCTTGAGGTGGCGCCACGGGACTTCATCACGTTTGAATATGTCATGCTGCAAGAGGTTAACGATGACCTTGAGCATGCACGCCAGCTAGTCGAGATCGCTCGTCGGGTGCCTTGTAAGATCAATTTGATACCGTTCAACCCTTTCCCGGACTCCGGGTTGCAACGCTCATCATCGAACCGGGTACATACCTTTGGACGTGTTTTACAAGACGCCGGTGTGGTGACCACCATCCGCAAGACGCGGGGTGATGACATCGACGCGGCTTGTGGCCAACTCGCCGGCGACATCAAGGATCGCACCAAGCTAACCCAGCGTCGCTTGGCGCAGGCGCCAGCGCATGCGCTCAGGCGTATTGCTGTCACGGAGGCTTGATCATGAGTCTTGATGACCCCAAAACCGTTCCCTTGAAGTTCGAGTCTGCGCCTGAGCCTTCAGAGCCAGTGACAGCTTTAGCGGCATTGCGAAAGATCCGGGTGGCCCGTGGCCTGTCTCTGGAAGACGTTTCAGCGCGCATTAAATATCGCCCGCATGTCATCGATGCCCTGGAAAACGAGCGGTGGGATGAGCTGCCTAAGGGCATTGGGCTAAAGACTCTTGCCAAAAGCTACACCCGTTTGCTTGATGTGGATTTTGAGGCGCTTGAGCCCGCGTTGCGAGACCATTTGCCCACCACTCGGGCGGGCATCGCCAATCACACGTCAACGCGGGCCATCGGCGAGTCGATGGAGGAAACGTCATCGACGGGATCTGTTGGCTGGGTCATTCTGGTGCTGCTCGTTATCGGGGTGGTTGTGGGCATTGCGATCTCGCAGGATGTGGTGCCTGACAGCTGGTTGCCGATTTGGTTGGGGGGTTAAGCACGAGATGTCAGAATCAGTCAATGACGGCAACGCCATCGAGGCAATGACTGCAACCCCTGTAGGCCCACTGACGCGCCGCCAAACCCGCCAGGCGCATGTCACTTGGGGTGACACAGTAGTCCGTGTCGGGGGTGATGCTCCTGTGGTGGTTCAGTCCATGACCAACACCGACACCGCTGACGCCATTGCGACTGCGATTCAAGTCAAAGAGCTCGCGCAGGCGGGCTCGGAAATTGTGCGTATCACCGTGAACACGCCCGAAGCAGCCCAAGCGGTGCCTGCTATTCGCGAGCAGCTTGACCGTATGGGCATCTCGGTGCCTTTGTGTGGCGACTTTCATTTCAATGGCCACAAATTGCTCACGCAATTCCCGGACTGTGCGCAGGCGCTGTCCAAATACCGCATCAACCCTGGCAACATGGGTGGCGGCAAGCGTCGCGATGATAACTTTGCGCAAATGATTGAGGTGGCGTGTCGCCACGGCAAGCCGGTGCGCATTGGCGTGAACTGGGGCAGCCTGGACCAGGAATTGCTGGCGCGCATGATGGATGAAAACAGCCAACGGCCCAACCCACTCGATGCGCAGGCGGTGATGCGCGAAGCGCTTGTGGTGTCAGCCATTAGCAACGCTGAGCGTGCGCAAGAGCTCGGTTTGCCAGGTGACGCGATTGTGCTGTCTTGTAAGGTTAGCCATGTTCAGGACTTGATCGCTGTCTATCGCAACTTGTCGGCTCGTTGTGACTATCCGCTGCATCTGGGCTTGACCGAGGCCGGCATGGGCACCAAGGGCGTGGTGGCATCGACCGCGGCCTTGGCCGTGTTGTTGCAAGAGGGCATTGGCGACACCATCCGCATTTCGCTTACGCCCGAGCCCGGTGGTGACCGTTGCCGTGAGGTGGTGGTGGCACAGGAAATCCTTCAGACCATGGGTTTGCGTGCTTTTACGCCCATGGTGATCGCCTGCCCGGGTTGCGGGCGCACCACGAGCACGGTGTTTCAGGAGCTTGCCGACGACATTCAGCGTTACTTAAGAGAGCAAATGCCAGTTTGGCGAGAGCAATACCCCGGTGTGGAGTCAATGAATGTGGCTGTCATGGGCTGTGTGGTCAACGGCCCGGGAGAAAGCCGCCACGCCGATATCGGCATCAGTTTGCCAGGCACCGGTGAGGTGCCTGCTGCACCGGTGTATGTCGACGGCCAGCGAACCGTGACGTTAAAGGGTGAGCACATTGCCCAAGAGTTTCAAGCAATCGTGCAAGACTATATTGAAAAACGCTATGGGCGTGAGGCCTCGTCATCGACGGGGGCTGGTTAAGCAGGTCTGATTCAACATGACAACTGAATTTAAAAAAGTCGCCGCCATTCGCGGCATGAATGATGTGTTGCCTGACGCTTCTCACTTGTGGGAAAGCCTGGAGGCGCACTTGCGTCACTGGCTTGCGCAATACGGTTACTTGAACATGCGCTCGCCGATCCTGGAGCACACCCGGCTCTTTACCCGTGGCATTGGCGAAGTCACCGACATCGTTGAAAAAGAGATGTACACGTTTGTCGATAGCCTCAATGGTGATTCGCTGACCATGCGGCCCGAATTTACCGCTGGGCTGGTGCGTGCTTCGATTGAGCACAACCTGCTCTACGACCGGCCGCGACGCATCTACAGCATGGGGCCGGTGTTTCGTCATGAGCGCCCCCAAAGGGGCCGCTACCGGCAGTTTCATCAGCTCGACGTCGAGGCGCTGGGCTTTGCCGGCCCCGATGTGGATGCCGAAATGATTTTGATGACCGCCCGCCTGTGGCGTGAGCTTGGCATCGAAGACATGCAGCTCGAGCTGAACTCGCTTGGCCAACTCTCTGAACGGCAAGCCCACCGGGCTGCACTGATCGCGCACCTGGAAAAACACCGTGACGTGCTCGATGAAGACGGCCAGCGGCGCCTATACACCAACCCGCTGCGCGTCTTGGACACCAAAAACCCGGCCATGCAGGAAATGGCCAACGCTGCACCCAAGTTGTTCGACTTTCTAGGCGAGCAGTCTCGTGCGCATTTCGCTGGCGTTTGTGAACGGCTCGACGAGGCCGGCATTGCCTACCGTTTGAACCCGCGCATGGTGCGTGGACTGGATTATTACAACCTGACCGTGTTTGAGTGGGTGACCGATAAGCTTGGCGCGCAGGCCACCGTTTGTGGGGGCGGGCGCTATGATGACCTGATCAGTTTGCTTGGAGGCAAACCGGCGCCTGCCGTAGGGTTTGCTATTGGCATGGAGCGCTTGATTGACTTGTGGCAGCAGTGTCAGCCCCAGCAAGCTCAACCCGAGTGCCAGGTGTATATGATTCACCAGGGTGAAGCCGCACAGCGGCGCGGTGCGCAACTGGCCGAAACTCTGCGTGATGAGGGGCTATCGGTCATCGTGCACGCCGGGGCGGGCAGCTTTAAAGCCCAGTTCAAGCGGGCTGATGCCAGTGGCGCCCAAATTGCGGTTATTCTAGGTGAGGATGAATTGGCCAGCGGGCAAGCCTCTGTGAAGTGGCTTCGCCAACAGAGCCAAGAGCAGCAGCAACGCGTGGCGTTTGATGCGCTAGGTGTAACGCTTAAGCAGGCAATCGCATCAACAACTCTCAACACCCCAGCAAGCAAAAAGGTTTGAAACCATGGCTTATGATTTGGAAGAACAAGAGCAATTAGCGCAGTTAAAGGCGTGGTGGAGCAAGTACGGCACGATCACCTTGGGCTTATTGTCACTGGCACTGGTGATTGTGTTGGGCTGGCAGGGCTGGAATTGGTATGAGAACAATCAGTCACAGCAAGCCAGAGGCTATTACGAGGCGCTTGAGCGTGCGGCAGCTGACCCTGGGCAAGACAGTGCGCCACGCATTGAGGCAGCCATGCAAACCTTGCAGTCAGACTTTGCCGCGACAGACTATGCCGCTCGGGCTGCGCTCGTGGCAAGTGACGCGTTGCGTGAAGGCGGTGACTTGGCCGCTGCCGAGCGGCCCTTGCGCTGGTTGGCTTCAAGCTCGCACATCGCGCTTGCGCCGGTGGCCCAGCTGCGCTTGGCTGGGCTGCTGCTGGATCAAAGCAAATACGATGAGGCCTTGGCCGTGCTCGACACACCGCCGGATTCCTTTAAAGCCTTGTATGCCGACCGTCGCGGGGACATTTTGCTGGCGCAAGGAAAGCAGGATGAAGCCATGAAGGCATGGCGTGAAGCGCTCGAGGCATTGCCACCGGCTGATACCCTGACGAATGTCGTGCAACTGAAGATCGATACGCTTGGTTCGTGAGGTAATGCAAATGTGGCTTGGCAAAAATCCGACTTCTCATGCCCGACGGTCGCGCTCGGCCCTCACAGTGATAGGTGCGCTGGCGGTCGCCATTACACTGGCCGGGTGCGCCGGCTCGGACAATCGCAACGAGCCACGTGAACTGACGCCATTGACCCCAACGGTTCAGACGAGTGTGGCGTGGCGTGCGCCCGTTGGCAGCCAAACGTGCTACGGTTTTGCGCCGGCGGTTGTGGGTGATACCGTTTATGCTGCATCGACCGATGGCAATGTGGCTCGTATTGACGGCAGCAACGGCGCCACCGTCTGGAACACGAAGGTCGCCAACGCGTTGTCAGCCGGTGTCGGGGCTGATGCAGATACCGTGGCTGTGGCGACCGCCGATGGCGAAGTGATTGCGCTTGACGCCAACGGTACGGAGAAGTGGCGTGCACAAGCTTCTAGCGAAGTCAGTGTGGTGCCCTGGGTGGGCGAGGGCGTGGTAGTGGTGCGTGCCGGCGATTATCGTGTGCAGGCTTTTAACGCCGCCAATGGCGAGCGCATCTGGAATGTGCAGCGCCCCGGACCGGCGCTGGCGTTGCGTGCCCCATCGCGCATGAACGAGGTGCAGGATCTGGTGCTTGCTGGCATGCCGGGCGGGCGCTTGCTAGCCATGGTGCCAGGCAGTGGCGCTGTGGTCTGGGAAGGGATTGTGGCCGTGCCACGCGGTGCCAGTGACCTTGAGCGCGTGAACGACGTGGTCGGGCAGCCCTTGGTCATGGGTGACCTGTTGTGCGCTGTGGCTTATCAAGGGCGTGTCACCTGCTTTAACGCTGCCGAGGGCGGACGCACGGTCTGGGCCAACAATATCTCGAGCGTGGTGGGTTTGGCGGCTGACCAGTCGCAAGTTTATGTGCCGGACAGTCGTAGCCGTGTGCATGCCTACGGTTTACAGGATGGTGAGCCCGCTTGGGTGCAGGATGCCTTGCTCAATCGGCGTTTGACTGAGCCCGCTGTGGTGGCTGGGTCGGTGGTTACTGGCGATCTGGATGGCTATGTGCATGCCTTGTCTGCAGCCAACGGAGAGCTGGCCGGCCGTTTGAACGTCGGCGGTGATGCGATGTTCGCGCCGGTGCAGTCCTTTAATGGTGGCGCACTGGTGCAAACGGGTGACAGCAGTGTCGTTCTCATACGGTTGAATTGATATCGTGGCGCTTAAACCTGTCGTGACGCTTGTGGGTCGGGCCAATGTGGGCAAATCCACCTTATTTAATCGCCTGACGCGTTCACGCGCGGCGCTGGTGGCTGACTTTGCGGGGCTGACCCGTGACCGCCACTATGGCGAAGGTCGGGTGGGTGACACACCCTTTATTGTGGTTGACACCGGGGGGTTTGAGCCAGTCGCCAAAAAAGGCATCTTGCACGACATGGCCAAACAAACCGAGCAGGCCATTGCCGAGTCTGATGTCATTATTTTTCTGGTAGACGCGCGCGCCGGGCTTAATGCGCATGACCAGGAGATCGCTTCGCTACTGAGACGCTCGGGCCAGCCGGTGCTCCTGTGTGTCAACAAAGCTGAGGGTATGCGTCATGGCGCGGCCATTGCCGAGTTTCACGAGCTCGGGCTTGGTGAGCCGCATGCCATTTCCGCCTCGCATGGTGATGGCGTGGTCGCGCTTATTGAGCAAGCGCTTGCCCCGTTTGCTGAGCCCAAAGTGGTTGACCAGACGTCAGAGGGGGAGGCCACGGACAGCGACGGTGAGTCGGCGGCCGAACTCGTCGATAGCGAGAATCACCGCATCAAATTGGCCATTGTGGGTCGCCCCAACGTGGGTAAAAGCACGTTGATCAATACATTGGTCGGTGAGAACCGGGTGATTGCGTTTGATTTGCCTGGCACCACGCGCGATGCCATCGAAGTGGAGTTCGAGCGTGACGGCCAGCCCTACACCTTGATTGACACCGCCGGGTTGCGTCGCCGTGGCAAGGTGTTTGAGGCGGTTGAGAAGTTTTCTGTTATCAAAACCCTGCAGGCCATTGAAGCCTGCAATGTGGTGTTGTTGCTGCTTGACGCGCAGCAAGAGATTTCAGACCAGGACGCCCATATTGCCGGGTTTGTGGTGGAGTCAGGCCGCGCGCTCGTGGTGGCGGTCAACAAATGGGATAACGCCGACACCGATAGGCGCGAACGCATCAAGCGCGAGTTTGACCGCAAGTTGAAGTTCCTTGGGTTCGCTAAAACCCACTACATCTCGGCACTGCGTGGCCAAGGCGTCAATGCCGTCATGCGCTCGGTCAAGGCCGCGCATGCGGCAGCGTTTTGTAAGCTATCAACACCCAAACTGACACGCGTGTTGCAAGACGCTGTCGCCCAGCAACCGCCGCCACGCAAAGGCATTTTCAGGCCCAAAATGCGCTATGCCCACCAGGGCGGGCAAAACCCCCCGAGAATCATTGTGCATGGCAATGCCCTTGATGCCATTGCCAATCCTTACCGGCGCTATCTGGAGTCGCGGTTTCGCGATGCGTTCGAGCTCGCGGGCACGCCTTTGCGCATTGAGTTCAAGTCCTCTCACAACCCTTACGTGGACAGTTGATTGCCATGAGCCGATTCTGGAGCCCATCGATTCGCGAGCTTTCGCCTTATGTCCCAGGCGAGCAGCCTCAGGTCAATAACCTGATCAAACTCAACACCAACGAGCATCCGCTTGGGCCTTCGCCGCGGGCCATTGAAGCGATCAAGGCCGCCGCCGATGATCGTCTGCGCTTGTACCCCGACCCGACGGCGCGCAAGCTTAAAGAGGCCATTGCTAAGCACCATGGCGTGAGCATGGACCAGGTTTTTGTGGGCAACGGCTCGGACGATGTCTTGAACCTGGCGTTTTTTGCTTTTTTCCGGCAGCCAGCGCCGCTGTTGTTTGCCGATCTGACTTACGGTTTTTATCCGGTCTATGCCAATTTGCATGGTATTGACCATCATGTGGTGCCGCTCGATGAGCAATTTCGTATCAATCCACAAGACTATCTTGGGCAAGGTCACCCAAAGGCCGGTGGTATCGTCATTGCCAATCCTAATGCGCCGACTGGTATTGCGCTAGATCTCGATAGCATCGAGCGCATCGTGGCAGGCAACCCGGATGTGGTGGTTCTCATCGACGAGGCCTATGTCGATTTCGGTGGCAAGAGCGCGGTCGGGTTGATTGCCCGTTATCCGAACCTGCTTGTCTCGCACACCCTGTCAAAGTCTCGGGCACTTGCCGGGTTGCGTGTTGGTTACGCCCTAGGCTCTGCAGAGCTCATTGAGGGGCTTGAGCGGGTTAAAGACAGTACCAATTCTTATCCGTTGGACCAGATTGCACAGGCAGGAGCCACCGCGGCCATTGAGGATGATGCCTACTTCACATCTGCGTGTCAGACCGTGATTGAGAACCGGGATTGGTTGACCAAGCAGTTGCAAGGCATTGGGTTTGAGGTGTTGCCCTCGTCAGCGAACTTTGTGTTTGCGCGTCACCCTGAGCATGAAGGGGCGGCCTTGGCTGGCTGGCTGCGTGAACGCGCCATTTTGGTGCGTCATTTCGAGCGTCCCAGAGTCAGTTCTTTTATTCGTATTACCGTGGGAACTTCCGAGGACTGTGGCAGTCTCATCAAGGCGTTGAGAGCGTGTGTTTGTCCCTAACGGATTCGCTAGTCAAGACCACTAAAAGTCTGTAGAGTGACGGCATTCGAGATTCGATGTGAGAATGGTCGCAAGTGGTATTCCATTGATGACCACCCAAGTCAAAAACGATTAGAAATGTGGAGTTAATCAATGAGCAACAAGGGGCAAACCCTTCAGGACCCGTTTTTGAATGTCCTGAGAAAAGAACATATCCCAGTGTCGATCTACCTGGTCAATGGCATTAAGCTTCAAGGCCATGTGGAATCGTTCGATCAGTACGTGATTTTGCTCAGAAATACCGTGACTCAGATGGTCTACAAGCACGCCATCTCTACTGTGGTGCCTGCCAAGGCCGTCTCTTTGCCGACTGAGGAAAACGCTGAGTAATCTAAGTATCTCCGTTATGGCAGAAAGGCGCCAATGAAAGCACTGGTCATTGGCGTTGACCTCGGTTCACCTGACTATGAAGCGAACCGCCAGGAGTTCGACATGCTTGCCAGCAGTGCGGGCGCAGAGCTCGTGGCGCAAATCACGGCAAAGCGTGATCGTCCCGATGCCGCCACTTTTATTGGGTCAGGCAAAGTCCAAGAAGCAGTCGATCTTTGCCAAGCCAGCGGCGCTGACGTGGTTTTGTTTGATCAGCCCTTGTCGCCGGCCCAGCAACGCAACTTGGAACGCAAGCTTAACTTGCGGGTGGTTGATCGGGTCGCCCTGATTCTGGATATTTTTGCGTTACGCGCCAAAAGCCATGAGGGTAAGTTGCAAGTCGAGCTCGCTCAGTTGCAGCACTTGGCCACGCGTCTGACGCGTCTTTGGACTCACCTTGAACGTCAGCGTGGTGGTATTGGGATGCGCGGGCCTGGTGAGTCACAGCTTGAGATGGACAGGCGCATGATCGGCGCCAAGGTCAAGGTATTGCGAGAGCGCCTGCTAAAAGTCCAGCGCCAGCGGGTGACGCAGCGGCGCGCCAGGGCGCGTGGCGCTGCCTTGTCTGTGTCGCTTGTGGGGTATACCAATGCAGGCAAGTCAACGCTATTTAATGCCTTGACCCGGGCTGACGCTTACGCAGCCGACCAATTATTTGCCACGCTCGACACCACCACCCGGCGAGTCTGGATCGAGGGTGCGGGCAACGTGACACTGTCCGATACCGTGGGTTTTATCCGAGAATTGCCGCACACCTTGATTGCGGCGTTTCGGGCCACGCTAGAAGAGGCGATTCATGCTGACTTGCTCTTACATGTGGTGGACGCATCAAGCGAGCTGCGCGATGAGCAAATCCATGAAGTACAAAAGGTTTTAGCGGAAATTGGCGCTGCCCAAATCCCTCAGATTCTTATCTATAACAAGATAGATAACCTTGGATTCTCTCCAAGAATTGAGCGCGATTCGCATGGTACCATTCACAAAGTTTTTATCAGTGCACAACGCCGTGAGGGCTTGACATTGGTTCGTCAGGCTATAGCTGAATTTGCAACGTGTGCAGGAACCCATGCGACGAATGACCAAACTTCTGAATTTGAATGACCCAGGCTGGGGGCGTGGTGACGCCAATGACCCCAAAAAGCCCGAGCCCACGCGTCAGGAACCGCCGCGTCGTCCGAACAATCAGGACGGCCCGCCCGATCTTGACCAGGTTTGGCGCGATTTCAATCGCAAGTTGAAAGGATTGTTCGGCAACAAGGGTGGCCCTCGCCGCCCCTGGCCACCGCAGCCGCCCGAGTCAGGTGGCTCAGGCGGTGGCGGGCCCACGCCACGTCAAACCAAATTCGGGTTTGGCATTGTCGGTGCGGTCGTGATTTTGTTATGGCTTGGCAGTGGTTTCTTTATTGTTCAAGAAGGCCAGGTTGGCGTCATCACTCAGTTTGGTGCTTACAAGAGCACGGCAGCACCGGGTTTCCAGTGGCGCATGCCCTATCCCATTCAGCAAACTGAGATGGTGGATGTCTCGCAATTGCGCACTTTTGAGATTGGTTTTAGAGGCAACGCACGCAACAAGGTGCCACCAGAAGCGCTGATGCTCACATCTGACGAGAACATCGTTGACGTTCAGTTTGTGGTGCAGTACCGGGTTAAGCCTGACGGCGCGCCGGATTACCTCTTCGAGACGCGCGACCCTGACCAGTCAGTCAACCAAGTGGCACAAAGTTCGATGCGTGAAGTGGTGGGCCGCAACCTGATGGACTTTGTGTTGTATGAAGGGCGTACGCAGGTTGCCTCAGAAGTGCAAAAAATCATGCAAGAAGTGCTTGATCGCTACAAAACCGGGATTCTGGTGAGCTCGGTTGCCATCCAGAACGTGCAGCCGCCCGAGCAAGTCCAGGCCGCTTTTGACGATGCGGTCAAGGCCGGTCAAGACCGTGAGCGTCAGATTAACGAGGGTGAAGCCTATCGCAATCAGGTGGTTCCACTGGCTCGAGGCACGGCATCACGCATGATCGAGCAGGCTGAAGGTTACAAAGCCAAGGTGGTCGGTGATGCGCGTGGTAACACGGCTCGTTTCTTGAGCATTCTCGAGCAATATCAGAATTCACCAGATGTGCAGCGTGAACGTATGTACCTTGACACCATGCAAGATATGTTTGCCCGTTCAAGCAAGGTGTTTATCGACACAGAGGCCAGCAACAGCATGCTGTACTTGCCGCTTGACCGCATCATGCAGCAAAGCGCCAGAGGCAGTGCCTCAGGCAGCACGATTGGCATGTCTGACAGCATGTCAGGCCAAAGCGGCAGCGCGTCGGGCACATCCGGCTCTGCTGCTTCGGCAAGCTCAGGCACTCGTGGTGGGTCGTCCGGCGCAAGCAGTTCGGCCAACAACAGTAACAACCAGCGTCCCAATCTTCGCGAAACGTTCTCCGGTTCGTTCTCGCGTGATCGTGACGCTTCGCGCTAAGGGGTAGGACATGAGTAATAAAGTTGGCGCGCTACTCGTCGTACTGGCTGTCATTGCCGGTATTTTGTCGACGTCGATGTTTATTGTGCGTGAACGCGATTTCGCATTGGTGTTTGCGCTGGGTGAAGTGCGCCGGGTGATCAAGGATCCGGGTCTGTATTTCAAGCTGCCCCCGCCATTTCAAAATGTTGTCATGTTGGACAAGCGGTTGTTGACCATCGAAAGCTCTGATGCCGAGCGCATTCAGACGTCAGAGAAGAAAAACCTCTTGATCGACTCATTCGTGAAGTGGCGCATCATTGACCCTCGCATCTACTATGTGACGTTTGCCGGCAACGAGCGAGCCGCGGAACTGCGTTTGCAAGCCCAGATCCGTGACGCTTTGAACGCATCGGTTAACGTGCGTACGGTGCGTGATGTGGTGGCACTTGAGCGCGATGTCATCATGGAAGAGGTGCGGGACAATGTGCGTCGCCGTGCTAAACCGCTGGGTGTTGACATCGTTGACGTGCGTCTGAAGCGCATTGAGTTTGCGCCCGAGATTGCTGAATCGGTGTATCGGCGCATGGAGTCCGAGCGTTTACGTGTGGCAAACGAGCTTCGTTCCATCGGTGCAGCCGAAGGCGAAAAAATTCGTGCAGGCGCGGATCGTGAGCGTGAGGTCATTCTGGCCGAAGCGTTTGCCAAGGCACAAGCCACCATGGGTGAGGGCGATGCTGAGGCGGCCAAGCTCTATGGTCAAGCCTACGGTCAAGACGAAGATTTCTACAGTTTCTACAAGAGCCTTGAAGCTTATCGGGCTGCCTTTGGTAAGTCTAGCGACGTGCTTGTGGTGGATCCGACCTCTGACTTTTTCCGTTTCATGAAGTCACCATCGGGCAGGCTCAACACAGGAGCGCCTGCGCCGAGTAACTAAGCGCATGCTGGCACGGTATAATGCCGTGCAAGCCTAGTGATAGGACAATGAAGTGGCGGCTTGTTGGGTTCGCGCCCCAAGCCGCTTTTCTTTTGGGGTGGGACTAAATGATGAACGGCAATTGGTTATTGCCCGATTACCTCGCAGATGTGTTGCCAGCGCAGGCGCGGCAAGTCGAAGACTTGCGACGCGAGCTGCTCGATTTGTTTCGCACCTTCGGGTTCGAGACTGTCTCACCACCCATGGTTGAATATATCGAGTCTCTTTTGACGGGGGCCGGTAAGAATCTCAGTCTTAAAACATTCAAACTCGTTGACCAACTCTCGGGTCGAACGCTAGGCCTGCGTGCGGACATGACCCCGCAAGTCACGCGTATTGATGCTCATTTGCTAAACCGCCCCGGTGTGACCCGCCTTTGTTACTGTGGTCCGGTTTTACACGCCCGACCGGCAGGCTTGGTCTCAAGTCGCGAACAGCTGCAAATCGGCGCCGAGATCTACGGTTATGCCGGCATTGAAGCTGATCTTGAAATTATTCGATTGGCCATGCAAAGCGCTAGTATGGCCGGCGTGGTCGATGGCCGTCTGGTGCTTTCGCACGACGGTTTGGTGCAAGCCATCATTAACCAGGACCCCCATGCCCAGGCGCGCGCCGATGAGATTGTCGCGCTGTTGCGCGACAAGGACTTGCCCGGTTTGGCGCAGTTGCGTGACGGTGAGCCGGCGGTTCAAGAGACCGTTGTGCAAGCCCTGGAGTTACTGCCGCGTTTGTATGGTGGTTCTGAGGTACTCGATCGCGCTCAAAGCTTGACGGCATTTGAGGGTGTGGCAGGGGCCTTGAATTCTTTGCGCACCTTGGTGAGCAAACTGGCGCATGAGCAGGTCAGTTTGGACTTGGCCGATGTGGGCGCCTACGGCTATCACTCGGGCGTGACCTTTGCGATGTATGCGCCAGGCTGGCATGACGCGTTGGTGCGAGGCGGTCGTTATGACAATGTCAGCCAGGCCTTTGGGCGCGCGCGTGCGGCCACCGGCTTTAGCATGGACTTGCTCAGACTGGCCCGAACCGTGGCGCAAGTTCAACCGACCCACGCCGTGCTTGCGCCGCCCGATGGTGCTCATGACCAGGCGCTTGGCCAAGTCATCGCCCAGTTGCGCGCCGAAGGCGAAATCGTGGTGCAATTGTTGCCTGGCGAGACGGCTCGCCATGATGAGTTTGTGTTCGATCGGCAACTGGTTTGTCGTGACGAGCAATGGGTGATTGAGCCCATTTCTGCTAATTCCATTTCTTGAACATCATGAACAAAAACGTTGTAGTGATTGGCACCCAGTGGGGTGATGAGGGCAAGGGCAAGATTGTTGACTGGCTCGCTGAGTCAGCGCACGGTGTGGTTAGGTTCCAGGGTGGCCATAATGCAGGCCATACGCTGTGGATCAAAGGGCACAAGACGATTTTGCGTTTGATCCCGTCTGGCATCATGCACCCGGAGATCATTTGCTACATCGGCAACGGCGTGGTGCTCTCGCCTGAGGCATTGTTTAAAGAAATCGAAGAGCTCGAGGCCGCGGGCATCGAGGTGCGTGAACGTTTGCGTATCGCGCCGGCTTGCCCACTCATTCTGCCCTATCATGTGGCGCTTGACCAAGCCCGTGAAGCCAAGCGCGGCGACGCCAAAATAGGCACCACCGGTCGTGGCATTGGACCGGCTTACGAAGACAAGATTGCGCGGCGTGCGCTGCGTGTGCAAGACCTCTACGACAGCAAAGCGCTTCGCGACAAGCTCGAAGAAGTCCTTGACTTGCATAATTTCACGCTGACCCAGTATCTCGGCGCACCGGCAGTGTCGGTCGATGAGGTGTTTGATCAAGCGATGGGTTTTGCACAACATCTGCAACCGATGGTCGCCGATGTCAGTGAGTTACTCAACAAGGCACAAAAGGCTGGCCAGAGTCTGCTTTTCGAAGGCGCGCAAGGGGCCTTACTCGATATTGACCATGGCACCTATCCGTTTGTTACAAGCAGCAACTGTTTGTCTGGTGCTGCGGCCGCTGGCGCCGGTGTGGGGCCACAAAGCTTGCATCATGTGCTGGGCATTACCAAGGCTTACACCACGCGAGTCGGTTCTGGTCCATTTCCCACTGAGCTTGACAACGAGACGGGCGCACACTTGGCTTCTGTTGGCAAAGAGTTTGGTTCGGTTACTGGGCGTGCGAGGCGTTGCGGCTGGTTTGACGGTGCGGCACTCAAGCGTTCGGTTCAGATTAACGGCATCTCCGGGCTGTGTATCACCAAGCTTGACGTGCTCGATGGGCTGCCCGCCATTCAGCTAGGGGTGGGGTATCGCATAGATGGTCAGTTCACGGAGTTGCTGCCATTTGGGGCGGCCGATGTGGCGCGTGCTGAGCCGGTGTTCGAGGAGATCCCTGGTTGGGAGGGCTCGACAGTTGGCGTAACGGAGTTTGATAAACTGCCAGCCAATGCGCGACAGTACTTAATGCGTATATCAGAGGTCTGTGACGTGCCCATTGACATGGTGTCTACCGGGCCCGATCGCGAAGAGACGATATTATTGCGTCATCCGTTTAAGTCTTGATGCCGGGAAGTTTGATATGGCCAACCCCCCGAACACCGCTCGCGACGTCTGGTACAGCTGGGATGAGTACAACCGGCTCATCGAAGACCTGGCTGTGCAGATTCACGAGTCTGGCTGGGTGTTTGACCAGATTATCTGTCTGGCGCGTGGCGGCATGCGTGTCGGTGACGTGCTCTCGCGCCTGAACCGGATCCCGCTGGCGATTCTGTCTGCTAGCAGTTATCGGGAGAACGCGGGTCGTGAGCAAGGCCAGCTTGACATCGCGCCCTACATTTCCATGGCCTATGGCAGCCCCTCCGGTCGTGTGTTGCTGGTAGACGACATGGTCGACACCGGCCTGACCTTTGGCAAGGTCCGTGGTCATTTGCTGTCGTCATACCCTGCGATCAAAGAGCTGCGCACGGCCGTGGTTTGGTGGAAGGCGCATTCGGTGGTTAGCCCTGACTACCATAGCGTCTATCTCGAAGATAACCCCTGGATTCATCAGCCGTTTGAGGCCTACGATACACTGACGCTCGATGAGCTGAAAAAGACCCATGGCCGCTAAACAGGGCCATGCAAAGCTCACTCGCCGGCGACCCGGCGGGGAGTCGCAAAGGAACTGAGTCGACCGCTTTCCCGTCAATAGTTCACGAGTTCTGTTACAGGCTATGCTATATTATCGGGCTTAGCACAATATTCTTCACACGAAAAACTTATGCCAACTGTTCGCCTGAAAGAAAATGAGCCGTTTGAAGTTGCGATGCGTCGCTTTAAGCGCACCATCGAGAAAACCGGCCTTTTGACCGAGCTACGTGCTCGCGAGTTCTATGAGAAGCCCACCGCTGAGCGCAAGCGCAAGCATGCCGCTGCCATCAAGCGTCACTACAAGCGTATTCGTAGCCAGCAACTGCCGCCGCGCATGTACTGATTGCGGGTACTAGCTGCCGCGCTTGGAATTTGTTCGATCAGCAGTTTTTGATCGACAGTTGTCTAACAAACGTCTGTTTGGTTCACGCCGATCCGAATGACGTTTCACTGACATTTGTTTTATCAACAGTTGTTTCATCAACTTTTGTTTGATATAGCGCGCCCGCCTTGATCCCGGATTCATTTGTCCAAGAATTGCTCTCCCGCGTCGACGTGGTCGACGTGGTTGGTCAGCACGTTCAGCTTAGAAAAGGCGGCGCTAACCTGCTAGGCCTTTGCCCTTTCCATCAAGAAAAATCCCCGTCGTTCACCGTCAGTCCCACCAAACAGTTTTATCACTGCTTCGGTTGCGGGGCTCATGGCAGTGCCATTACCTTTCTCATGGAGCACACTGGGGCGAGCTTCCCGGAGGCCGTGCGCAACCTTGCCGCGACCGTCGGCATGCAAGTGCCTCAGACTCAGACGAGCCCGGCCGTGCGTGCCCGCGCGGCCGAACGCCGCCAGGAGCAGTCTGCGCACGCCAGTGTGCTTGATCGTGCACAGACGTTTTACAAGGCACAGCTTCGCGACCACTGGCCGGCAGTCGACTATCTGAAGGCCCGAGGGCTGACCGGCCAAATTGCTGCGCAGTATGGGCTCGGTTGGGCGCCAGAGAGCCGTCAGGGGCTTGCCAGTGTGTTTACCCGTTACGAAGACCCACTGCTCGTGGAGTCGGGGCTTGTCATTGAGGCCGATGATGGCCGCCGCTACGACCGGTTCCGTGGCCGGGTGATGTTCCCCATTCGCAACATGAAGGGTGACTTGATCGGGTTTGGCGGGCGCATCATTGGCAAGGGAGAGCCCAAGTACCTGAACTCGCCAGAGACCCCGGTGTTTAACAAGGGCCAAGAGCTCTATGGCGCCTGGGAAGCTCGTCAGGCCATTCGCCGTGAAGACCAGGTCATTGTGGTCGAAGGTTACATGGACGTGGTGGGCTTGGCGCAACTAGGCATTGAGAATGCGGTGGCCACCCTGGGTACGGCGACCACGGCTGACCACCTGCGCAAGCTCATCCGCCTGACCCACCGCATTGTCTTTAGTTTTGATGGGGATAGCGCGGGGCGTCGGGCGGCGTGGCGGGCGTTGCAAACGGCATTGCCTTTGTTAAGAGACGATTTGTCGGTGCGGTTTTTGTTTTTGCCATCAGGCCATGACCCGGACAGTTATATCCGTGAGTTTGGCCAGGCGGCATTCAAGGCGTGCATCAAGGATGCCGTGGCCTTGTCGACGTTTTTGCTTGACGAGCTTGGCCAGCGCCATCGGCTTGATGAGCCCGAAGGTCGGTCGGCTTGTGTGCATGAGGCGACCCCCATCTTGGCAGAGCTGCCCCACGGCGCACTCAGACATCAGGTGCTTAACGAGTTTGCTCAGCTTGTGCGATTGACACGTGAGGAGCTCGATGGCCTGATGGATAAGCATCCCTCAATGACTTCCAAGTCAACGTCGCCTGTGGGCGCCTCACCTGCGTCAGTTCAGACAAGCCCCAACCGTGTGCGGGCAGGCTCGTCTGATTTCGGCATGGGCGCCAGCAGTGGTTCTGTGCCGTACGCGGCTGACCAAGGCGGCGCTGGCGATGAGCCGCCACCGCCGTGGGAGGCAACATCTAGCCGGCGTCGGGCCGTGGCCCCGCTAGCCAAGCGCTTGCTGTCGCTGCTGCTGTCACACCCCGAGCTCGCTGAGCAAATGGGTGAACAACAGCTTGAGGTACTCGAGGGTGATACCAATCTGGTGCTTGTCAAAGAGTTCGTGTTGCTGGTGCAAGCCACAGGCGCAAGGCATCTGGGTGCCCTCATTGAAAGTGCCGACCCTGATAGCGACTTAGCGGGCGTATTGACGGGCTTGTCAGCTGAATTGATGGCGCAAATGGATTTGCCTGAACCGCAGGCTGAGTGGGAGGATGCGCTCAGGCGTATTGAGCTTGACCGACTCAAGCGCCAACAAGCCGCTTTGGTGGCACACGGCATGGCAGACAGTCAATCCATTGAACGTTATCAGGAACTTGCGGCCCGTATTCTCAGTCTAACGAGCAAGTAAGAGACTAAGGCTCGCGTTTGATAGATTATGAGTTATAGTGAGAGTCTATACAGAAGATAAACAGTTGCAGGTACAATAACTGCCTGTTTTACCAACGATTGCTTCACGATCGCACACACAAACGCCTTGGCAACGGCATCAAACAAATTCGATAGCCGCTACAGACTCAAGCGTACATGGCAGATGAGCCCCGTGGATCGTTTCAAGCAAGCAAACGTGGCAATAACTCAGGATTGACGCGCGCATGTGGCAGTCATAAGACTGTCGCACGTCTGCTTGTCTCTGCCTGAAAACACGGATGCCGCCGGCGGTATGGTGGCAAGCAACGTATCACCTGATGTATCACTTGATTTAACACACGGGAACATGATGACGACACGCCGCCAAACCAAACCCGCCACAAAGAGCGCCACGGCCGACAAGGCAACTAAGGCGACCAAAGCAACCGCCAAAGCAACGACGAAAACGCCCCCTAAATCCAAGGTCGCCGTCAGTGCTCAAGCAGCCAAGCCGGCTGCTGCTGCTAAAAGGGCCGCATCAAAATCCACCGCCAATAGGGCGACAGCGTCAACCAAGAAGGACAGCATGAAGTCGGAAACACCAGCAAACACCAGCACCAAGAAAACAGCCAGCAAGCCCGCGGCAGCCAAGAAAGTTGCCACACCCGCGAAAACCAAATCGGCAGTTAAAGCTGCAACCAAGGCAGCTACCAAGGCGGCCACTAAAACCGCGACTAAAACGGCCACTAAGACGGCAAGCAAAACAACAGCCAAACCGGCGACCAAGGCCAATAAGTCAGCCACCGCTGAAAAAGCGACCGCTGTCGCGCGTAAGAGCCGCGCCAAAGCCACAGCCGATGAGCAGACCACTGAGGACGAACAGGCCGCGGTGGCCACCAAGCCCAAGTCCAAGGCCAAGAGCAAGGTGCCTAGCGGACGTCGTCCTGGCCGCCCGTCCAAGAATCCCACGCAGTCTGATGACTTTGATGATGACAATGACGGCGCAGAAGCCGAAGTCATCCCGGACATCAAGCCAGCCAAGCGCGGCAAACGTGGCAAGGGTGATGCGCGTGATTTGATCGCCAAAGGGCCCATGACGCCTGAAGAATACGAAGCGCGTCGCAATCGCCTAAAGCAACTGATCAAGCTCGGCAAAGACCGCGGTTATCTGACCTACGGGGAGATCAACGACCACTTGCCTGATGATCTTGTGGATGCTGAAGCCATTGACGGCATCATCAGCACGTTTAGCGACATGGGCATTGCGGTCTATGACCAGGCACCCGATGCCGAGACGTTGTTGATGAGCGAAAACGCGCCCATGGCGTCAAATGACGATGACGTTGAGGATGAGGCTGAAGCCGCGCTCACAACCGTGGATTCGGACTTTGGCCGCACCACTGACCCCGTACGTATGTACATGCGTGAAATGGGCACGGTGGAGCTGCTGACTCGCGAGGGCGAAATCGAGATTGCCAAGCGTATTGAAGAGGGCTTAAAGCACATGGTGATGGCCATTTCGGCCTGCCCGACCACCATCAATGAAATCTTGTCGCATGTGCAGCGCGTCAAAGAAGGTGTCGCCCAGATTGAAGAGATTGTCGATGGCCTGGTCACCGACGACGGTGAGGAGTATGCCGGCGCGGGTGTGTCTGACGACAGCGATGAGGACGGCCCAGCCGGTGGCATGAGCAGCAAGCAGCTCGAGGAGTTGCGTGTTCAGGCTATGGCCAAGCTCGAGATTGTGGAGCGCGAGTTTGAAAAAATGCGCAAGGCTTATCAACGTGAGGGCTACAAGTCGCCGGGTTACGTGGCTGCGCAAGATGCCATTCAAAACGAGATGATGGGCATTCGTTTCACGGCCAAGATGGTCGAGCGACTCGCTGACACATTGCGTGCGCAAGTCGAAGAGGTGCGTGTGCTTGAACGTGCGGTGCTCTACACCTGCGTGGACCGGGTGGGTATGCCACGTCAGCACTTCATCAAAGTGTTTCCGGGTAATGAAACCAATCTGGATTGGGTGCTCGGTGAAGTCAATGCCGGGCACAAATACTCTGCCATCCTGGAGCGTCACGTGCCGGCCGTGCAGGAGTTGCAGCAAAAGCTCATCGACTTGCAAAACCGCGTGGTCTTGCCGCTGAAGGACCTCAAAGAGGTCAACAAACGCATGGCCACCGGCGAGGCCAAGGCACGCAAAGCCAAGCGTGAAATGACCGAGGCCAACCTGCGTCTGGTCATTTCGATTGCCAAGAAATACACCAATCGCGGCCTGCAGTTTCTGGACTTGATTCAGGAGGGCAACATCGGCTTGATGAAAGCGGTCGACAAGTTTGAATATCGTCGCGGTTACAAATTCTCCACCTACGCCACATGGTGGATCCGTCAGGCCATCACGCGCTCGATTGCCGACCAGGCCCGCACCATCCGTATCCCGGTGCATATGATTGAGACGATTAACAAGATGAACCGGATCAACCGTCAGATCCTGCAAGAGACTGGTGCTGAGCCCGATCCAGCGACGCTGGCGGCCAAGATGGACATGCCCGAGGACAAGATCCGCAAGATCCTCAAGATCGCCAAGGAACCCATTTCCATGGAAACGCCCATCGGTGATGATGACGATTCGCACCTTGGCGATTTCATCGAGGATCTGATCACGCTGGCCCCTTCAGACTCTGCCTTGCACGGGTCAATGCGCGATGTGGTCAAAGAGGTGCTCGACTCCTTGACCCCGCGCGAAGCCAAGGTCTTGCGCATGCGGTTTGGTGTGGAAATGAGCTCAGACCAGACGCTCGAAGAGGTGGGCAAGCAGTTTGATGTCACACGAGAGCGCATCAGGCAAATAGAGGCTAAAGCACTGCGCAAGCTGCGTCACCCCAGCCGCGCTGACAAGTTGCGCAGTTTCCTGGAAAACCAGTAAGCCGAGGCCACAGATGTCGACTTTCATGCAAAAAGTCCTGCCCGCCGTCCTGCTGTCAGGCGGGTTGGTGGCTGGCGGCTGGTTTGTCGGGCAGGGGCTTGAGAGCTTTCGCCAAGCGGAGCGTTTCATTACGATCAAGGGATTGGCTGAGCAGGACGTCAAAAGCGATTTTGCGATCTGGGACCTGTCGTTTCGGCGCGCCAGTGAGGGCTACCAGCAGGTGCGTGCCGAGCTGACTGATGACCGTCAGGCGATCATCAATTTCCTGAAAGATCAAGGGTTTACCGATGAGGAAATTGAGGCCAGGCCTTTGCGTATTACCGACTTGATGGCACGCGAGTATGGCCAACAAGAGGTGACCCTGCGCTACACGGGGCAGGGCTCGGTGCTCGTGCGCTCGTCGCGCGTGGATTTGGTGGCCAAGGTCTCTAATGCCATTGATCCTTTGATCACCGCCGGTGTGCCCTTGTCGCAAGAAGGCCCGGCCGGGGGCGCACCACGCTATTTCCTGCGCGGCTTTAACGAGGTTAAGCCGGTTTTGTTGGAGCAAGCGGTCAGCAACGCGCGTGAGCAGGCCGAGCAGTTTGCAGCTGATGCAGGTGCTGAGCTCGGTCAATTACGCCGTGCCAATCAGGGTGCTATACAAATCCTTGATGATGACGGCTCAGACGGTTACAGTTCAGGGCTGACCATTGGCAAGCGTTTGCGTGTGGTTAGCACTTTCGAGTATCTGTTGCGCTAGGGGATGAACATGCGAGGAATCAGTCGTGGTCGCTAAGCGGGTCAAGAAATACCTGCCGGCCGCTGACAAGGTCTCGCAGCACAAAATGCTCCGCTGGTTGGGGCCAACGCTGACCCAGCAAAGCCTGTGGCAAATCAATCGGCGCAGCATTGCCATGGGCCTGGCCATTGGGGTGTTCTGGGGCTTTCTGATACCGGTGGCCCAGATCGTGTTTGCCGCCATCATGGCGGTGTTTCTGCGGGCGAATTTACCCATGACCATGGGCAGCACTTTAGTCACCAACCCAGTGACGTTCGCGCCGGTTTACTTCTTGGCATACCAGTTTGGTGATTTCTTGCTCGGTCGCTCCGGGCCGGATGTGACCGAAGAAATGCTCAGTGCGCAAATGAGCCAAATCAGTGTCACAAGCATGGGCTGGATGGAGCGTATTGGCGATATCGCCGCGCCTTTATTCACGGGCTTGGCCATATTTGCCACGGTGGGCGCGATCTTGGGCTACGTCACCGTCAGCCTGCTGTGGCGTCTGGCCGTGGTTTTGCGTTACCGCAAGCGCCAGCGTCGCTCAGGTTGAGCTGCTTAGCTCCTGTTGTTCAACTCGCGTCACCTACGAGTTCAATAATCACGTTGCCCACAACCGAGCCTTGCTCGACTGCCTCATGAGCCGTGGCCGTTTCAGCCAGGCTAAACCGTGCGCCGATTTGATGTTGCAAGGTGTTGGCTTGAAGCAGTACGGACAGACCTTCGATGGCTGCGCTGCGCTGCGCCGCAGTCAAGTCATAGACGAGGAATAGCTTTACTGTGATGGATTTGTAAAGCCAAGTCTTGAAGTCAAAGGACACGTGCGTCATGTCATTTGAGCCATAGCACACGACCGTGCCGTGTGGCTTGAGCAGGTTGGCAGTCACGAATGTGTTCACGCTAGAGAAATCCATGTCGACGATGACATCGATGCCGTCAACGCCCACCAGTTTGGTGAGGTCTTCGATAAAACCCGCCTGTTTGTAGTTGACCACGTGATCAGCGCCTAGGGCGCGCGCCAATTCGGCCTTGACGTGGTTGCCCACGGTGCCGACTACGCGCGCGCCTTTGCGTTTGGCCAGCTGCACGGCATAGGCACCCACGGCGTTGGCCGCACCAATGACGAGGACGGTTTTACCCTCGATATCGCCAGCATGTTCGATGGCCTGCCAGGCCGTGAGCGCCGGGATGCCCAGGCAGGCCCCCGCCTCAAAACTTACATGCTCAGGCAGGCGCACCGCTTGTTCAGCGGGCAAGGCGATATAGGGGGCGCATGTGCCCATGGCACGCTGCCATTGGCCGTTGTAAATCCAGACACGTTCACCCACGCGCCCGGGGTCAACATCGTGACCCACGGCATCGATGATGCCTGCGCCATCGCTATGCGGGATGATGCGCTCAAAGGCAGGCGGGCGGCCCGCTCTTGACTTGACGTCAGAGGGGTTCACACCCGAGGTGTGCAGTTGAACCCGCACTTCGCCTGGCCCCGGCTCGGGCGTGTCCCATTCGTCTAGGGTCAGCACCTCATGTGCGGGTCCGTTGTTGCGATATGAAATGGCTTGCATGGCAGATTCCCCCCGGCTGTTTTGCTGCGGCTTGTATGTACCTGTTCTGTTTCCGTGCGCAAGGCTGGCTCAGGCTGAGCTGCTGCTGTTGTTTTTAGTGGACTTTTTGATGGCCAGGCCAATGAAGACCAATGCCCAGCCTTGCAATAAGAGCTCAATGGCTAGCAGAAGCCCGGGCACCCAGGTGCTGCCATCGGGCCAGCTGTTCAGAATCAGAATGCCCAGCACAATTGACAGCACCCCAGATAAGGCTGGCCAAAACACGCCAGCGCCACCCGAGCCGTTTTGAATGGCGGCGATGATGCGCAACACCCCGGTGATTAAAAACAGGGCCGCTAGCCAGATGGTCAGGCCTTCTAGCGCTGCCAGAGGCGCCATCCAGATGAAGATGGCCAGTGCAATGTACAGCGCCGCAAAAAATGACTGAATCAGAAAGGTCTTCCAGCCTGTGGACTGAAAGGCGTGAATACCCATGAACACGCCACCAATGAGAGCAGCCACCGCCAAAATGGTGATTGACGCATAAGAGAAGGCCGTCTCGGCGATCAGGCCCAGTGTGCCGCAGACGATCAGCAGCACGCCGATGGCGATTAGCTTGCCCGAGTGTTTGACTGCCTCGCCAAATATCTGTTTTTGTAGGGGGGTCAGCTTGGGGGTCGGATCGTCTTGCATGTAGGCCTCAGTGTCTTAGTCATTGAATCAAACAGCCATGATCATACCAATCTGCACTCAAAATCCACCCTTGGTTGGTACTTTGTTGGTAACTGAGGCCAACGCCGTGTTGTGCATCTGCAAAAAATCGGGTTTACTGCCTCCATGAAACCGAACTTGCCCCCTGACTTTAGTGATCGTCGCTTGCTGCATGATGAAATTCATGCGCGTCCGGTCGGCCAGGCCCCACACCCAGTGGTGGTGTTTTGCTTGGCGGTGATGAACCGAGATGTTCGCCGTGAAGATGAACTCGAGCACCTGGCCAAATTGAACCCTGGCGCCGATATTGACCAAGCAACGGGCAACTTTGCGCGCATGCGGCTAGCCAACGGTGAAATCAAGTGGGAGCGCCACACCGAATTCACGCGCTACACCATGGTATTGCCCTTAATGACGGGCAACGACAAAGTGTCATGCCCAGCTGTGGTGTGGCTTGCGCAAGTCAGGGAAGTGCAGGCCCCGTTTGCCGGTTGGCTGTCGACGGTGCCTGGTCAAACCATTGCGGCGATCGAAGTCACTGCGCTAGTCACGATTGACGATGTGCTGGAGCAAGGCCTGTCGTTTGGTCGCGACTGGTTTGGCGAGTCAACGCTGCTAACCTCAAAACTCGGTACACAGGGGCACTCGCTGGTGCTGACCGACTTTCGGGTGCAAAACGATGGGGTCGAACGGCTATTGGTCTTAACGCCTGCGCACACGTCAGCGGCCCGGGTCGGACGCACGGCGCATCGATTGATCGAAATGGAAATCTATCGTTTGATGGCACTGCGTGGTTTGCCGGTGGCCAAGGCGTTGGGCACGCAGCTGGCCGCCGCTGAGAACGAACTGGCATCGATTGCGCGTGAGGTGGAAAGCAGTACGAGCCAAGACCACGATTTATTGCATGATCTGGCCGAACTGGCCGCCACCATTGAACGCGCCAACGCCGATCACAACTATCGTTTCTCCGCCACAGCGGCTTATCACGACATTGTGCTGCAGCGTATTAAGGAGCTACGAGAGACTCCGGTGCCGGGCATTCAAACCGTGGGTGAGTTTATTGAACGGCGTCTTGGCCCGGCCATGGCCACCGTGGATGCGACAGCCAAACGTCTGGACTCGTTGTCTGAACGGGTCAGTCGGGTCAGCGACTTGTTGCGCACCCGCGTGAACATCATGACTGAGCAGCAGAACCAACAACTCCTGGAAAAACTCACGCGTGGCCAAGCGCTGCAGCTCAAACTGCAACAAACCGTTGAAGGGCTGTCGATTGCCGCCATCTCTTACTACGTGGTCAGCCTGGTTTTTTACTTGGCCAAGGCGGGCAAGTCCGCTGGCTGGCTACCTGTCTCACCTGAGATTGTGGCGGGTGTGGCCATCGTGCCCACGGTGTTCGGGGTGTGGCAGGTGGTGCGGCGTATCCATAAGGCCATTGCCAAGGACTAGACCCATCAGGCGAATCGAAGCTGAGTAGACGCTCAAGCGGTGGTCTAAAAGTCGTCGCGAGGCGCCATCTCATTGTGGGGGGATCGGTATCCATGACACCCGGTTAATGACGGCATGCCAGCCGCACAAAGCCAAGACCGCTTGGCCGCAAAAAACGGCATCACGTTGGATGAGGCATCCATACCCTGTGTCCGTCTTTCACGATCGGGCGTCGAGTGGCGTTCAGAGGTGCTGGATAAGTGCTGACTTTTGGCTTGGTGGCTTGTCTGCCGAAGAGCCGCGTGTAGCCATATTCATCGGGTTCTGCCTTGAAGGTGTCGTGACCTCCATGGTACTCAAAAAGCCAGTTAATGAAAGCACCTCAACTGATTGTGCTGGCAATTTAACGAAACAGGTCTATATAAATCAGATAGTTAGCGAACCTGGTGTCGAACCCCGGTATTTGATGTCTAACGTCATGCAAGGGTGTTTGTCAGGTTGCGCAGATCAAGACCCAGAGCCAAAGAGAGGGGTGCTGGTGCATGATGATTGCGCCTTATTTCTACGATCAGACGACGGTTAGTTTACAATTCGACGCATATAGACTTTCAATTAGCCGAACATGAAGCCCGCCTAACCATGAGCCTAACGCGCCTGACGCCACGTTTTTCTCATCGCCTTCTGAGCGAGGCTCTTGAGGACTCGCCGGTTGTGCTGATCCATGGCCCTCGCCAATGCGGCAAGAGTACGCTTGCCCGAATGTTTGGCGACGCATTGGGTTACCACTATATGACCTTTGATAATGATGTGACTCGCGACTTTGCATCGAATGATCCGATCGGGTTTGTCGATGGGTTGCCTGAGCGGGTAATCCTTGATGAGGTGCAACGTGTACCGGCGCTTTTTACGAGCCTTAAAGCCGCAGTTGATAAACACAGGCAACCGGGCCGATTTTTGTTAACTGGCTCTGCGAACATTTTCTTGTTGCCAAAGATTGCTGATTCACTGGCTGGTAGGATGGCGATTCAACGATTGCATCCGTTTGCGCAATGTGAGCTAGAGGGGCAGGCGTCAGATTTTCTGGACAGGCTTTTTGCAGCTGACTTTCCGATGAGTCAGGTAGACCGGCTAAAAGACAATCTATTAGAGCGTATCGTTTCTGGCGGTTATCCGCCTGCGCTGTTAAGACCTGAGGGGCGTCGTCGAGATGTTTGGTACCGTGACTATCTCGATACGATCGTGCAACGTGATGTGCGTGAAATGTCGCATATCCGTTCGCTCGATGCGTTGCCGCGTTTGCTACAAATGACAGCGGCGCGTACGGCTCAACTGCTGAACTTGACTGAACTTGCATCGGCGTTTCAGCTTAGTCGCCCTACGATCGGCGAGTATCTGACCCTTTTAGAAAATATTTTTCTTGTGGAAAGGTTGCCGCCATGGCATAGCAATCAAACCAGTCGTTTGGTCAAGACCCCGAAGCTGCACATGGATGATACGGGTTTAGTTTGCAGTCTTTTGGGGTTGACGACAGATGTGCTCAAGCATGAGCGTGACCGGCTAGGCCCATTGCTTGAAACCTTCGTTTATCAGGAGCTTCGACGGCTCTCGAGTTGGCATGATCGGCGCCATGATTTCTTTCATTTCCGGGATAAAGATCAAGTGGAAGTGGACATCGTCATTGAGCGTGGCATTACCAAGTTAGCCGGTATTGAGGTCAAGGCCGCAGCCACAGTCAAAGCGGCTGACTTCAAAGGACTGCAACGTCTTCAAAAGGTGGCCGGCGAGCGTTTCGCAGCGGGTGTTGTGCTTTATGACGGTGAGATGTGCATTAGATTTGCCGAGAAATTATTTGCTGTTCCCCTGCGGTGGCTTTGGGACTGCCCTTGACTTGACCTCGTGCAAGGTTCGTTCGAATCCTTGGTTCGACATCACGCAGCGGCATCAACACCACCTATCAAGGTGAGTGATTGGCGTGGTGTGCTAGTTCATAGCGCCTCTGACGGTACTGACGCAAACTGACGGTGAACCCACCTTGATAATTAGCCGGCAACGTGTTCGAGGTCGATTAACTCTTGGTGATTGGCTTTAGCGCCAGTGGATGTAGCAGCCTCAGGTGTATTGTTCGATACTTGAAAGCTCGTGACCGCCAAGAAAATTGGCGAGCTTTTTAGAAGCACAAATGCAAGATGGGGGCAGGCAGACGAGGGTGGCGTGACCAGTTGACTGTCTTTTTAGTGGCATGGCGCAACGGCTCCAAGATGCCTCAATTCGAAGTCGGTTAAAATATCGTTCTTTATTCAAGTGGCCCTCTAGCTCATGCTTGGTTAGAGCAGCGGACTCATAATCCGTTGGTGCAGGGTTCGACTCCCTGGGGGGCCACCAATGCCTCAGGGTACGTTAGACCGATCTACCGGCTAGTTAAGTCTTTTTGTACTTGCGCCTCGATCTCGCGCCATTCATTCTCAGTGAATACGCGTGAGCGGGTGTGGAATGCTTTGCCCGTGTT
>CBFHXV010000017.1:0-5496 GCA_965659885.1 Burkholderiaceae bacterium | reverse complement strand
AAGAGAGAACGTACCACCAGAGCCCTCAATCACATCAAGAATCAATTGCGTGTGTTTCCACGACTCGTACTGCGATTGACTGATATAAAACGGCACGCCACCGACATAACCAAGCATCACATCGTAGGGACCGATGGTCAGGTCCGTGGGCAAATAGCAATTCGCCGCACTGTTGTCGCAGCACCCGCCCGATTGGTGAAACATCAACTCACCGTGTTCAGCCTTCAATTGCTCGATCAGTTCAATGGCAGCGTCAGTAGCGATCACACGTTCGACCATGATCAGGTTCCTTGACTAGCAAATGGTGCCCCAAAGGGTGCTTGCGCACCCTTTGGGGTGGTTGGTGATTTGATTAGGTTAATTAACCGAATCAGAAGAAACCGAGCTTGTTCTCGCTGTAGCTCACGAGCAAGTTCTTGGTTTGCTGATAGTGATCAAGCATCATCTTGTGCGTCTCGCGCCCAATGCCCGATTCCTTGTAACCACCGAAGGCGGCGTGGGCGGGGTAGGCATGATAGCAATTGGTCCACACGCGACCAGCTTTAATGGCACGGCCCATGCGATAGGCCACATTGCCATTGCGCGTCCAGACCCCAGCACCCAGACCATAGAGCGTGTCGTTGGCAATTTCGAGGGCTTGGGCTTCGTCTTTGAAGGTCGTCACGGCCAGCACCGGTCCAAATATCTCTTCCTGGAAGATGCGCATCTTGTTGTGACCCTTAAATAGGGTGGGCTCAACATAGAATCCCTCATCGAGGTCACCACCAAGCTTGGCCTGGTTGCCGCCGCACAGCACTTCAGCGCCTTCTTCTTTGCCGAGCTCGAGGTACGACATGATTTTAGTGAGCTGCTCTTTTGAGGCTTGAGCCCCCATCATGGTGTCGGTGTCTAATGGGTTGGCATGTTTGATGGCTTTTACCCGGGCCAAGACTTTTTCCATGAAGGCGTCGTAGATGCTTTCCTGGATCAACGCACGGCTTGGGCAGGTGCAGACTTCACCCTGGTTAAAGGCAAACAGCACCAATCCTTCAATGGCTTTATCCAAGAACGCATCATCTTTGTCCATGATGTCGGCAAAGAACACATTGGGCGACTTGCCGCCAAGCTCCAAGGTCGCTGGGATCAGGTTGTTGGCTGCGGCCTGGGCAATCACCCTGCCGGTGCTCGTTGAGCCAGTGAAGGCAATCTTGGCGATGCGCTTGCTGCTCGCGAGCGGCATACCCGCTTCGCGGCCATAGCCGTTGACAATGTTAAGCGCGCCAGCGGGTAACAAGTCAGCAATCAGTTCAGCCAACAGCAAAATGGAAATGGGGGTGGATTCGGCAGGCTTGAGCACGACGCAGTTACCGGCGGCCAATGCCGGCGCGAGCTTCCATGCTGCCATCAAGATCGGGAAGTTCCAAGGAATGATTTGACCCACCACGCCCAAGGGCTCATGAATGTGATAAGCCATCGTGTTTTCATCTATTTCGCCAATGCTACCTTCTTGCGCCCGTAGCGCACCAGCGAAGTAACGGAAATGATCCGCCGCTAAGGGGATGTCAGCATTTAAGGTTTCACGAATGGCCTTGCCGTTGTCAACGGTCTCGGCGTATGCCAACGTTTCGAGATTGGCTTCGATGCGATCGGCAATTTTTAACAACAAGTTGCTGCGGGTGCCGTGATCGGTCTTGCCCCACTGCTCAGCCACAGCGTGAGCTGCGTCTAGCGCGAGCTCAACATCTTCGGCCGTGGAGCGGGCGGCTTTGGTGTAGACCTTGCCCGTGGTGGGTGTAATGACATCAAAGTACTCACCTTTCACGGGTGGCACCCATTTACCACCGATAAAGTTGTCGTATTGGTCTTTGTATTGGACTTTGGCATCGGGTGCGCCGGGGGCTGCATAAATTGTCATGTCGTCTCCTGTTGGTTTGACCATGTGGCGCGCACGATAAATGCTCGCCTGCCCAAAGCAACGCAAATCGCGTGCCAGCGATGTGGCACGACTATGCTTGAGCCGGCGCAGGCGTGATTGGGCTCTTTTATCGGGACTATGCCCTTATCCGTACCGGTTTTTTAGTGAACTGTCCGGTATTGGCGCGTAACACCTGTCACAAAATGCAACAGTTGCAACACCTTTGTCATGGAACAATGAGGCTCTAGCAAAAGGTCAGTACACTGAACTGGAAATACCAATCAAAGCATTAAAAAAAGAAAATGCGAAAAATAAAAAGAAAGGCAACTTGCATCCAGCGATATGAAGGTGCAAGACGAGGCTGTTTGATGACAGGCAAGGAACTGACCGACTAAATCCTAGGTCAGCACCGATGCAGGAGGCGACAGATGGGTGTCACACAAACGCAACCGGCCACGGCACTTCGCCGTGCTCGGTGGGACTTGATCAACAATGGCCAATGCCACATAGGGCCTGGCGTGGATGATCGGGTGATCCGGTCTTGGCAACGCAGCTTGCAAGCCGGTCTCATGCCCACGGGCCGACTCGCTGATGGCGAACCGTTGCCGGCCACTGAGCTTGAACGCATCCGTCAAAAGCATCGAGAGATGATCAGCCATTCCCAGCCTGTGATGGAGGTGTTGTTCGAGCAGCTACGCCACAGCGACAGCATGGTGATCCTGGCTAATGCACAGGGCGTTTTGATGCATACGCTGGGAGACCTGGATTTTCTGACGCGCGCCCAACGCGTGGCTTTGGCATGTGGCGCCAATTGGCGTGAGACTGAGCGTGGTACCAATGCCATTGGCACAGCACTGGTGGAAGGCCGTGCGGTGCAAATTAACGGGGCAGAGCACTATCTGGAACGAAATGGGTTTTTAACCTGTGCGGCCGCACCCATCCTGTCGGCACGCCAAGAGCTGCTCGGTATTTTGGATATTTCCGGTGACCAGCGAGGCCACCACGCCTATGCGCTAGGGTTAGCGAGTACCGCAGCGCGCATGATCGAAAACCGCCTGCTATTGGCTAACCATGCCCACCAGATTGTCCTGCACTTACACACCACACCCGAGGGCTTGTCCACGGTGGCAGAGGGTCTGGTGGTCGTGTCAGCCGATGGCTGGATCACCGGCGCCAATCAGACGGCTTTGCACATGATGGGGGTATCGGCGCAGGATCTCGGTGCGCTTGAGCTCGGTGCTGTGTTTGATGGCAGCATCGACCAATTGGCGGGCTGGGCGGCTAGTGCTACACCTTGCGCAAAGTGGTTGCGCGGCAGGCGTGGCCAGCGTTGGGCTTGCACAGTCGATTGGCAAAAGGCCACACCGGTCAACCACGGCATGACCAACACCAGGTCGAGCAAGACAACCGATGCATCAAGCGCGAGCGCGCATGCACAAAAAAGTCAGCAGGACATGCTGGCGTCATCAGACCCATTTGCTGCCATCGACACCGGTGACCAACAGGTCCGCGCCGTCGTTGAAAAAGCCCGTCGTGTCGCGGGCAAACCCATCGCCGTACTTTTGCAGGGTGAGTCTGGTGTGGGTAAAGAATGGCTGGCCAGAGCCATCCACAAAGTATCGCATCACGACCATGCGCCATTTGTGGCGATTAATTGCGCAGCGATTGCCGAGCACTTGATCGAAGCGGAGTTGTTTGGCTATGCGCCAGGGGCGTTTACCGGCGCCAGCAAACAAGGCTCGGCAGGTCTATTGCGTCAAGCCAACGGTGGCACGTTGTTCCTTGACGAGATTGGTGACATGCCGCTGCATCTACAAAACCGCTTGCTGCGTGTGTTGCAAGAAAGGCAGGTGGTGCCGGTGGGTGCACAGCAGGCGGTGCCAGTGGATTTCAACTTGATTTGCGCCACCCATTGTCATTTGAAACAAGCCGCGCAAGACGGTACGTTTCGCACCGACCTGTTTTATCGCATCAACGGACTGACACTGTCGATGCCGCCGCTGCGCGAGCGTACCGATCTGGCCACGATCGCCGCTCGTATGCTCAAGACGCTGGCGCCTGATCGGCGATTGACGTTCGCACCAGCGGTCAAGACCGCGGTCATGCAACACCCATGGCCTGGCAACTTGCGTCAGCTGCACAGTGTGTTGCAAACAGCCGTGGCCATGCTCGGTGAGGATGAGCACATCATTGATTTTGTGCATTTGTCCGAGGATTGGTTGCAAGCGGTGATGCCGTGTGAACCGACCTCAGATGCAAGTGCAAGCACTCGACTGCCGCCCGACCAAAGCCTTCAGGCATTAAATCGGCAGGTGATTGAGCAGGTCTTGCAAGCCCATCGAGGCAATGTCTCGGCGGCAGCCCGAACGTTGGGTATCAGCCGCCAGACACTATATCGCAAGCTGCAGTCGCGCCGTTAAGCGGTTAGACCATCTGCACCTTACGCTTGGTGCAACGCCGCCTCAATGGATTGCGTGAGTTTGGTCACCACCTCTTCAATCTGGGCATCGTCCATGATGAATGGCGGTGCAAGCAGCACGTGGTCACCGTGGCGCCCGTCAATCGTGCCGCCCATGGGGTAGCAGATCAGGCCACGTTCAAAGGCATGTGCTTTGATTTTGGCGTGCAGTTTGCGTGCCGGGTCAAAGCAGGCTTTGGTGTCGCGGTTTTCGACCAACTCGACGCCGCGAAACAAGCCACGACCACGGATGTCACCGATATGGGGGTGGTCACCGAGCGCCGCTTCAAGCGCGGCTTGCAGCTTATGGCCTTGGCTGGTGACTTGCGCCATCATGCCCTCGCTGGTCAAGGCATCAAGCACGGCGCTGGCGGCCGCTGCGGCTACCGGGTGGCCTAAATAGGTGTGTCCATGCTGAAAAAAACCAGATCCTTGTGCAATCGCATCGTATATTTTCTGGCTGGTTAACAAGGCACCGATGGGCTGGTAGCCTGCGCCTAAGCCCTTGGCGATGGTGATCATATCGGCGGTAATGCCGTCGTGCTCACAGGCAAAAAGATATCCGGTGCGACCCATGCCACACATCACTTCATCCAGAATCAGTAGCACCCCATAGTGGTCACATATTTCGCGCACCCGCTTGAAGTAGCCTGGCACCGAAGGCACCGCACCCGATGTGGCACCGACCACCGGTTCGGCGATAAAGGCCATCACCGTTTCAGGTCCCAGCCGCTCAATCTCGGTCTCAAGCTCGTTGGCCACCCGTAACCCATATTGCTCGGGCGACTCGTCGTCGCGTTGGCCACGGTAGGCGTAGCAAGGTGAGATATGAGTCGTGGGCACGAGCAGGGGGGCGAATTGGGCGCGGCGCCACTCATTGCCGCCGGCGGCCAACGCCCCGAGTGTGTTGCCGTGATAGCTTTGACGGCGAGCAATGACGTGGTGACGCTCGGGCTGACCGATTTCAAGGAAGTACTGGCGCGCCAGCTTAATGGCCGCCTCTACAGCCTCCGAACCACCAGACACCAAATAGACGCGGTCAATGCCTTTTGGCGCATGCGCGATGAGCTTGTCTGCCAAGGTCTCGGCCACCGGCGTCGTAAAAAAGCCCGTATGGGCGAACTCCAGTTCGTCCATTTGACGG
>CBFHXV010000016.1:0-43358 GCA_965659885.1 Burkholderiaceae bacterium | reverse complement strand
CTGGTGGACGGCACCTTCTGGACCGATGACGAAATGATTCATTCAGGCTTGTCCCGCAAACGGGCCATCGACATGGGCCATCTGGCACAATCAGGCACCGGCGGCATGCTCGAGGCGCTTGCGCCCTACGCTGACAAGCGCCGCATACTCATTCATATCAACAATACCAACCCCATCTTGCGAGAAGACTCACGCCAGGCACTTGAGCTCAAAGACCTGGGCATTGAAGTGGCCTACGATGGCATGCAAATTGAGATCTGAACATGAGTGACTTACCCATTGAAACCTCCAGAGGGTCAAGCTTGCCGGCCTGGTCACGACAAGAGTTTGAAGCGCAATTGCGCGCCAAGGGCCAGTCCTACCATATCCACCATCCATTCAATATCAAACTCAACAGCGGCCAATGCTCAGAGGCACAAGTACGCGGCTGGGTGATGAACCGCTTTTACTATCAGTGGATCATCCCCATCAAAGATGCGGCCATCATGTCCAACTGCCAGGATCGTGAGACACGCCGACGTTGGATTGCGCGCATCCTCGATCACGATGGCTATGGGCAATACCAGACCGACTCCGAGTGCGGCGGTTTGGAGGCCTGGACCCGACTAGGCATGGCCGTTGGCATTGATCGCGACACGCTTTGGTCACTCAAGCATGTCGAGCCAGCCGTGAAGTTTGCCTGCGATGCATACGTAAACTTTGCCCGACAGCGGCCTTGGCAAGAGGCGGTCTGCTCGTCGTTGACTGAAATGTTTGCGCCGCAAATACACAAAGATCGGTTAGCCACATGGCCCACGCACTACCCCTGGATTGAAGCGAGCGGCCTGCATTACTTTCGTTCACGCATCCCACTGGCTCAACGCGATGTTGATCACGGACTCGAGGTGACATTGGATTTCTTCAAAACCCGCGAGCAACAAGAAAGGGCTCTGGAAATCCTGCAGTTCAAGCTTGATATTCTTTGGTCAATGCTTGACACCATCGAAAGGGCTTACCCTGAATGAGCACAACCGAACCCACCCCGCTGCCTGAGCGCCCCAAGCTAAACAAACAGTTTCGGCTGCAGTGGGAACCGGCACAGGAGGCCTATGTGTTGCTCTACCCCGAAGGGATGGTGCAACTGAATCTCAGTGCCGCTGAAATTCTAAAGCGGTGTGACGGCGAGCACACCGTAGACGAACTCATTGTTGAACTACAAAATGCCTTCAACGAGCCAGACCTTCGTGACCCCATCGAAGGCATGCTCAGAGCCGCCTTAGATAAAGACTGGATCGTCTAGACCGAAAGGGCTGCCCATGCAACAACACCTGATCAAACCACCCCTGTGGTTACTCGCAGAGCTCACCTACCGATGTCCCTTGCACTGTGTTTTTTGTTACAACCCAGTCAATTACAACAGCATCGCCCAAGAGCTCAGCACGGAAGACTGGATGCGGGTGTTTACACAAGCGCGCGAGCTCGGTGCCGCGCAACTGGGCTTGTCTGGCGGTGAGCCGCTGCTGCGCGATGATCTGGAAACCCTTGTCGGCCACGGCAGGCAACTCGGGTTCTACACCAATCTCATCACCTCAGGCGTGGGATTGACTGAAACGCGTATTGCCGCACTCAAACAAGCCGGTCTAGACCACATTCAGCTGTCGTTTCAGGACTCCACCAAGCAGATGAATGATTTCTTAAGCAGCACCAAAACGTTCGACCTCAAAAAGAAAGTCGCTGGCCTAATCAAACAATACGACTACCCGATGGTGCTCAACGTGGTGCTGCATCGCCACAACCTGCCCCACATCGACAAGATCATCGACATGGGCTTAGAGCTTGGCGCCGAGTATATTGAACTGGCCAACACCCAGTACTACGGCTGGGCCTTAAAAAATCGTGACGAGCTGATGCCCACGCGCGAGCAGCTGATTCAAGCCGAAGACACCGTTAACCGCTATCGAGAAAAAATTGGCAAACAGTGTCAATTGCTGTTTGTCACGCCGGACTATTTTGAAGAACGGCCCAAAGCCTGCATGAATGGCTGGGGCTCGGTGTTTCTGGGCATAGCGCCCGATGGGGCTGCGCTGCCATGTCACAACGCACGTGAACTGCCCGGCCTAGACATCCCCAACGTGAAAGATCACGACATCAAGCACATCTGGTACGACAGCCAAGCGTTTAATTTCTTTCGCGGGTTTGACTGGATGAAAGAGCCCTGTCGCTCTTGCCCAGAAAGAGAAAAAGACTTTGGCGGCTGTCGCTGCCAGGCTTATCTGCTCACGGGTGACGCTGCCGCTGCGGACCCGGTCTGCTCAAAGTCACCCGAACATTATCGGGTGACCAACGCCATTGATGAAGCTCGCCAGGCGCAAGCGGCTCCTAAAGAGCACCCGGTTGTGTTTAGGACCGACAAGAACTCGCGAGAACTGGCGTCATCTTAGACATAGGGAATCGATGGTTATTCGATACGCACCGACTGAAACTCGGGAATGTGCTTATCCAGCAGGCGATCAATCCAGCCGGCGTTGGGCTGGTAAATAAAGGGACGACGGGGGTACAGACGATCGTTGACCCAATGGGTCGACCACCCCCCGGTGGTCTCAAGACACGCCACCGCAAAATCCCCCTCGTAGGCCGTGGCCCGTTCACTTAGCTGTTGGCAACCCGTCAAAAAGATATCGATGTAGGACTGCACCAGCGGCAACTGTTCAGTCGCCGTCGCGCTGCGCGCGGGGTCATTGACGTAGATCCAGTACTGACCTTGAGTAGCGATGGCGGTGCCATCGAGCACACGGATTTGATCAGGACTCACATCAACCCGGCAATAGCTGGACTCGCGCCTATCCGTGGCCTTGATGTCTTCGACTCGAAACACTTGGTACATCGCTGCCGCCATCTGTGCTTGTTCTTTTTGTACGACGCCCAGGTACGTCGTGCTAAACCCCACGGGACTGCCAGGGGCAATAAACCCCCGTTCAAAACCTGTCACGATCACTGGCACCGCGTGGCCAGTATTGGGGGCCGTGCGCCGGCGAGACTCATCTTCCATGAGGCTGCCATAACCGATGGTGAACTGAGGACGTGAAGAATCCACGGCCGGGCGGCAGTCTGTCTCGGCCCAAGCGACCAACGGCATTAACAAAAGAACACACAAACGCGCGAGAAATATCATGGAAACGCCAGCACATTAGATTGTTACGAGCTTTTGACAATACAGGCAGCCCGGCAGATCACCCAGAAGCCCAACTTTAAGCGAAATGCTAACAGCCCTCCACGACACACGAGGACCTTTCATCCCGTCAGACAAGGTTTTTGCGCGTGCATCTTATGCGTGTCTTAGACGTGTGTCTTAATGCTTTGGCTAGCAAGTGAGCCGACATTTCAGCTACCTTGCCTTTAAAGCTACGGGTCTGCGTTGAATAAAAGACTACAAGCCTTGCGCAAGACCCGCAGTCATGACTACGTTATCAATTAGTCGAGACTTACCGGGCATGAAATGCAATTTTTTTACATTTCAGTCGATTTTCTCCGTGATTTATTGTTAAAGTACGGACTGTAAATAAAAAATTCGCCTTCTTGCGGCTCACGCTCGTGCTAATTGAACTATCCATCGAGAACTTCCGATCTATACGCACTCGACAGACCTTGTCGATGGTCGCAGCCTCACGCCTGAAGAAGAAAGAAAATATCATCCGAGAACCCGTTACCGACGAAAACTTTCCTGCGCTCTTAAAAGCCGCGGCCATCTATGGCCCAAATGCTTCAGGCAAAAGCACCCTATTCATGGCACTTAGACTGTTATCCGAGATGGCCATCGCAAAGCCGAGTCCAGAGACAGTCGAACTGCCTGTCTGTGCTTTCAGGTTTGATCCGGACTTGCGTAACGAGCCATCTCGATTTGAAGTGCACTTTGCTGAGTCCGGGATTCGCTATGGGTTTGAACTCGCGATGACCACATCGCGAATTCACCACGAAAAGTTGACCGTCTACAAAAAGGGAAAGGCTCAAGTGCTCTATAGCCGGACTTTTGATGGATTCACAGAGCGATACATGTTTGGCAAAAGCCTACAAGGCAACAAAGAGCTGCATGATATTTGGCGCAAACTGACTGGGCCACAAGTGTTGTTCTTATCGCAGGCCGTTGCCAATAGCAGCGCTGAGCTCGACCAACTGCGTCAGCCCTATCTATGGCTAGCTGACCTCATGTTCGAATCACAAGGCATGAGGGCAAGCCTTCATCTAACGCAACGACTGATCGCACAACAACCCAGTTTTGGCGATGAAGTAGCTGACTTATTAAGTGATGTAGACGTGCCTGTGACTGCCATAAGAAGCACACACGATGACAGAACGGCCACATTCAAAACAACACTGACCCATAGATCTGCTCTAGGTGAAGCCACCTTTGACTTGAACGAAGAGTCTGATGGAACCAAGAATCTGATGGGGTTTGCTGCTCCTTGGTTTCTATTCCGACACCCTAGTGGTGGTTCAAACAACAACGTGTTGTTCGTTGATGAGCTTGACAGCAGCTTACACCCCAGAGTCGTCCAGGCGCTGATCGAGCGCCACGTCGCAAGTGATCTCGGATGTCAATTAATCTTTACGACTCACGACACACACTTAATGGATACCCGGGTGCTTCGTCGAGACCAAATCTGGTTTACGGAACGTGATTCGGTCGGTGCAACACAGTTACGCTGTGCACACGAGTTCGAAGGGCGAGAAAGTGAAGACCTAGAAAAACGGTATTACGAAGGGCGCTACCGCGCATTACCATTTGTACGCAAAGGTTATTGATGTCTCGAAGTGCCCAGTCTTTCAAGCGAGGCAAACCTCGTTTTAAGCCGCAACCACAACTCTTGATTATCTGCGAAGACAGCCGCTCAGCAAAAATCTATTTTGAACAAGCCGTTGTGCACTTCCGAGCATCGGCCAGCGTTGAGGTCACACACTGTGGGTACACAGATCCGCGAGGGATCGTGCATCATGCAATCAAAAGACTCAAACCGTTCGATGAGGTAGTGTGCGTCATTGACCGTGATGAGACAGCAATTTTGAAGAAGCGTCCAAACTACAGCGGTCTCACGACAATCTAAAGCTATTTGTTTCTTATCCGTGCTTTGAATTCTGGTTGCTGTTGCACTTTGGGCTGACGCGGGCGCCGTATCAGACCGCGCGAAGCGTTATCCAAGACCTGCGCACAAAACCGAAAATGGCGCCATACACGAAAGGCTCGACAAAAGGCTTATTCGCCGAGCTACTGCCGAGACTGCCGCAAGCGATGATTCATGCAGACAAGTGCTTGGCACAAGCCCTTGCAGAGAAGTCAATGAACCCGAGCACGCGAATTCATCAGCTGATGCAACGTCTGATAGAGCTGCAGCAACCCGTACAGGTGCGGTGATGCCTGTGCGGTGATGCCCGTGTGTTACAACCCCAGCGCCTGCCCGACCCCCTCATACCGAGGATCTTCGGCATACACACGCTCAAAGTCGCGACGTGCTTGCGCGCGTTTGTTCAACGCCTCGTAGGTCCTGCCCCTTAAAAACCGCAGGTCGCGCAGCAACTCCGGATCCCGGTCTTTCTTGCGCCTGAGCGCCGGCGTGAGCACCGATAGCGCCGCCTCGTAGAGTTCCTGCTCAAACAAGGCCTTGGCACGATAGAACATCACCGCCGTGTGCACCGGCGTGTCATTGCCTAGATCGGCAGCCAGCAGGTTAAACCGATGCCATGCCGAGCGGTCGCCGACTTCGACGGCCAACTCACCAAAAGCGGCCAGCATCACGGGGTCAATGGCGTGCCCATCAGGCGAATCAGACAAAGCTTGTGCCAACGTCGCTAACGCCGCTTTAGAGTTGCCAACCGATTGCTGCAGTTCAGCCAGAAACAACCGGGTACTGGTTGGTGTGGGCACCATCATGGCATCGACTTGTGGCGTGACCGACACTTGCACCTTGGGCGTGAATTCATGCGCCAGGCAGCCTTTGCCTAATTTGTCAGGGTGCTTCAATGCCCGCTGCAACATCGCAATGGCTTGTTGGTCTTCGTCACGCTGCGCATGCAAAACAGCGCTAACCCAAGCCGCGTCTGCGCCTTGGTCAGCGTCGGCCGACACCGCACGAAACTTCTCCAGGGCCGTATCAATCTCGCCACGCGACCAGGCCTGCCAGCCATCAACGAAATCCTTGCTGCTGCTGTCAGCTCTCAAGCGTTCAAACCAGCCCATGCTTGGCAGTTCGGGCTGCGGTGGCTCGCTTGCCGTTTGTCTAGAGCCACGGGCGTTTGACGCGCGACCAGACGATTGGCCGAACAGTTTTTTATGGGGATTGTGTACAGTGTAGTGCAAGCCCGTGCCGGGCAGGCCGGCTGTAGCGCGCGTGCCGCTGGTGCCGAAGGTGAACTGCGCCCCGCGAGGGCCTGCCGACAGGGAAATGCCGCCCTTGCTGACATTCAGACGCAGGCCTGGCGCAATACGAATCCGCTGGAAAAATCGAAAAGGCATGCGCTCAGGATACCTTTAATTTAGGTGCGCGCGCAATCACTAACTGTGTCACTAACTGAGCCAGCGTGTTCCAGCCTCCCGGTGTCGCATCAATTAACTCAAAAACCGCAGCTTAAGACACTGAGCGCTATCAGCTTCATCACACATCGTGCACCTGTCGCAAGAAACTAAATGCGACCCGCCACTGCGAATCACCGCAATCAAGCGTAGCCGTCTTTTGGTTTATGCGAATGACAGTGCCAATGTGCACACGCAGGTATTGATCCTCGAAACTGACCCGATCGCCTACCCGGAAATCATCGCGTGTGGGTCTCGCAGGTTGATGTGGCGACGCACTGTGATCTTGATCGGTATCACTTTGCCCACTCTCACCTGGCATCGAGCTGTCGTTATCTGGCAACTGTATCGCAGCGTACGGCAGCTTCCACTGCCTTCGGGTCCCAGTCTCAAGCACAGTTACCTGCGTATTGGACAATGCCACCACCCGGCCCTGCACGGTAGTAAGCTCAAAAGATGGATTGCCAACGTCAAGAAATTCCACCGTCTGGCCAATATGCAAACGCCGCCGAACCTCGATGATGCGTTTAGGGTCATCCAACAATCTCTGGATCACCATAGACAAATGGAAAAGTTCCAGAGAACTTGCTTGATCGAGGAGATCTTTAAGCGTGCCTCTATTGACTGCCTGATTCTCGCGATTATGTTTCATACGGGATGGCCCATGAGATGTCCAATGGTCAGGTATTCCAATGTTAGTTCGATTGACTCCGCCCAACTACCCCTTCGGTGACACCCCTTAGGTGACACCGCAGAGATGAGATCCGTGGACGAGCCCACCAATGGGCGTGCGCCTGCGGTGTATATACCGTGTGGCACACCGGCTACCGGTATGTCAGTGAACCAGCGAGTGAACCAGCCGGTGAACTTGCCAGTACGTTACCCGTAGCGATCAACCGCATCGCGCGCCCAAATCGTTCGATGTCTGGTACCGTTGAGAGTTGATGTTATCAAGATAGATCGTTCGCCAGAGATTGACCATGCAAAAACCCGGACGCAACGACCCATGCCCTTGCGGCAGTGGACTTAAATACAAAAAATGTTGTTTGACTCGGCAAACGACGAGCCCGGCTGCCGTGGCCGATGCCACATGGCTGCGCATGCGGCGCACCGAAGGCGAGCTCGAGGAGATACTGATGCAACATATGCTGGAACATTACGGCCAAGAGGCATTCGCCGAAGCCTGGGACGAGTTTAGTGGCTGGGACGATGTGCCCATGGACGCTGACCAGTACCCGGAAGTCACAAACATTTTCAAGTCATGGCTGCTATATAGCTATGTGCCTGACAACGCGGAATTTGAAGAAGAAGATTGGATGCCCGAGATGCCCATCGCCGAGCACTACCTCGGGATGCAGGCAGCTCAAGTCAAATCCTTTACCCGCCGCTTCATTGTCGCGGCTATCACTCAGCCCTTTAGCTACTGGCAGGTATTGTCATGTGTGCCAGGCGTCAGTATCACCTTGCGAGACCTCTTGCGCGGCGGCGAGGTTAAGGTATACGAGCGCAGCGCATCCAAAGATTTAAAACCCGGACTTGTGGTTTTTGCGCGCGTCGTTTCAATGGACGGTGATTCGATCATGCTAGGCATGGGCTCTATTGCCATGCCGCCAAGCAGCGCACAAGACATGCTTGATTATCGGCAGCAGCTTGCCCAAACCGGGCATCCTGACTTAATGAAGACAAATGAAACGGCCAACGGCGCTGCACCACGGTTGACCGATGACATCCTGTTTGAATACGACTTCGAGCTGCGGTCTTACTACTGGGAGGTTCGCCAGGCAACAATGAACCCCAAACCCCCGGTCCTACAAAACACTGACGGCGAAGAGCTTATACCCACCACGCTTTTTTACACGCTGTCATGCACGCCTGCTGAAGCGTTTGATGCGCTCGCTAGCCTTAACCTGCACGAGAAGGCGGAATTATTGCAACAAAGCACAAATGACGACTCCGGGTCGCTGGTGTCCATCGAATTTCCCTGGCAAAAGTCGGGTAACGCCAAGAATGCCGGCTGGAACAACACCATCATGGGTGAAATTTCAATTAATGGCGAAGATCTCGTGGTCGAAGTAAATTCCAGGGAGCGTGCAACCTCGATTAAACGCCGCATTGCCCAGCGCCTGCGCGGACGTGCCACTCTAATCAATGAGGAAACAGAAACCGCACAGGATATGATCGCACGCAAGCAAGCCGATCAACATCCACAAACGTTGGCACAGCGGGATAAAGTACGCAAAGAAAGCGAAGCGCTAATGGCCCTGCCCGAGGTGCAAGAGCAGATGCGCCGCATGAGCCAAGAACACTGGAAAAACTGGCTAGACACCGAACTGCCAGCTCTTCGTGGGCAAACGCCTCGGCAGGCCGCCACAGACCCTGAGGGCCGAGAACGCCTTCAAGCGCTGTTAACCGATTTCGAAGGTAAACGCACGGGCAATCCTTTGATGGATCCGGACATCGATGAACTCAAGAGACAGCTCGGGCTGGCCTAGTCCTCTGTCAGGCGTTTGACCTCACGCCGCAAGGTTTGAACCTCCTCGGTCAAGTCAGCTACAAGCGCAGCCAACTGCGGGTCGGCATCATAGACTTTTTCAACGTGAATAACCTGCTGAATACGCACGACCGTCGCGCTCGTGAAGTAATACCTGTTGTCTCGCACAACCGGTTGTAAAACGTCGAGCTCAATGCGCTCACGCAACCACTGTTCGTTGACACAACAGATGCGAACCACATCATCGATGGCGAGCATGTTGTCGTCAAACAGCTCGGCAGTGAGCTCAACCATACTGTCTGTACTTGCTTGACCTTGGGGCCTTTGATATTGACTCATAGCCTGACCTCCTTAACGTTGCCGGGGCTCAAACCCCGGATAAGCATCGGCCAATGCTTGCCACGCTTTTTTCTGTTCATCAGTCACTGCGCCGGGCACCGCAATCTTGATCTCAAGCAGCAAATCACCCGCTGTTGTGGACTTGCCAGCCGGGATGCCTTTGCCCTTTAAGCGCAGACGCCTGCCCGCCACCGAGCCAGCCGGCACATTCACGGCCAGTGACCCAGCCGGTGTCTTGGCCACCACTTCGGCGCCAAGCGCCGCCTCCCACGGGGTGACATAGACCGGCATGGTCACATCACGGCCACTGATCACATACCCTTCAGGTGGCTCAATGTGTACCCGCATGAACAAGTCACCTGCCTTGCCGCCGCCAAACCCGGGGCCGCCCTGGCCAGCCAAGCGGATCAATTGTCCCTCGGCAACACCGGCCGGAATCGTGACATCTAGCGTTCGGGTCTTGGTTGATACCTGCCCCTGAGTGTCAACGTCGTAGCCTGAGAGATGCAGACTTGTCTTTGTGCCCACGTAGGCTTGCTCAAGTGTCAGCGTGATGTCGGCATGCTGGTCTTGACCGTCCCATTGCGCTGGTCCTTGGCCGCCGCGAAATGAGTCATGACGCGCTCGCTCACGGGCTGTGCGACCAAAGATCTCATCAAAAAACTCACTGCCCTGCCCGCCGAACCCGCCACTGAAATCACCATCGAAACCACGACCGGCGTCCCCCGCTTGACCCGAGTAGTGATGGCGAGGCCCGCCCGAAGGGGGTGGCCGTACATCATCGACACTGCGCGCCCCTTGAGCCCAAGCTTCATGACCTATCTGGTCGTACACCTGGCGCTTGGCCGGATCCGACAACACGGCATTGGCCTCATTGAGCTCAGTCATGCGGGCTGCGGCATCCGCTTCTTTACTGACGTCGGGGTGATACTTTCTGGCCAAGCGACGATAGGCCTTCTTGATGTCTTCGGCGCTTGCCTTCTTGTCTACACCGAGCGTGGCATAGTAGTCGGGCAGTTTCATGCAATCTTCCTTGGTTTCGCTACCTTTGATCCATTCTAGAACAACAACGCAACGCAACGGGGATGTCAGATTCGAGTGATATCAGGCATCTGCGTTACAGTCATGGTGTGATCATGGTGACACCGAGCGCGACCTCACCGGCTAGCAAGCGGGGCGTCGTTGCGCGGCTTGTCATACCGCCCTTGATTTGCAGGCCACGTTTGCTGTCTGACGCGAAGCCACACCCATGACCGATGAATCAAAGCAAAAACCGACCTTGGCCAAGCCGCTGGCAGCACACGCCAAGGCTAGTCACGAGATTTTGTCGGCGCTTGAAACATCAGAGCAAGGGCTCACTGACGAGCAGGCCCGTGACAGGCTAGCGAGTCACGGACCCAACCAATTGCCCGAGGCTAAAGCACCAAGCCTGTCGGTTTTGTTTGCCCGACAATTTAAAAGCCCGCTGATTTACGTGCTGCTTGCCGCCGGGGTGGTGTCACTGGCCATTGCCGCCTACAGCGATGCGGCCTTTATATTCGTGGTGCTGCTAATCAATGCCGGCATTGGCCTGGCTCAGGAATGGCGGGCCGAGCGCTCGGCACAAGCCCTAAAAAGCCTCACGGCAAGCCACGCGCAAGCACGTCGTCACGGACAGGTTGTCAATGTGAACGCGCGAACCTTGGTGCCAGGCGACGTGGTGCTTGTGGAGTCAGGCGCCAAGGTGCCTGCTGACATGCGCTTGCTGCGCGCCCACGATTTAAGCGTTGATGAATCGGTGCTTACCGGGGAATCGGCCGCCGCCACTAAAAATGCCAAATTGGATCTCGCTGCTGATACGCCCCTAGCCGACCGCGACAACATGCTTTATGCCGGATCGCTCGTGAACACCGGGCGCGGCACAGGTATCGTGACAGCCACTGGGCTAAATACCGAGCTTGGGCAAATCGCCACCTCGGTGCTGCAACGGCAAACCACCAAAGCACCGCTGATTGTGCGTATGGAACGGTTCACGCAGCGCATCACTTGGGCCACGGGTGTGGCCGCACTGTTGCTGGTGTCGGTGTCAGTGGCACAAGGCGCTGACTTGACGACCATGCTGCTGTTGGCTGTCGCCTTAGCCGTCTCGGCGATTCCTGAAGGGCTGCCAGTGGCACTAACCGTCGCACTGGCCGTGGGCATGGAACGCATGGCCAAGCGCGGCGCTATTGTCAGACGCCTGGTGGCCGTTGAGGCATTGGGCTCTTGTACCTACATTGCCTCGGATAAGACGGGCACACTCACGGTAAACCAACTCACCGTCAGACAAGTCCAATTTCCTGGGCAAACGGCTTGGACTGTCAGTGGCGAAGGACTTGAGGTCGATGGCGAGGTGGCCGTGCCCGACGATGTCGACCTCTCAAATGCCCAGCGCGTGATTAATCGCCTGGTCACGACCATGACCCTTGCTAACGAAGCTTTTTTGGTGTCAGAGGCTGATCAATGGGTTGGACATGGCGACAGCGTCGATGTGGCATTGCTGGTGCTCGCCCACAAAACTGGCATCAGCCGCGCACAGTGCTTGGCCGATCACCCGGCCTTGGCCACTATCCCTTATGAATCGCAACGACAGTTTGCCGCCAGCCTTAACCGTGACCCCAAGGGCGCCTCAGTCCACGTCAAAGGCTCACTCGAGCGTTTGCTGACCATGTGTAGCACCATGCAGTCCATGGATGGTGAAGTGCCGATTCAGACGCAGGCGCTTTTGCGGCAGGCCGAAGATCTTGCACGACAAGGCTATCGGGTGCTCGCTGCCGCCAGTGGCCCATGGTCCCAAGACAAGCAAGGTAGCACCACGGCTGCCGGTGAACTGTCTATGAGTGCCAGTCAGTTGCACGGTCTTTGCCTAGTGGGCTTGGTGGCCATGAGCGACCCGCCTCGGGCACAGGCTGCAAGTGCGGTTAAACAATGCCGAGCCGCTGGCATCACCGTTGCCATGGTCACGGGTGACCATCCGCACACAGCCTTGGCCATCGCCAAAGAAGTGGGCCTGACCGATGATCCCGCACATGTTGTCACAGGCGCACAGTTAAGCGAGGCAGACCGTGAGGGCCCAACCGCGCGAGACGCCCTTTGTGCGCGTGCCCGCGTGTTTGCACGGGTTGAGCCTGAACAGAAACTGCAAATCGTCGAGTCACTGCAGCGCCAGGGGCATTTTGTGGCGGTCACGGGTGACGGTGCCAATGATGCGCCGGCGTTGCGTGCATCACACGTTGGGGTGGCCATGGGGGTACGTGGCACGGATGTAGCCAAAGAGACCTCAGACATTGTGCTCACCGATGACAACTTCTCATCAATTGTGGCTGGCATCGCACAAGGCCGAGTGGCCTACGCCAATGTCAGGAAGGTGATCTTTTTACTGATGTCGACCGGCGGCGCTGAGGTCATTCTGTTTGCGTTAGCTTTATTGGCTGGTCTACCCTTGCCGCTTCTGGCTGTTCAGCTGCTTTGGCTGAATTTGGTGACCAATGGCATTCAGGACCTTGCACTCGCCTTTGAGCCAGCTGAGGGCAATGAGTTAAAGCAACCACCACGCCCCCCGGGCCAAGGCGTGTTTGACCGGATCATGCTGCAACGCGTGCTACTGTCGTCAACCACCATGGGCGTGGTGGGCTTTAGCGCCTATTACAGCTTGCTGCATGCAGGCTGGACGATCGACGATGCGCGCAACATGGTGCTCTTACTTATGGTGATGTTTGAAAACCTACACGCCTTTAATAGCCGCTCCGAGACCCGTTCGGTGTTTGCCATGAATCCACTGCGAAACAAGCTCTTGCTCTTTAGCGTGATTGCCGCACAAGTCCTGCACATTGGTGCTATTTACACGCCGGGCCTTAACGAGGTGCTAGGCCTGCAACCCATCTCGCTGGCACAGTGGGGCACGATGCTGGCTCTGGCGTTCTCCCTGATTCTCGTCAACGAGCTATACAAGCTGATCAAGACAAATCAGAACATTTAGCGTCTCACCTCATGAGATAGCAACTGTCTTATCGTGACAATACAAACCACGTCACTATGACATCAAGGCACAAGGAGTCTGCCATGTGGAAGCGATTGATACATCTGACCGCCTCACTGTTTGCAATACCCGCAACTGTCATGGCGCAGTCGTGGACCCTGACAGCAATAGATCCACCCGGTGATGCGCTGTCATCAGTCCCCTCATCGACACAAGCGATTGCTGATCTCTATTTTAGTGACACCTTGGCTCAAGCCGACACGGGCAACCAGCGCTTTAGCTTGGTTCCATCGTATGTGCACCCAACGCCGCTCACCGGTGTCAGCCTCTTCTATGACGCTGACACCGGCCACAGCGGTCGCATCAGTGACATTGGTCATGGGCGTTTTTTAGTGCTTGACCAAGGGCCCGCCTGGATCAAAACCGAAGACCTTACAAGCAAACGCAACAATGGCAGCTTAACCATCGTGAACACAAGCCCCGACGGGGGCATGAGCTGGCGCAATCTGCTTGACTGAAACGTCTGCATAGAAGATCTTGAGGCCATGATCGTGACGCAAACTAACCTTGTGCTACTTGCGGCGATTGATACGGTCATTGACACGCTGCTCGATGAGCTGACCCATTAAATCGCCCACTGTAAGCACTTTGCGATCGATGAGCTGGGCTTTGCCACGGAAATGCTGCTCAAGCTCTTGCTCAAAGCGCTCCGGCGACTCCTGGCCAATAAGGTTCGCCCTTAGCTGATGCGCGGTGATCACGATTTCACCAAAATGAGTCCAATCGTCAGACAAGTCATCATCTGTCCACTCAAAACTCACGGTCTCGTGCTCAGCGCCGTCATCGTCAGCCTTAAATTCAGAACAACACAACAATTCTTCGGCGGTGTTGCCCGACAGATGGGCAAGAGCTTCCACATGATCTTCAAGACGACCAGACAAGGCATAGGTGATCATCGTCAGCGCAGGCGCTGAAGGGTCGGGCAAGTCACTTGAACCTGCGAACTGAGGCAACCCTTCACCGTCGTGATCAAACGCGGCTTCGTCAAAACTGACGTCCTCAAAAGGCTGCTCGATAAGCTCGCGATACAGGCCACGGATTTCATGGTCCATCTCGCGACGCCAGTTCTCCCCGAGCTCAGGCACCAGCTCTGTAACTTGTTGTTGCAAGCGGCCAAGTGCGGGGGCGATATTCTCAAAAAAGATCATCGGTGCAACTGAGGGCAAAATCGCAATGTCATCGACGCAAATGACTTGCCCATAGATAATGCAACCCTCAGAGAGTTCTTCGGCAAACTCCGGCATAAATACTGTCTCGTGACGCTCGACAATCAGGTCCGTGACCTTGACGTGCTTATTGTCCGTGATCTCTTTGACCTGAAAAAAGCTATAAGGCGACTGACCCAATTCTTTAATCAGCGATCGCTCTGTAGGCGTCAGTTTATAGTTGACATACTTGCGGCTGTGATCACCGCGCCCATCTATCGCGTCCAAAAACATGTCGGCCATTGGCGCGAGTTTCAGCGTGGACTCGTCAGTCGAACTCACCTCAGATGCTTCGTCCCGGTCCGCATCGCCAAGCCCAAGCGACCCAAACGGCAATTCCGGGCGCCAGTAAAACAGCATCCACGGCAAAAAAAACTCGATCACCTCTGAGGAATCGGGATCCATCTCGGGAGGGTCGCCTTGGTGAAACTCCGACCAAGCCAAGACCATGAAGTCTGGCGTCAATTCGTCGTGAACAAATTCGCTAACGCGACCAAATAAAAGCCCATACGCCTCGTATAGCTTGTGTTTTAAGACATCAGGATCTGGCGCATGGGCTAGGGCCAAACAACACTGCTTGTACTTCTTGCCGCTGCCACAGGGGCAGGGTTCATTGCGCTGTACTTTACGTCCGTGACTAGGCTGAGGATTTGGCATGGTTCGATGACTCGCAAGATATCTGAGGCGCTGACTCGTTTGACTCAACGCCATTCTTGCCTCTTGTTGTCGCGAACACAAGGGGCATGAATACTAGGAACAACAACATTGTCCGTGATGATACGCGTAACAGTAGCAGCTAACGCGCTTCAAACCCGCGCTTCAAACCCAAACAAGCCGTGAAGGTACCGAATTACATCCCTTCTAACAACTGACTCAAATCCAGCGATGCGCGCCTGCCCAGGTGTTTGCCATGCTCGTCTAAAAACGCTTCAGCCGCCTTGACCCCCTCGTCACGCAAAGCCGTCAAGGCCGACCACTCGGCATTGAGCTTGGAGGCGTAACCGAGCTGGTTCATATAGTCTGATTCGATGCGATGCATGCGCATGCGAGCCCACAACTGCCCCTCGCATTGCCCGAGGTCTGCAACTTGCTGCAGCACGGCAATCATGCGCAGCTCTTTGAGCAAAGGCGCATTAAAGGAGATCTCATTGACCCGGCTGGCAATGTCGCTAGCCGTCTTTGGCGTTTCGGGGCGCTCGACCGGATTGATCTGCACCAGAATGGTGTCGTGCGCGCTGCACTCGCGCACCAGCGGCGAAATGGTGGGATTGCCCGAATACCCACCATCCCAATAGGCCTTGCCATCAATTTCCACTGCCTGAAACAGTTGTGGCAGGCAAGCTGAAGCCAATAAAGCGTCAGCTGTGGCCTCATCATTGTGAAAGATACGGGGCCGGCCTGTGTTCACACACGTGGCGGTGATGAAGACTTTCACAGGTGAGGTTCGTAACTGCTCGAAGTCGATCGATTCCTCAAGCACCGAACGCAATGGGTGCCAGCCCATGGGATTCAGATCATAAGGAGAAAACAGCCGCGTGGTGAACTCCATGGCCATGAAGGCAGGCGAATCCCTGAGACTTAATCGCCCGAGCAAGATATCAAGTGGTGTGCGCTTAAGCGGGCTCAAAAGGGCCGCATCTGAGACCCGTTGCCAGAAGTCATGCAATGCTTGGCGTGCACCTGCCGTGCCGCCTTGCGCAAACCCGCTAGCGAGCACCGCGGCATTCATGGCGCCAGCCGAGGTGCCTGAAATGCCATCAATGCGCAGACGGGGCTCTTGCAACAGGCGATCAAGCACCCCCCAGGTGAAGGCGCCATGAGCCCCACCGCCTTGTAAAGCCAAGTCAACCGGGATTTCAGTCACGAGAAAACGCCCGCCCCTGAAAGTCAACTGTCACCAGATTGCCATCCATCTCGCCCATGCCGGGCGAGTTCAAAGGCATCCCTGGGGCAGATACGCCTTTGACAGAGGGGTCGGTGAGCATCTTGCGTACCGCACGCGCTGGCACATGGCCTTCAATGACCTGGCCTGTCTCTTGAACCACGGCCGTGTGGCAAGAGGCCAGTTTGGGGGGAACACCGAACTGCTGCTTAAAACTCGTGACGTTGGGCGTTTTAATAGACTCGACGCTAAAACCCTCGTCCTGCATATACTCAACCCAGGCACCACAACAGCCACAATTGGGATCCTGATAGACCTTGATATGAACATCAGATGCCGCAACAGCGGCACCACCAGCCATCAGCATGACTGCCATGACTGCTGCGCCTGACAACCTAGAGATAGAAGATATCAGTCTCGTTTGGATGTGGGAAGTCATTTTGATTCCTTTTTGCTCGCTTTAGGTCAAACATACACTTGATTAGAACGCATACATTAAGCGGTAGGTTCAGAGAACACCAACCACGCATGGGATTGCGGTGGGGTGCTATGCCATGTGGTGGATAAATTAACCCTACCCTTACTGTTGCTAGACGCTTGTCATGCCACAATGCTAGGGTTTACCTAAATCCGTCGACCACTTCATCCGCTCATTTACGACTGTGCCCTTATGCTGCCTTACCGTATTCCCTCGCTCAGAAACAAGCGCCCCGCAAAACCCTCGATGGCCAAACGGGTGCGCGCCAATGGTTCCCAAGATGACATGCGTGCGTTTCTGGGCGAGTGGGCCCGGCGGCCGCTGAATGTCGCCTCAATCACGCCCTCGAGTCAGCGCTTGGCCGAGATGGTCACGAGCGAAATCCGGGGCAATGAGGGCCCGGTCCTCGTGCTCGGCCCAGGCACAGGCGTATTTCCCAAGGCGCTGCTCGGGCACGGTGTCGCACCAGAGAACTTGGCTCTTGTGGAATTGAACCCGCGCTTTTTTGCTTTGCTAGAAAAACGCTTCCCTCGCGTGCGCATCCTCAATGCTGATGCCGCTGCGGCCAACCTTGATGACTTCGGATTTGATCAACCTTTCAAAGCGGGGGTCAGTGGCCTGGGGCTTTTATCGATGAAGCGGCACGTGGTGCGTGACATCCTTAAAAACTGCTTTAACCATCTCGATGCCGATGGTGCGCTCTATCAATTCACCTACGGACTCAGGTGTCCCGTGCCACCTGAAGTCATGAATGAGCTTGGCTTGCGCGCACAAAAAATCGGCTGGGTGGCCATGAACATGCCCCCAGCCCGGGTCTATAAAATCAGTCGCGCCGCTTAGAACTAGTGCCGGGTCGGCGAACTCGGTTCCATCTGCTCGCTGTCGCTATCGTCATCGTCAACATCAGCGCTCAGACTTTCAACCATCTGCTGGTAAAGCATACGCAATTCAAATTCCAGGTCATAGCGCCAGTCTTCGCCAAGCTCGGGCACCAGCGCTTGAATGCGATCACGTGCCTCCTCAAGAGGCTCCTCGACCACATCAGGCAATACGGCAGGCGCAACGGCACAAAGCAGATGGGCACCATCAAGGCTCACCACCTGCGCATAAATGATGTCACTCTCCTCAGACATGTCAACAAGCGCCGGGGCATAGACCTGGCACTGATCAGGCACAATCAGGTCTTCTAAGGTGACGAAAGCGCCAGGCCCCACTGCAGTGACCTTAAAGAAACTGAAAGGCGCGTGGGCAGCCGCCTCGATAAAGGCCCGTTCTTTTGTGGTTAATGTCTGTTCAACCGCTTTGCTGTCGGGTCCATCGGCGCCATCGACTGAGTTCATGAACATGGTCGCAATGGGTGGCAACGAAACGTAATCCGTCTCGTCATCCTCGGCAAGGTCTTGCAAAGCACCGTCTTCACCGAGTTTTTCAGATAACACCTGCTCGATGGTTTCGTCATCAAGCTCTTCAAGCCGGTCGCCAGCCTTGCTCGGGCCAGCAAGCTCATCACATGCGGCATCAAGTGCATCTTGCGGGACATCCCTGCGCCAGTAAAACAGCGCCCACGGAAAGAAATGCAACACGGGCTCGGGATCCTCTGGATCCATTTCTCGCTGCCCGTAATTGGTGAACTCCTCCCACGCCTCATCAAGCACGTGAAACTCGTCGGCTTGCTCGATGTAGTCGAGCAAGCGTGTCTGCAAGCTGATCTGTGTTTCAAACAAATCTTCGTGCAGCGCTTGGGTGGCCGCGTCGGGCTGGGTTGTGGTCATGTGGCAGGTCCATGGCAAATTAACAAAGTTGGCCTCTCATTGTCGCAGACCTGAGTGACGTTGCAAGGGGATATTAAAAAGGCAGGCCATGACAAACAAACCCGTTAGAAGGCAGAGGCGGCCTGGAGGCGTTCATTCTCACGAGAGCGCAGAGCCGATGCGTGCAAGCCAGGCAAGCGACCAACCCGCGCCCTCGCGGCCCAACCAGCGCACCTCGGCCAGACCTGCTTTTTAACGAACACTAACCCTTGCTGTCTGTTTTTAAAGAACCGGCTTCGTCCGTTGGCAGGGCTTCAGGTTCCTTGCGCGTCAAAACCCCTTGATTGACCAATTCGTCCACCACTTTGCCAACCTGGTCGTGCAAACGAAGCAGGCCAGGAAGCGATACGGCAACCGTCGCAACAGGCTGAACCTGCGCCTTGTCGTTCTGGCGGTCAACCTGAGTCAATCGAACCAGGTCAAGTCGTACAACACTGTCGATCAAAGTCACATTGGCCACGCCGTCAGCGTAAATGGTGTCCATGTTTGCATTCTCCTTCGGTTAGGGGATCTAGAGCTTGAATGGTAACGCAGTCAGCTTGAACATTCTTTGCAGATCCTTTCAGACCAAGATTCTCTATCTCAATCACGTGTCAATGGCAGACAAAGCGCCCGTTGCCACCCGGCGCACACGCATGGCTGCATTGACCTTTACCCTCGCAAACCACAAAACAGTTATGCGACCGATACAACAGGAAATCATGCAGGCTGACCGGGTTGCCACATTTGCCTTGGCACAGCCCTGATACTCGTCTTAAGCTATGCACTAAGACTCACCACGCAAGCGAGCCAAACCATGACAGAACAATCCTCCCCAACGCCAGCGACCCATCAGTCTCACCCACTGCCCTCTTATCTGAACCCCAACGACCTTGGTCCATGGGGCACGTTTTTACAGCAAGTCGATCGGGTCACGCCCTATCTGGGCAGCCTGTCGCGCTGGGTTGAAACGCTCAAACGCCCCAAACGTATCCTGATCGTAGACGTGCCTATTTTGCTAGACGATGGCAGCACCGCGCACTTTGAGGGCTACCGGGTACAACACAACACCAGCCGCGGGCCAGGAAAAGGCGGCGTGCGGTTTCATCAGGATGTCAGTCTGTCCGAAGTGATGGCGTTGTCTGCCTGGATGTCAATCAAGAACGCGGCGGTCAATGTGCCTTACGGTGGTGCCAAAGGGGGTATTCGAGTCAACCCCAGAGACCTGTCAATGCCCGAACTCGAGAGAGTCACTCGTCGCTATACCAGCGAAATCGGCATCATCATCGGGCCAAGCAAAGACATCCCTGCACCTGACATGAACACCAACGAACGCGTCATGGCCTGGATGATGGACACCTACTCCATGAACCAGGGCACCACCAGCACTGGCGTGGTCACAGGCAAACCGGTTGACTTGGGTGGGTCGCTCGGGCGGCGTGAAGCCACCGGGCGCGGTGTGTTTACCGTCGGCGTACAAGCGGCGCAACGCATTGGACTGCCCATTGAGGGGGCAACAGTTGCCGTTCAGGGCATGGGCAACGTCGGCGGTGTGGCTGCCAAACTATTTAGCGATGCCGGCGCGCGCGTGGTCGCTGTGCAAGACCATGGTGGCAGCCTATACCGAGAGTCGGGCATCGACGTTGCTGCGCTACTAGAACACGTGCAGGCGCATGGATCTGTGGCTGGGTTCGAAGGGGCCGAGGTGATAGCCAACGATGCGTTCTGGGGCACGCCTTGCGACATTCTGATACCGGCTGCACTCGAAGGCCAGATCACCAAGGACAACGCTCACGATATCAAAGCCAAGATGGTGATCGAAGGCGCTAATGGCCCAACCACACCTGAGGCCGATGACATTCTGAACGATTGCGGTGTGCTGGTCGTGCCTGACGTGATCGCCAATGCTGGTGGCGTGACGGTGAGCTATTTCGAGTGGGTGCAGGACTTCTCGAGTTTTTTCTGGACCGAGGAGGAGATCAATAAGCGCCTGGTCGACATCATGAAAGGTGCGCTCGATTCGATCTGGCAAGTATCAGCTGAGCATAACGTGAGCTTGAGGACTGCGACCTTTATCGTGGCATGCAAACGCATTCTGCATGCCCGGGACATGCGCGGCTTGTACCCTTGAATTGGCGTGGGTTGCCACCGAATGACCGAATGACCGAATGACACCAAAGCAATAGGTCGGCAATTTGCCATACAAATCCAGAGTTGAACTCTGGATTTGTATGGCATTCGATCACCACCATGATTCCCCGTTCAATCCAAACAGAGCTCGAAACGCAGCTCAACGAGTACCCCATCGTGACCGTGCTAGGCCCGCGCCAAGCGGGCAAGGCCACACTCGCACGCGCAGCTTTGCCACATTACGCCTATGTCAGCCTAGAAAACCCCGACACCCGAGAGCTGGCAGTCGACGATCCGAGGGCATTTCTCAAACAGTACCCGACGCACACCATCTTCGATGAAATACAGCGAGCCCCCCACCTATTGAGCTACCTGCAAGGCCTTGTTGATGAAAACAAAAGCAACGGCCAGTTTGTACTCACGGGATCTCACCAATTACAGCTTAGGGAATCCATTAGTCAATCACTAGCCGGCCGCACCGGTATTTTGCATTTGTTGCCTCTATCAATTGCAGAGTTAACCCACGCTGACATTGCGTACGATAGCGCTAGCGAGTACATCTTCAGGGGCTTTTTGCCCCGGGTCTACGATCAGCAGCAGCGCCCGCACGTCGCGTATGCATCCTACTTTCAGAACTACGTTGAACGCGACGTTCGACAGCTCATCAAACTCAAAGATGTTGTGTTATTCGAAAAGTTCATGAAACTGCTCGCAGGCCGGGTTGGTCAGGTCATTAACTACCATTCTTTGGCCAATGACACCGGGGTCGATGCGATGACAATCAAGGCCTGGCTCTCGATTCTGGAAGCATCGTATGTATTGTTTCGGCTGCCACCTTATTTTGAGAACTTCGGCAAGCGTGTCATCAAAACACCCAAAATCTACTTCACCGACACGGGCTTGGCATGCTACTTGCTCGGCATTGAGCGTGCCGACCAAGTCACGCGTGACCCACTGGTGGGCAACCTATTTGAAAACCTCGCTATCCTCGAAGCATTAAAAGCTCGCTACAACATGGGGCTGACACCCAACCTGTATTTCTACCGAGACAATCAAGGACATGAAATTGACTTACTACACAAACGAGGACACGAGCTGTGCGGCATTGAAATCAAGTCGGCCAGCACCTGGACATCAAGCTTTAAACGAGCACTTGAGTCGTTTCACGACAAAGTGCATCCGCTTGCCCAACGGTTGGTCATCTATGCGGGCGAACCGATCGAATTCAGCGATGGCATGACAGCCACCAACTTTAAGGCTGTGAAAGCGCTATTTCATTAACTGTCGGCGCACGACAATCACATGGCTCATCGGCTAAGTGCCGACTGTCACGATGAACACCATTACCAGCGCAACACCACCGGCCCTAAAACCCGCCCCACCAGTCCTGCCAGCACGATGCCTGCGGTGTACCAAATCGCCACAAACGTCAAAGATGTCTCGGGGCAGGCAAACGAATAACCCAGCGCCCCAATGGCCCCGGCTAACAGCCCTGCGGCAAAACCCGTGGTTTTAAGGTCGGTGGGCGCCATTTGCCTGCCCGCCCACAACAAAGCGGCAAGCGCAGGCATCGCAAGCCCCAACACAAACCACGGACACGCCAGCCACGTACCCCCAAAAATCACACTGGCTCGCTGTGACTCAGGCACCAGCATCAAATAAGCAAAGCCAATCAACGTCATGGCCAGCAAGGTCACAAGCGGCCATTTGATGGCGGTGTGTGTGGGCGCCCCGGGCCGATAAAGCCGGCTAAGCAACACCACCAGTGACAAGGCCAGTGCCAAACCGTAGACAAACTTGACCCAGACCGCTGGCAGGGCAAATTGACTGGCCGGCAACAGGCCAATGGCGACGACGCTTATCAACGCACTGACCAACAAGCCCAAGCCCAGCGGCCATGCCAGTGATTTGACCACCGCAAGCGGGTCAACCGGTTCAGGGTTGGTGGCGAGCCACCCGATGAGTTCTGAGGTTTTCATGATGAAGAGCCGGATTTGATGAGGTCAGACAATCGTTTGATGCCGCGATGTACGTTGACCTTAATGGCTGATACGGACATGCCGGTTTGTTTTGCTGCTTCAACGGCGGTCATGCCGTGAAGCTTGGTCAGCTCAATCGAGGTACGTTGCGCATCGGGCAAGGTTTGCAAGAGCTTGGCCAAATCATGTGCCGTTCCCTCTTGCGGGGCGTCTTCAATTAGCGCCTGCGGATCGCTTTGATCAAGAGCCTCAATATCTAGGTGCCACTGCCCCGTGCGCTCATGGCGCCGCCAAAAGTCCACCAACTTGTACTTTCCAATGGACAGCACCCAGGCGCTGACCGGGTAAGCGGGGTCAAACGTCGCACGTTTCAAATGCACAGCCATCAGCGTCTCCTGAACCAGGTCTTCAATCTCAGCGGGCATGGCCTGCAAACGACGGGCAAAGTAGCCACGCAGTCGGCCAGCGATCAACCCTAGGGCTTGCTCGTAGGCCGCGTGGTCGCCACCCATGGCGCCAAGCCACAAGGTCTTTAGCTCGTCTTCAAACGCTTGCGCCTGTTCTGAGGATTGCATAGCTATATTCGTCAATCGATGATCATTGGTTACAGTCAGGCGCATTCAGTGGATTACTGGACTTGCTTTTCGTAGATTTGGCTTGAACGTACGATGGCGCGCCCCGACTGTAACCAAATTCTCGCATGAGCCGAATAAGTGACCATGGATTGTGACAAGGATGCTTTGTTCATGAAGCCACAAACGACCGCTAGAAAATTACGCGCCTTTGGCGTCTTGGCGTGGTGTTCTGCCGTGGCGAGCCATGTTCAGGCGCTTGAGTTGCCCCTCACACCTGATCAGTGGCAAGAAGTCAGGCTAGGCGAAGACATCACCCCCAACACCTTTGCGTTTGAGACGGTTGATGGGAAGTCAGTGCTGCGCATTGAGTCAGACGCCAGCATGTCCATGATGGCCACAAAGGTTGATGTCGATTTGGCCCAGACACCGGTGCTGTGCTGGCGCTGGAGGGTCAGTCGCGTGTTGGATCGAGCCGACATGAGCGAGCGGTTTGGCGATGACTATGCCGCTAGACTCTACGTCAGCCTGTCGATTCCTGAGACTGAGCAAAGCCTGGGCTTGCGGCTGCAACTCGGGCTCGCCCGATCCATCTGGGGCGAGCAAGTACCCGATGGCGCCATTAACTATGTTTGGGACAATCGCCAACCCGTGGGCACGAGCATGCCCAACGCTTACACCGATCGGGTCACCATGGTGGTGGCGCAGTCCGGTGGTGCCAAGGCAGATCAGTGGGTCCCACAATGGCGAAACATCGCCCAAGACATCGCTCAAGGCTTCACGCCCTCAGCCCGCGTCACGCAGATTGCGCTGGCTTCTGATACCGACAACACGGGCGAGGCCGTCGTCGCCGAATTTGCCGATGTACGGTTTGTATCGGCATCAGCTGACTGTCGTTAAACATTTCTTTATCGGGCAGGTCTATTGATTTATCGTGAGGGGCTGTAACTCGTTCTTGTAACCATTGCCGTACCATGAGCGAATACAGAGACACAGACCTGAAAGGATGCCCATGAAATCCACCCTGCCCTTGCTGCTTGAAACTGATTTCCCCACGATCACCCGCACGAGCCTGCAAACCCTGCAGGTCAATCTGGGTTACCTGTGTAATCAGTCCTGTCAGCACTGCCACGTCAACGCAGGGCCGAACCGCACCGAACTCATGGATGGCGAGACCGTTGATTTGGTGCTGCAGGTGCTAGACAAACACCGGGTGTCGCTGCTGGACTTAACCGGTGGTGCCCCAGAAATGAACCCGCATTTCCGTGACCTGGTTGCCGGTGCCCGGGCCCGCGGGGTGACGGTCATGGACCGCTGCAACCTGACGATTTTGTCGGAGCCTGGCTATGAAGACTTGGCCGAGTTTCTAGCCGCAAACCAAGTGCAGATTACTGCCTCCATGCCCTGTTATTCGCCAGCCAACGTTGACAAACAACGCGGCCAGGGGGTGTTTGATCGCAGCATTAGCGGCTTGCAAGCCTTAAATCGCCTAGGCTACGGCATGGCCGGCTCCGGGTTGGAGCTCAATCTGGTGTACAACCCGCTGGGGCCAAGTCTGCCGCCGCCACAAGCCGCGCTCGAGGCCGACTACAAGCGCGAGTTGAAATCACATTTTGGTATCGAGTTCACACAGCTCTTTACGATCACCAACATGCCGATTCAACGGTTTGGCGCGGTTTTATTAAGCAATGGTCAGTTCGAAGACTATATGCAACTGCTCAAAGACGCCTATCGTGCCGAGAACCTTGAGACCGTGATGTGCCGCTCGCTTTTGAGCGTGGACTACCAGGGCTATCTTTACGACTGTGACTTCAACCAGATGCTGCAGTTGCCGGCCCAAGGTTCGAGCGATGAACGACCACACCTACGACAATTGCTTGAGCGCGATGACTACAACACACCCATTCGGGTCGGTGAACACTGCTATGGCTGCACCGCTGGTCAGGGCAGCAGCTGTGGTGGGGCTCTCGAAGACACGAGCGCCACTGCCACCGAGACCGTGATCGAGTTTCACCCGAACTAAGGCCAAATATGAAGCCAAACAAGACATGGCTGCGCTGGCTGTGGCTGCTCGCAGGCCTTGTCGTCATGGTCTGGGCTTACCAGACCTATGAGCTCGGCGATTGGCTCACGCTTGAGCGACTAAAAGACAGCCGTGATCAGTTACTAGGCTTGTTTGATCAACGACCGGTGTTGACACTAGTCGTCTACTTCAGTGTGTACGTGCTGGCCACGGCTGCCTCGTTTCCGGGTGCGGTCATTCTGACTTTAGCCGGTGGCGCTATCTTTGGGTTCTGGATCGGCCTTGCCGTGGTGTCTTTGGCCTCAAGCCTCGGTGCGCTGCTGGCATTCTTGGTGGCGCGCTACCTGTTGCATGACATCGTACAGACGCGATTTGCCAGAACGCTGGCCCCCATCAACGAAGGCGTGCGGCGTGACGGCGTGTTCTATCTACTGACATTGCGATTGGTACCGGTGTTTCCCTTCTGGCTCATCAATCTGGTCATGGGACTGACGCCCATGACCGCATGGCGCTATTTCATTACCAGCTTAGTGGGTATGCTGCCTGGCACAGCGGTGTTTGTGCTGGCCGGCACCCAACTGGCCGCCATTAACCGAGTCGGTGATGTGCTGTCACCCGAACTGCTTGCCAGCCTGGTCTTGCTGGGATTGTTTCCCCTCATGGCCAAGTGGGTGGTCAGTTGGCTTAAACGCAAAAAGGTTTACGCGAAGTGGCCCAAACCGAAATCGTTTGACCGTAACCTTGTCGTCATTGGTGGTGGCGCCGGCGGCCTGGTCACCGCTTACATTGCCGCAGCCGTCAAAGCCAAGGTCACGCTCATCGAAGCCCACAAAATGGGCGGTGATTGCCTAAACTATGGGTGTGTGCCTAGCAAAGCCTTGATTCGGTCGGCCAAACTGGCCAAGCAACTCCAAGAGGCCAGTCGATACGGCTTTCAGAAGGTCAGCGGCCAAGCCGACTTCCCCTCGGTGATGCAGCGTGTGCACGAGGTCATCAAAGACATCGAGCCACATGACTCGGTCGAGCGCTACACCTCACTTGGGGTTGAGGTGCTTGAGGGCCACGCTGTCATCACCTCGCCTTGGCATGTGCAAGTGACCTTGGCTGATGGCAGCCAACAAACGCTATCAACGCGCAACATCGTGATTGCCGCCGGCGCTTCGCCATTCGTGCCTGACATTCCAGGGTTAGGTGAAGTCGACTACTTGACCAGTGACACGGTCTGGGGCTTGACGCAGCAACCCAAGCGTTTGGTGGTGCTCGGTGGCGGCCCCATTGGCTGTGAGCTTGCGCAAAGCTTTGCGCGTCTGGGCACCGAAGTCACCCAAGTTGAAATGGGTGCGCGCCTGATGAGCCGTGAAGATCCAGAGGTCAGTGAGATTGTGCAAACATCGCTGATCGCCGACGGCGTGAACATCGTGACCGGACACCAAGCCGTGCGCGTCACCGTTACTGACGGGATCAAGCAACTCATCGTTAGACGAAAAGACGCCGGGCAATGCACCGCACACAACTCAGACCAACACGAAGAACAAAGCCAAGAAACTGTCTTGCCGTTTGACGAGATATTAGTGGCCGTGGGTCGCAAGCCACGCGTGGCTGGTTATGGCTTGGAAGAACTTGGCATCGAGCTAAGCCCAGGCCAAGCACTGCAAACCATTCAGACCAACAGTTACCTGCAAACGCTCTACCCCAATATTTTTGCCGTCGGCGATGTGGCGGGTCCTTTCCAATTGACACACGCTGCGGCTCACCAGGCCTGGTACGCTGCGGTTAACGCCTTATTCGGGGATTTCAAGCGTTTCAAAGCAGACTATTCGGTGATCCCATGGACCACGTTTACAGACCCCGAAGTGGCCCGGGTCGGACTGTCAGAGACTGAAGCCCAAGCCACCAACACCCCGTATGAGATCACACGGTTTGACCTACAAGAACTTGATCGAGCCATTGCTGACGGCAGCACCACCGGGTTTGTCAAAGTGCTCACCGTGCCAGGCAAAGACAAAATCCTCGGCGTCACGATTGTGGGCGAACATGCCGGTGACTTATTGGCGGAATACGTCTTGGCCATGCGTCATGGCTTGGGCTTAAACAAAATTCTGGGTACCATTCACACCTACCCGACATGGTCTGAAGCCAACAAGTATGCGGCCGGTCAATGGAAGCGTGAACACGCCCCAGAGACACTATTGGCATGGCTTGAAAAATTCCATCGCATCAAACGTGGCAATCAACGAGCCACGGCAGGCGATGAGCCCAATGAGACCAAACAGGACGGATTGGCATGACCAGACCGCGTTTGTCCATCATCGTGCCGACATTGGATGAAGCCGGTTCAATTGAACAAGTGCTAAGTTCCATTCGCGCGCACACGCAATCACTTGAACTTGGAATTGAACTGATCGTGGCCGACGGTGGCAGCACAGACAACACCCAGGTCTTGGCAAAAGGGTTAGCCGATCACGTGATCGAGGCACCGCGTGGGCGGGCCCGGCAGATGAATGGCGGTGCGGCTCGGGCAACCGGTGACTATCTGCTGTTTCTACATGCCGACACCGAACTGACTCAGCCAGCAGCGATTGAACTGCAGCAGGCGATTGATGCGAACCCTGTTTGGGGCCGATTCGATGTGCGCATACAGGGCCAAGCGTTCATGCTGCCGGTCATTGCGTTCATGATGAACCGGCGCTCGCGATACACGGGCATCGCCACCGGTGATCAAGCCATGTTTGTCAGGCGCGATGTGTTTGAGTCCTTGGGTGGCTTTGCCGACCAACCCCTGATGGAAGACATCGAACTGTCCAATCGGCTATGCAGACAACACAAACCGGTTTGCTTGAAAGGGCCGGTCATCACCTCAGGGCGACGCTGGGACACGAAAGGTGTTTGGCCCACCATCTGGCTGATGTGGCGACTACGCTGGCGTTACTGGCGCGGTGCAGACGCTCAGACGCTGGCGAAGGCGTATCAACGATGAATGCCATGCAAGAAACACCACCAAAGCGTAAGGTGGCACTGGTGATCATGGCCAAGATGCCCGCGCCAGGCCAGGTTAAAACCCGCTTGATACCGGCACTTGATGCCGAGGGTGCCGCTTTGCTGGCCCATCAGTTACTGGTCCACACGCTGTCCACGGTGGCCCAAACGACTACCTTTGCCCACATTGAGCTGTGCATGGCGCCAGCCGGCGATGACACGAGGTTGCAACGACTTGAGCTTGAACCTGAGATGCAAACGAAACTCAAGGTCACGGCACAAGGCGATGGTGATCTTGGGGCTCGCATGCAAGGTGCGTTTGAGAGACTTCAACAGAACCATGAGGCCGTTATGATGATCGGCACCGATGCCCCAGACATCACGGCAAGCCTGCTTGATCGGGCAGCAAAGGATATATCTCGCTACGATGCGATCTTTATACCCGCATGCGATGGCGGCTACACCCTCATTGGCATTAACCAAACGTTTACGCCACCGCTGTCTACGTTATTTGCGGATATGCCTTGGAGCACGCCAGCTGTCATGCCCATCACCCGCGAGCGTTTACGCAACCTCAATGCCCACTGGCACGAATATGCGCCCATGACCGATATCGACGAACCTGAGGACTTGAACCGGCTGCCTACCCACTGGCCACGGACATGGGTTCAGGGGCGGGCGTCATGAACCGGCTGGTGCTTGTCGGTGCTGGCCACGCACACGCGCTGGTGCTTGATGCTTGGCGAAAGCAGCCATTGCCCGGTGTTGAGCTCGTGCTCGTGGCGCCCGACACAAAAGCCCCTTATTCAGGGATGATCCCCGGGTGGCTGGCAGGTCGGTATCGGTTTGACGAGACCCTGGTGGCGTTTGATGAGTTGTGTATTGGTGCCGGGGCGCGATTTGTGTCGGGCGAACTCACTAAGCTTGATCCCGATAGCAACACGCTGACCTTGTCGAATAATCAGCAATTATCGTATGACTGGTTGTCGCTGAACGTGGGCTCAACACTGCGCCCACTGGTGCAACAAGATCCGGTATTGGCTGAACGCTTGCTCGCCATGCGGCCTTTATCAACGCTGCAATCTCGCTACGAGGCGTGGCTGGCTCAGTGGCAAGCGGCACAGGACAATCAGCCATTGCGCCTAACAGCGGTGGGGGCTGGCGCTGCTGGCATTGAAAGTCTCTTGTGCGTCAAACACCGGCTACAGACACTGCGACCTGACAAGCCCGTGAAGGCTCAGATCATCACCCGTGGCTCAACTCTGTTGCCAGGTTTTAGTGACTGGGCCCGTATCGTGACGGCCGCGCATCTACACGGCGCGGGCGTGAAGGTACAACTCGAAACACCGTGGTCAAGCACGATTGCCAACAACAGCGATCTCATCATCTGGGCCACGGGTGCCGAACCACATGCCTGGCAAACAGACCCAGCCACACGCGGCCGTCTGCAAACTGACGCGGCCGGCTTTATCGTAGTCAATGAGCATTTACAGTCGGTCTCGCACGCCAATGTGTTCGCCGCAGGCGACTGTGCAGCCTTGCCAACGTCGCTACCCAAGGCCGGGGTTTACGCTGTTCGCATGGGTGACACCTTAAGTCACAATCTGCAGGCTGCGGTTTCAGGTCAAGCGTTCTCACCCTTTACTAAAACCGGCAAAGCACTGGCCTTGCTAAACACCGCCGATGGCAACGCGATTGCTGCGTGGGGACGGCTGGCATGGCACGGCAAATGGGTGATGCGCTGGAAAGACCGCATCGATCGCAGATTTATCAGTCGTCTGCGGTGTGGCAGGTGAGTGCGAGCAACGATATGCGATTGTGCTCAAAGGTGACCTGCAACACAGAACAAGGCAAGGAGGTTTGAAGATGTTGGCAATCGTAGGTGGCACGGGTTTATATGACTTACCGGGCTTGAACATCAGAGCAAGACACGGGGCAGACACGCCGTTCGGACAAGCCTCAGGCGAGGTGCTTGTCGGCGAAATTGGACAGCATGAGGTGTTGTTTTTAGCGCGCCATGGCAGTGGCCATCGTCTCTTGCCACACGAAATTAACTACCGTGCCAATGTGTTTGCCCTCAAAGCGGCTGGCGCCACCATGATGCTGGGGTTTTCTGCGGTGGGCAGCCTGCGCATGGAGTTAAAGCCAGGCGACATGGTCATGCCCGAGCAATACATTGACTGGACCAAGGCAGACCGTTTGAGAACTTTTTTTGGCGATGGCGTGGCCGCACACGTATCCACGGCTAAACCGGTGAGCGCGAACCTCGTGCAAGCGGTCGTTGCGGCAGCAGACCGCACCAATGAACGTGTGACAAGAGGCGCGACTTATGTTTGTGTGCCAGGGCCACGCCTAGGCACACAGGCCGAGAGCCATTGGCTGCGACAAATGGGCGGTGACGTTGTGGGCATGACCAATGTGCCAGAAGTCTTCCTGGCGCGTGAAGCCCAAATCGCCTACGCAACTGTTGGCCTGGTCACCGATTACGACTGTTGGTTAGAAGACGAGTCACAGCATGTCAGCGCCATGGGGATATTCGAGCTTTACGGCCAGACACTCATCAAAGCGCGCGCGGTACTCGATAGCTTGTTAGCCAGCGAGTTGCCAGAACCGGAGACGGAAATCCGTCAGGCTCTGTCGCATGCGGTGCTCACGCGGCCACAGGCGATTACGGCCAAGCAGCGCCAGTGGTTTGACGTGCTCAAGCGATAGTCTGCCGGCGGCCTTGCCGCCTTTTCATTGACGGGTGACCCGCGCAGCGGGGCTTTCAACAAACTCACAACAGGCGAATGGCCACCAGCAACCTATAGCCTTTACTGCGTACTGCCGTGATGGCATTGGGCTCAAACCCCACACTTTGCATGCGCTTGCGCAAGCGAACTACCACTAGCTCAAGCGCTGACTTGGCATAGACGTCCGGGTTCTTGCCCATGGCTTCAATCAGCTGCCAGTAATCAACTTGGTTTTCTGGGGCGATGATCAATGCGCGCAACAAAACCGCCTCATGCCAGGGCAGGGGCGTGCGGTCGCCCGTTGGGCCAACCAGCGTCAAACTGCCAAACAACAAAGCTGGCACACCGGGTGAGTCGGGGGTTTTGAGGCGAGAACCAAGGGATTGCACCGCGGCCACCAGTTCTTGTAGCGCCACGGGCTTGGTGAGATAGATATCAGCACCGCTTTGATAGCCTTTCGTCTTCTCTTGAACAAGGCCACGCGCTGACACCACCACAAGCCCTATTTTCGCGTTGGCCTGGCGCAAGCGCTGCGTCAATGAAATACCGTCTTCGCCTGGCAGGTTCCAATCGATGATGACGATATCGACCGATGCGGTAGCGGCAAGCTCGGTGAACCGTTCGGCATCGGGCATTGCCATGACACGATGACCATGGGTTTTGAGTGCCTCGACCATCGCCTCGCGAAGATCGTCGTGGTCTTCAACGATGGCAATGGTTAGTTGGGTATCCATAAACACAGTTTGATGTCATTCGAACCTAATTCGGCCCACAAGCCAGCGCCGATAATCGCGGCTAGACGCCGGCTTAAATGCAGCCCCAGCCCAGAGCCGGTTTGCCCAATGGCATTTGGCCCACGGAAATACTTGTCGAACAAAGTCTCAGGCTCAAGAACCGGCTGGCTCGTGACCTCGTTACGCACCATCACGCAAATACCAGGCTTGCCGTCTTGTTCACAAGCTTTGGTGGTCATGGTTATTTGCGTCTCGGGCACGGCGTATTTAACGGCATTGTCCAGCAGATTATGCAAAATCACCAGCAACAGTTGCCTATCGGTACGGGTAAGTGTGAGCCCAGCATCATCCAACGCGATGCGCTCGGGTTCTTTGCAAGTCAGCACCAAGTCCCGCACGGCATCAGATATATCAACTTCCTCTAGAACTGGGGTCAGCTTGCCTTCATCCAGCTGCAATGACAGCCGACACCGGTCAATCACTGCCGACATGGTGTCTAGTGAGCGGTGCAAGCGTTTTTGTTGTGTGGCTGAAAGATGAACTGAATCCAGTGTCAGTTGAATCACGCCCAGCGGGGTTTTAAGTTCATGCGCGAGCATGTCCAGAAACTGGCGTTGGTCAGCCGCGCGTTGCTGTTCGGACAGCAGCTTTTCTTGCACCCGAGCAAGCTGCAACTGGTCAGCAATGGATTGCCTTTGCATGGCCATCGAGCGGGTGAACAGAAACGCCGCCATGATCACCCCAGTGAGCAAACCCTGGGTGGTGGTCGCCCAAACATATAAATCAAAACTCACCCACACCCCAAAAATCGGTGCCATCACAAAACATAGCACTAGAGCCAGAGCCACATAGGTCGCACGCAAAGCAAAGAGACCGGGCAGGCTGTTGCGCTTGGCACTAAACGCCAGCCACAATAACAAGGGGATCAACACCACCACCAGCGCGCTGTTTAACGGCAAGCCAAACTGCAACCTACCCGCTATAACCGACATCACAGACAACAAGCTAAGCCCAATCATCAGGTTCAACAATCGCAACGCCCAGCGACTCGGATCAAACTCCATCATCAGTAACCGGTGAAACACCAAGGTAATGGCCACGGCCAACGCAACCAGTAAGGATGTCAGCTGATCCGCCACCAAAGGGTGTGGCACGATTAAGGGTAGATAACCGCCAACCGCCAAAACATAGCCAATTTGTGCGACCTGAACACCTAGAAATACGCCGACAATACGCTGGCGGTTAACCAGGTAGTCAAACGCTGCCCAGACAAGCAGCCCGAGCATGACCGAGATGAGCACCAATTGCAGCAGCATGGTGTGAAACTCCTGCTGCTGAAATGCCTGCAGCGGCAGGACCTCCAGGTTCATCAAGCTTGAGCTGCGTGTCTGCAAGCGCAAATACATCGTTTGTGCCGCATCGCTTGCTGGCAACGCAAACAGCAGCGACACGCCCCAAACTTGGCGCTGACTCATGGGCACCAGGTCACCATTGGTCGCGTCACTCCAGCCAGAGGCATTATCTGGATCGGGCTTGTACAGGGTGACGCGGTCCAGATAAGGCGGGCGCACCCGCAGGTACTGAGGTTGGGCATGGGCAGCCACCTCGAGCCTGACCCAGAACACCGTTTGCGTATACCCACGCGCCAACGTATCGCCCATGGAGACAAACGATCCTGCCTTGTCAGGGGCAGCCACCTCTTGAATCGTCAGATTCCCTTCAGGATCTTCCAGGACGCTGGCCTGCAAAATCCCGCCCTGAGCAATAGTTACCCAAGTACTGAGACAGGCCAGCAGCAATCCATAGAACCAGTTACGCATCAAATTCAGACCTTAACGAGGCGACCCCCAGCCTCCCACGGTTTGAGCATAACGGATTGATGTGTTAACCACCCACGAGAAACCAGCCTTTAGAACCTGAACACCGCATTGATTGACACGCTCTGTGACCAGTAATCTTTGCCCGCTTGCAGCCCATATTGCGCGCGCACCTCATAGCCTTCTTGCTCATAGACCTGCATGCCCAGGTTTAAGCGCCCCAGCACATTCGGCCCATCGGTGATGATGTCAAACGTGCCATTGGCCGCTTGCGCACCCACAAACGACATAGCCGTGGTTTGCTGATTGTTTGGCAAGAACGTCGCACCGGCACTGACATAGAACATCATGCGCGTCTTATCCTCGCGCACAAAGTCCGCGCCGTACTCCACCATGGGCGAAATCCCCACGTTCCACTGGCTATTCGATTGTGCCTGCAGTGCCAAGTTACCTTCACCCGACTCACTAAACCCGGGTGCCTGGCTATACGCCACATCAACGTCCAGATAGGGGCGGATGTAATGCGCCGCTTGCTCAAAGGTATAGGCTGCCCGCAACTTGGCGCTATAAATTGAAAGCCTGCTCTTACTGTTGTATTGGCGGTTAAAGCCCGAGGCAATGCCCGCATCGGCCGCACGGACACGGCGGTTGTTGTCAAACCAGCCGTGGGCAAACCCAAGCGACCCACCAAAGGACCACTGCCCCACGTCACGCTTGGCCGATAACGACAGGTCAAACACCTGGCCATTGCTTGAGAAATCGGTCGCTGTGAGGTCGTTTAACGCGTAGCCCGCGGCCGCACCCACGGTCCAGCCTTGGCCCAGTGTCTGTTGTGTGCCAATGCGCAAGCCACCACCAGCACTGTTGTAGCCAATGTTGTTGTCACTGCCTGACAGATCCGAGACCTCACCGGTCAAGCGGGCCCATACACAGCGATCCTCGCCAAGACGTAAGCCGTTCGGTGTGACCACCGGGCACGCCATGCTGTCACCCAAGTTGCTTAACACCGACATGCGCATCTGCAAGGGCTGGGCGTTTAAGGCCTGGCCACCCAAAGTCTCGAGCAAGGCGTTGTAATCTTCAACGGCTTCTAACTCATGCTTATAGCCAAAGAGCTTGGCGTGGTGGGCATCAGCATTGTCCCAGGCACGCTCCAGATACGACACCAGGTTCTGCGAGGTCGGGCTTAAGCTCAGGCCCTCGGTACGGAAGGTGCGTGTGGGTGTGACCCTGACACTGCCCGAATCCACCGTGGCGTCCCAGGCGTACAACAGACGATCCACGGCTTGGGCGGTGACGGTTAAGTTCGTTGCTGTCAAAAACTCATAGTCGCCAGGCAACAACGACTTGGCGCGGGTTTCGAACGACCCACCCATGACCGCCGTACCATCGACGATCAAGCGATCGTTGGTGTGCTCACCCAAGACATCGAATGTCACCAAGGTGCGGCCGCTATCGTACTGAACCATACGACCTTCGAGATTGGTCGTCTCAACAGTAGCTTCCTGACCAATGTTGATCGTGCCGTGGTTGTGAAGGCTATTGATACCGACGTTGTACACCGCGCCTTTATTCAGCACGCCACTTGATTCGTTGGTGAAGGTACTACCGCACGTATAGGCATTGTCCCGACAGGCAGCGCCGAGATCCACGCTTCCTGTGACCGTACCTGAATTAGTTACTTTAGTGACGCCATGGTTGGCGCGAATAGCGTAACCGTAGTGAGCATCGTCCTTAGTTGTCAGAACACCATCTTTGCTAATGGTGATCAAATTTGCCAGATAGTTACCGCCGCCCGAAATCATGACGCCCACACCAGCAGGGGTGCCGTCTCCTGCTGCATAGTTTGACGATGTCGCACCGCCTTGAACGGTTCCAATGACCGAGATGTATACCGGCAGCACGTTGCTCTGCGCCAAGACGGCGATTGACTGCTCACCATTGACTTCAATCGCGCTACCCGAATGCACCGTAAGATTCATTGCGTTGCTATCTTCTTCAGCTGAAGAATAACCACCCCGTATCTGCGAGCCACCGGATTTCTCGCCCATCACCAAAGTGGCATCCAACTTCATGTCGCTACCCGCAAACACCCCACCACCACCGGACCAACTTTGCATCACCACACCATGCGCATTCTTCCCGATCGTGGTGATGCTTGATTCATCATAAATACTGACACTGACTTGACCGGACAAGTGAGTGGTTGTCTTTGTACTGTCAGAGGTGAGTGGCACACCGTTAATATTCAGCGCCGTGTCACCGAGCAACCCACCGCCACCGGATAGGGATTGCGCAAAGACACCCCAGGCACCATCGCCGTGGGTCACAATTTCAGTTCTACCATCACTGGTGGACGAATCACCAATATTGATTTCAACATCCCCACCGGCGCTTGCCGGTATTGATTTTGTTGTGGTTGCTTTCTGTGAAGCACTTCCGATGTACTGAGCCGCTGCTGAGACATAACCACCGCCGCCGCCGATGGACTGGGCAACAATGGCAATCGCCCGGTCACCGTAGGTTGCAATCTTATTGCTCGCCAACCAGATATTGACAGGACCGCCCGTACCACCGGCATTGGCATTAAATTGCAAGTCCATATCTCTTGCGCCAGGCGCAAATTGGTCAGCCGTGAAGGTACTGACGTCCGTAATGGTCTGACCACCCGTCGGAGATGCATCGGTAAAACATGGTGATGCCTTGGATGCCGAGTTTTGCGTGGCTTTGCCATTGGTCGTACACCCATAGCTAACCGTACCACCACCGCCGCCAATCGATTGCGCAAAAATTACACTTGAGCCATCACCGGCCGTCTGGAAATAGCCCACGGTTGGCGCGTCCTTGGTACCGACAGTAATGGTGCCGCCGTTGCCCGCAGCTTGCGCACCTTCGTCCAAATGGCCTAGGGATATGGAGTGCTTCTTGCTGTCATCTGACGACGAGCTGCTACTTGAATCTGACTTGTCAGTGTTACTGAAATTGAAGATTGACCCTTCATGACCCACGCCACCACCGCCGCCGACCGACTGCGCAAACACGGCATGCGATCCGTACCCACCGGTTCGAATCCAGTTACCCTTTGTTGCTCGGCCCGGGGCTTGGTATTCAGTGCCTTTCCATTTATTGCTGATGCTCACAGTCACATCGCCACCATCGCCGCTGGCACCTGATGCACCGCCAAGACTGACACCCACACTCACACTATCGCTATCGCTTGATTCCGTATTGTCCACCGACAGAATCGATTTGCTCGAAGCGCTGGCACCGATGCCGCCACCGGCACCAACAGACTGAGCCAGAATCGCGTACGAATGATGTCCATAGATGCTGATATCACTTGAGTCAGTCACACTGACTTGAACTTTTCCACCATCGCCGGCCGCACCACCTGAACCACCCACACTTACACTGGCGCTGTAACTGACAGGCGTGCTGTCATCGTCGTCGCTATTGCTGCCACTGCTCTCTTCGCCTAGCATACGAACGTCACCATCACCGGACTGCTTCTTTGCCCAGTCTTTGATCGCATTCTTGATGGCAATTTCCTTGTCAGTGGGTTTCCAGTTCACGACTTTTTTTAGCAAACTTGGCACGAGTGACGTTGAGGGATCAGCCGTACCGCCCGCGCCACCACCGCCACCAATCGACTGGGCAATGATGCCGTGACTGCTGCCACCCACGGTGACAGGCGTTGTGGTCTGTGGCTGATTGTTACTGTCGGTGTAAGACAACCTAGTCACTCCACCCGTTTGAACGTTGCCGGCAAAGCTCACCGTCACCGCACCGCCGTCACCTCCAGCCTTACCGCCACCACCGACCAGGACATCGACGTTTTGTCCATTGATGCCCTGAGTACCCGCATCACCGCCGACCCCACCGCTGCCGCCGATGGACTGCGCCATGATGGCGCTCGATCCCGCACCGATGGTGGTGAAGTCGCGCATACAACCGGCGGCAGCGGTGCCGCATGGGGTCACCGCGCTTGTTTGCGCATCAGTGACCGTGGTGTCGATATTGAACCCAGGACCACTATCAGGGGTGATGGTCAGCGTCACGTTGCCACCGGTGCCCGAGCCTCCACCATCGCCAGCTACGCCGGCCGTGGCCCCGACACCAAATTTGATAGACGACTTTTCTTTATCAACGTTGTCCACCCAACGCTCGGTTTCGTAGGCATTGCCTGCACCGCCTTTGCCACCACCGCCACCAATCGAGTGCGCCAGCAGCCCAATCGCATTGTGGCCATGGGTAAAAATCGTGCCACTGCTCGTTAAAGTAATATCGCCGCCATCACCGGCATTACCGCCGCCGCCGGCCACTGAAACAGCGGTATTAACCACCGCAGGCGTATCACTCTTAACCCCAAAACTATTGGCACCCGCTGTTGAATCAGCACCCACACCGCCGCCGCCGCCAATGGACTGCATGACCAATCCCGAGGATCCCGCACCCGAGGTGTAGATCAATCCATAATTGGTCACATCCAACTTGCCTGCTGAGTGGGCGGATCCACCTTTGCCGCCGACTGAGACGCTGGCACTTAACGCCGGCACTTCCGGGATCCCACTGAAGTCGTAACTTGCACCGGTCGCAGAACCGCCCGCACCACCGCCGCCGGAAATAGACTGCAGCAAAATGCCGTGTGAGTCATGGCCCAGCGTAACGACGCTGCTATGTTCGTCCGTACTGCTAGAACCGATCGTGACCGTCAAATCGCCACCAGCGCCACCCGATCCACCGGAGCCACCAATGCTTGTGTCAAATGAAATCTCCACGCCAGCACTGTAAGCACTTGATGCACCGCCGGTGCCGCCACCGCCGCCAATGGATTGAAAGGCAACGCCGTAGGCATGTTGACCGATGGTCGTAACCTGAGAGTTCGTCGCACGGAAGGTGGCACCACCACCATCACCGCCGGCACCACCAGAGCCGCCCACACCGACATCAAACAAAATGCCGAACGACTTAGCAAAGCCACCATTACCACCACCGCCACCAATCGTGTGACCAACGACGCCCTTGGCATAATCACCAATAGTTGTGACGGCGCTGCTATCCAAGGTCACATCAAGGCTTCCGCCATGACCGCCACGCCCGCCTGCGCCACCAACAGCCACGAATAGCCCCGTCGAATCACCACCTGCACCACCGCCGCCACCAATCGATTGCAGCAACAGGCCAGATGCACCATCACCTTCGGCCGTGACGGAACCGCCCGCTTGCTTTGCTGTGCCATCGCCAGGTGTGTATACCGTTGTGTAGGTCACATTACCGCCATTACTGCCGGGATAACCGGTAGCTAGGATTTTTATGTCAGACGACTCGCTGTCTCCGACGGGCTGTGTTGCGTTCGGATTGGTCTTAGATGCTCCCGCACTCGGCGAGCTGATGGAGGTACCACCGATAGATTGCGCCAAAACGCCGATAGCGTTGGGGCCGTAAGCCGTGATGTCGCCCAAATTGGTGACCTCTACATCACCCACGACACCCGGAACGGTATGGCGAAGATCAACACCTGTAAACAGCTCTCTCCCCCAACTACCTGATGAGTTCGCAAGCACGGCAACATTGGTATCGCCGGCCACAGCATCGGTTGGCTCTATTCCTCTTTGCCCTACAAGCACCTCGCTGCCTTTGAGCAGATCAACGGTCACGCGGGGGGCATCACCATCGGGCAAACCATAAATATCTTGTGTCCCGGCATATAACAACGTTTGATCACTCGAGCTTGTGGCAACCAAACCCACTGAGTTGTTGAACGGCAGATTAATGACAGCGCCATCGCCGAGCGTGACAGACACGTCACCCCCAACGCCAACTGCGAAACCATCAGTATTATCTGGCTCTTGGACATAAGCTTGTGTGGATCCGCCAAGACTCGCAGCACTCAATCCAATAATCTTGTTCGTGGTGTAAGTTGAGTCGCTCGCGTTGCAGTGGTCGGTTTTAACACCACCACAACTTAAAATGCGAACATCGGAGAGCTTAACCGTGACGTCACCACCGTTGCCGTTTAGACCCTTATCGCTAGCTTCAAGAAAACCCAGGTACTGACCATACCGATCTGATAAAACTGATGAAAAACCGTAGCTGCCCCCCTTAGAAACGGCATTGAGCGCGGTAAATAAGCCGTAATCACGGCTGCCTGCGGTTGCGAGCGGCTTATGCGGTGCGATGAAGAAAGAGTAATCTTGCAGCGTTAGGTTGACAGCGCCACCCTCTCCGCCACCCATTCCAATGTCAGCCATGGCACCACCATTGCCGCCATTAGCGGTTAGGCTTATGGCCGCCCCTGCCGCACGCCAGGGTAAGGCAATTGACATGGCATCTGGTACTGCAGTGTCACCATAAAACATAACCTGCTGCACGTTGATCTGCGAGCTGTGATTACCAACGCCGGTGAACCTTATATCTCCGGAGTTAAGGCCATACTGCGAAGCGTTCCAAGTATAAAGAGAGCCACAACCGCTGCTACAAGGTTGGGACCAGCCACTGTTAACAATGTTGATGATGCCAGGAACAAACCCCCAGCCATAGGTGCCCACCAAATCATCATCCCATTCAATTTGGCTACCATCAATTAAGAACTCCGGTGTATTGCCTTTATTCTCCATGTAGATATAACCAGACTCATATTTGGCATACACATCAAGCCATAACGGCTGCATCGTCACTTCAATATCCGGCGACTTAGAGGCGTCCGTGCCGTTTCCATTCGAGTCAGTATCAGCGTAAAACCCGAACACACTATAAATCGATGGCCCTTGCTCAGTTCCATCTGATGAACTGTTTGCGCCACCATGCAGCGCCGAGTCATAAACGACCCTCGACTGCGCATTGTTGGTTTCTAGAAGAATGCTGACTGTATTGTTAAAACCATAGGACCGCAAAACTGATTGAAGGGGGTTACCTGTTTTGTTGTCGGCAGCGCTTGAGGCCGCCTCTGGCACGATGTCGACGAAATGGCGTGAGTTCGTCGCATCCCACTGCCAGTTGTACTGATCCGAGCGGCCCTGAACTTCCGCATCCGAGCCGGTTTGCTCGCTTGTGGCTTGCGCACCCACCGCGAAGCAGGCCAGTATCGCGGCGGGCACAAGCCTATAGCCTGCGGCCATATTCAACGAACCCGATCGATTCGATCTGTCCGTTCCTTGGCGCTGTTGCGAGAGTGTGCAGATCGATTTTGAAACGTTCGATGGCATGGTTGGGCGCCTTCACGCAAATCGGTTAATAAACTTTAGAGTCAATCAACCCACGGATTTGTGTGCCAATGACTGTTTATTCAGACGTTTGCTTTTAGCATCGGTTGCAATACTTTCCCTTCGGTTGCCTTCCAAAACAAAACATTCCTTTAACCAGTGACGACCTATTACCGATCCTCGCCGATCCTAAGTTTTAATATCGCGGGTTGGGAAACGACGTCATTTTCAAAGGCCCTACTGCGGACACTCGAACGTTAATCTCGACCTCGTTAAAAATGACCGCGTTAATCAATCCCTATCGACTGACCTTCACACCGTGACGTCCTCACAAGATGACTGAACAGGCAGCCCAGATGCACCACAAACCAACCTTCAACATGGCAACCGACTCGATGCACAGTGACACGGATCAAGGTGGCAAGTAGCGATACAGCCCTGAAAAATTTACAACCAGGGACCCACTGCACTGTATGCTTGATGAAACAGAGAGCCAAAGCAAAAGGCAAACCAAAATGTTCCGTCTACACACATTAAAGAACCCGATCATCCAGGCACCCATGGCCGGTGGCATTTGCACACCTGAGCTCGTGGCTGCCATGGCCAACGCTGGCGGCGTGGGCAGCTTTGGCTTTGCGTATAGCACCCCACAAAAGATCGCCGAAGAGATCATTGCGGCGCGCTCGCTCATCAACGGTAACAACGGTTCAGGCGCCATAAACGCCAACTTCTTTGTTTTCCAACCGGCTGACCTGCCCGAGGCCGAGGTTCAGCAATCAGCGCTCGCGGCATTGCTTGCCTTGCCCATTGCCAAAGACGCCTTTGATACGCCACCCGCGATACCAAGTGCCCCCTTTTATCCAGAGCTGAACGAACAAATCACCCCCATCTGGGAACACAAGCCAGAGATCCTAACGTTTCATTTCGGCATCCCGGATGAAGCGATTGTGGCGCAGGCGCATGCGCTAGGGATCACGGTCGGCATGACTGCCACGTGCCTAACGGAAGCGCTTGCCATTGAAAAAGCTGGCGCTGACTTCATCGTGGCGCAAGGCATCGAGGCCGGTGGCCATCGCGGCATTTTCGACATTAACGACGAGGACGACGAGTTAAGCACCCTCGAATTGACACGGCGGCTGGTCAAGCAATGCGCTCTGCCTGTGGTGGCCGCGGGCGCCATCATGGACGGGGCTGACATCCGTGCTGCGCTTGATGTCGGTGCCACGGCCGCGCAGATGGGAACGGCGTTTCTACGTTGTGACGAGTCGGGTGCAACACCGGCCCACAAAGACTTTCTGCTCAATCAAGGCCAGCGGGGCAGCGTGATCACGCGAGGGTTTTCTGGGCGGCCGGCACGTGGCATTCGAAATACATTCATCGACCACATGCAAGATCAAGCGATCTTGCCCTTCCCCATTCAAAACACCCTGACCAGCTCCATGCGCAAATGGGCCGCCCAGGCCAACAACGGCGAATACCAAAGCTTGTGGGCCGGCACCGAATATCATCGCTCGCGCGCGATGCCGGCAGCAGAACTGATGCGGGCGCTTGCGCAGGAGATGGCTGACGGCGCAGGCTGACGTCAGCGGCTGAAACTCACGATTGTCAATCAGGGTTGAAAATTGCCAAGTGGAAATTAAGAGTTTGAGCGGTTTCTGACACTGATATTTGCTATCTTTTATGTTTCTAGTCACTCAAAATCGACATCTAACCGTGAAATCAAAAAACATCCTTTTACTGAGCCTTGTCTTGCCCGTCATCGCTGCTTGCACCACAACAGCGAGCCGCGGCGAAGTTACTTCCTATTTCAACGCCAATGGTCAGCTTGAAATTCTAAGCTCGTCATATCGCGAGGACTGGGCTTTGCAAATGGCTGTAAACCGGGGCACAGCCACCTGCCAAAAGTCCGGCAAAACATTTGCTGTCATTAACCGGCAATCTCAATATAAGGGCGTCAATCAGGAACTCAAAGCCGCATTGAACGTTGCAAGCACCCTGACGCAGGGCAAAGTGCATTCGGCAAGATCTACGTCCAGAGACTGGCAGGTCACCGTGATAGGTGAGTGCAAATAAGGCACTCGGGTTTGCAGTAACTGTTCAACGCAGGCCTAGCGCCAAAGATAACCCCATCAGCTCACTTCCACGCCTGCCGATCCACATCAAGCTCAGGGAACTGATCGGGGCTGAACACCGGCGATTCATTGCCGCCTTGCAACTGCGCACGGTAGTCTTTGAGCAATCGCAACACGATCGGCACGAGCGAGACAATCACCATCAAGTTGACCACCGCCAACAAGCCCATCAGCGGATCCGAGAAGAAGAACACCGAGGTCGCTTGCGGTGCAGCAGCGCCGAGCATAACGCACGCCACCACCAACACGCGTAACGTGAAGCGAGCCGTATTCGATTC
>CBFHXV010000015.1:0-46894 GCA_965659885.1 Burkholderiaceae bacterium | reverse complement strand
GTGATGTTACGAATCGCAAAATTTCATCAACCACACGACCAAACAAGGCAGCCGCGGTCCTGTTTGTGGTCACCTCAAAGCGTGACCAAACCTACACCGCACATGAGATCCGATGTGTTCGCCGTCGCACACAAAGCCAAGACTCAAATAAAAATATTTAATATCAGTAAGTTGTTTAATACCACCCCGTAATAACGGGTGCGAGAGCGCGCCACAAATACCTTCGGCTGTCACACGCAAGTAACCCTTAATTCCTAGGATGTACACGCAATATCCAATCGCTAACGACTATCGCTAGCACTTAACTCACTTTGAGGTGACCCATGTCTAGTTCAGAGAGCGATACACGCTCGATACAGAGTTACATTGATGAGACGCCCTTTTGGAAAGACGGCACCGAGACCACGACGGTGCCACTGACCGGCATGCAATGGCGCATCTGGTTGTTGGCCACGGCCGGCAAATTTTTTGAAGGGATGGTGGTCTTCATGACCGGTGTGGCGCTGCCATTGATGGTTGCTGAGTTCGGCATCGGCGCTACAGAAAAAGGTGTCATTAGCGCCGCAGTACTCGCCGGCATTTTGGTGGGCGCCTCCTTGCTTGGCGGGCTTGCCGACACCTACGGCCGTAAAACCATGTTTATCGTGGAGCTCGTGCTTTTTTCCGCGTTCCTTATTGCGCTCACCTTTAGCGGCAGTTGGCTGTGGATCGCGATATTTCTCTTTGGCATGGGGGCTGCGCTCGGCTGTGACTACCCCACCGCCCACCTGGTGATTTCCGAGAGCATTCCAAGCAAGGACCGCGGACGGCTGGTACTCGGCGCATTTGCGTTTCAGGCCATCGGTGCTTTGGTGGGCACGGCCGTTGGTTACGTGATCTTGGCCAATGCCCAGGACGTCACTGCATGGCGCTGGATGTACGCCACCGCCATCATTCCAGCGATTTTGGTGATCATCGGTCGATTTTTCATCTGTGACAGCCCCCACTGGCTCATGAGCAAAGGGCGCAAGGACGATGCCGAGCGAGAAATTTCCCGCCTGTTGCGCCGTGACCCCAACTACCCTAAAGCATTCAAACTTAAGCCAAGCAAACACGACACTCCTGAGGCCCTCGAGCACAGCAAAGGCGGCTACAAAGCGCTCTTTAAGCCCAAGAATCGACGTGCCACGGTATTGGCGTCCGTGCCTTGGTTTATTCAGGATCTGGCCACCTACGGTATTGGCATCTTCACGCCAACGATTCTGGCTGCGACCATTGGTGCCAAATCGGATCACCCGCGCAATGTCACAGAAATCATCCACAACGACATCCTGGCGGCCAAGGGTGCGGCGTTACTGGATGTGCTGCTGGTGGTTGGCATCCTATTTGCGATATTCCTAGCCGACAAGGTGGGACGCATCAAGCTGCAGATCTTTGGGTTTATCGGCTGTGCTGTGGGCCTCGGATTGGCAGCGCTGTCTCTAAATGTGCAGGGCGGCGCCGAAATGTGGTTGCTGTTTGGCGGGTTCATGCTGTTTAACTTCATGACCAACCTCGGGCCCAACGCACAGACCTACCTTATCGCCGGCGAGGTATTCCCCACCAAAATTCGTGGGCGAGGCGCTGGATTTGCGGCCTCATTCGCCAAGATTGGAGCTGTGTTAACCGCTTTCCTCTTTCCCATTTTGCTCAAAGACATCGGCACACAGGCGTTGCTCGTCATCTTGATCATCGCATCGCTGATCGGTGCAATCGTCACCTACATGTACCGCATTGAGACAGCGGGCAAGAGCCTCGAGGACATTGAGTAGCCATTGAGTAACCGAAGATACGCTTAGCCGTGCGCTAGAACGGACATGGGCCGCTGGCAGGGTTAAAAGCCGGTGGCCCGTTTTTATTTGTGGCCATGCGTGCACATGACAGTGCGCTTCAGCCAAAGCAAATCTACAACCACTTCGAGCGTTTAAAGAGCACATACAAGGTGGTACAGGCTGTGGCCATCAAGCCGAGCACCGCAAAATAGCCGTATTTCCATTTCAGTTCCGGCATGTATTCAAAGTTCATGCCGTAAATGCCGGCCACGGCCGTGGGAATGGAAATAATCGCCGCCCACGCCGCGAGTTTGCGCGTGGTGTCGGTTTGACGAGCCTGCTCAATCAGTGCGCCAGCCTCAAAGGCAAACGCTAAGCCATCGCCCAAATTCGAGAACAAGCTGTCAAGCCGTTGCGTACGCTCAGATAAGCCATCAAACCGCAACCGTGCGGCTGGGCTGAGCGACTTGGTTTCAAGTCGTGCCAAGCGAGCACAAATCTCGCCGATGGGTTCAATAGCGGTCTGAAACCGATGAAAGTCACGGCGCATCGCGTAAAGTTTTTGTATGGATGCACGGTCAAATGACGCACGCATGAGCATACGCTCGGTGCGGTCTACCCGGACTTCAAAATGCTTGTAGGCCTCAACATAGCGGTCTACAAGGTCATCAATGATGACGGCCGTAATGTGGTCTGTGCCGGCGTCAAGCAAGCTGCGATTTCTTTCGAGTTGCTCACGCAGGTGCAAATGTGGCAAAGACGAACCACGCCTGACGGTAATGAGGAAACGGTGGCCTACCAAGCAAGCGAGTCGCCCGAACAAAGGCCGGGTATGGTCAGACTTCCACAACACCGTGGGCAGCACAATCAGAAGTTCTTTCTCGTGCACCGACATCCGAGGCATTGACAAATCACCCACAAGACCTTGCATCGCATCGTGGTCGACATCAAGTTGATCAAGAACCTGCGCAACGACCGCTTCGTCGGGAAAGTGCAACCCCACCCAGACGATTGCGTCTGGATTGAGTAGTACTTTACCGATTTCTTCGATCTGAATGTCCCGCGGCGGCTCGCCGGGGACATATGCCTTTGATGCAATGACCACAGAACCATCAGGGGGGTGGTCGCTTGCCGCCATCTCATCGTGCCTGTTAACCCGCATGATCTTTACCCAAGCCTTGCAACAACACGGCTTCTACCTTACCCCAAAAGTCCCATGGGGCGTATGTTGGTCGCAACCATCAGGTTGGCGTCTGTTTGTGCGAGGATTTCATCAACACTTACATGATCGGCATGCTCAGTTAACACCAGCCCTTGCTCTGTGGGCTGTATCACTGCAAGATCAGTCACGATCAACGAAACGGGCCGAATCGACGTCAGTGGCAACGAGCACGCTTTGACAATCTTGGCCGCCCCTTTGGCCGTGTGCTTCATGGCAACAATCACCCTTTTGGCTCCGGACACCAGATCCATGGCGCCACCCATGCCCGCCACCCGCTTACCCGGTACCATCCAGTTGGCTAGCTGACCTTGCTGATTGACTTGCATGCCGCCCAGCACAGTCATGTCCAGATGCCCACCACGGATCAAGGTAAACGACATCGCGGAGTCGATGGTCGCAGCGCCAGGCACGGCAGAGACAAAGCCACCGCCCGCGTCAACAAGAGACTCATCCTCCATGCCTTCGGGCATGGGCGCGCCGGTCCCAATGAGGCCATTCTCCGACTGAAACATCACACCTTCAGCTGTCACGTAGCGCGTCACACCGGTTGGAATGCCAATGCCCAGGTTAACCAACATTCCCGTTGTGATCTCGCGGGCAATGCGCCGCTGAATCACCTCGGTTGCTTCCATCGCTGTATTCGTTGTGCTCATATTAGACCTCCTGCTTCTTGGTAGGATGGGCAACCAAATAGTCAACCAGCGGACCAGGCGTGGCCACGTCATCGGGCGAGATCACGCCGACAGGGACAATCGTTTTGGGTTCGGCGATCACGGTATCAGCGGCCAGCGCCAATATGGGGTTAAAGTTGGTTGCTGTCAGGGTGTATTGAAGATTGCCCTGGTAGTCAGCGCGCTCGCAACCGATCAATGCGAAATCAGCGCGGATCGGTTTTTCCAGAAGCCACATCTCGCCATCAATCTCGATGGTTTGCTTACCGTCAGCGACCACGGTACCAAGTCCGGTCTTGGTCAACACGCCACCCAAACCAGACCCGCCGGCTCGAATGCACTCAATGAGCGTGCCCTGTGGCACTAGTTGCACGTCAAGCTCACCGTTGATCATTTTTTGCTGGGTTTCAGGGTTGGTGCCCACGTGCGAGGTGAAGACACGCTTTACTAGATTGGCGTGTATCAAGGGCGCAATGCCCAAGCCACCCGGCTTTCCCGTGTCGTTACAGTAGATGGTCAAGTCATGCACACCCAAGGTCACCAAGGCGGCCACGAGTCGCTCGGGCGTGCCCACGCCCATAAAGCCTCCCACCAGTAAGCTCGAGCCTGGCCGAATTTTTTCGACAAGGCTTAATTCATTCTCTGTCGGTTTTACAAACACCACATCCTCCCCTTTGCAAAGGACCTTCACACATCATTGATCGACAGTAAATGGCTTTTATGAAAATTGCATGACCTCGTCGAATATCCCGCCATTTCAGATTTGTGCGAAAGGCCAGTTCAGAGGCCACTGCAAAAATGCCGTCATTTGGATAAGTGATACTGATAATTAACGAAATTGACTAAGGACTGAACATGAACGCTTCTTTTTGCAGCCTAGCTGGCCAATCCGGCATCGTTTTAGGGCTGGCCAACGAGCAAAGCATTGCTGCAGCTGTGGTTAAGCGCCTGCATGCGCTCGGTGCCCAACTGCAAGTCAGCTGCTTAAACGACAAAGCCGAGCCATATGCCAGCGCCGTGACAGCACCGCTAGATGTGCCTCTATTGACATGTGATGTGCGACAAGCCGATGAGCTCGAACACTTTGTTCAAAAGGCTGTCGAGCATTTTGGCAAGCTCGATTTCGTGATCCACTCCATCGCCTGGGCGCCAGCCGAGGACCTGAAGGCACGCGTGATTGACAGCTCGCGTGAGGGCTTCTCGCAAGCCATTGCCCTATCATGCCATTCGTTTGCAGAAGTTGCCAAACTCACCGCGCCACATATGGCCACTGGCGGCAGCATGATCACCATGACCTACCATGGCGCATCTGAAGTGGTGCCAAGTTACGGCATCATGGGTCCGGTGAAATCAGCGCTGGAGTCAACTGTGCGCTACATGGCCGCCGAGCTTGGCGAGCAAAACATCCGTGTGCATGCCGTCTCGCCTGGCCCCATACTGACGCGCGCGGCTTCAGGCATTCAGGGATTTGATGACCTGATGGAGATGGCCAAACAGCGCAGTCCGCTCAGACGGCTTGTCACTATTGAAGAAGTCGCAAACCTGACCGCGTTTCTGTGTGCGCCCGAATCAAGCGGCATGACTGGCCAAACCATTTACGTTGACGCAGGTTTTAACTTTATGGCCTGAGCAGCTTCGGCTCGAGGGGTTATCGACTGTGTCTTATGGCTAATGGGCAAGTTTATGCTGGCTCATAACCCAACTTGTTTTATGTCAAACCGTATGGGTTTGACATAAAACTGCAAGGCAATCTTCACCGTTAGGTCACATACGCGTCGTAGCGTACACGGTGTGATTGATTGACTAATGGTTAGGAAGCCGCCATGCAAACCCCCTCACCCATGACCCCTCAAGACAACCAAGCGGCAGACTCGCTGTCTGACGTTCTCGCTCCGGTTCGTGCTCTGGCGCAACGACACCTGAAACACGCCAACGAGAGCGCGCAGGCACGCCGTGAGCGATATCGTACATTAGCGGAAGTCTCGGCATCGCAGTCTGAACGCTTAAGCAAGGCTCACCGCGAACGCAGCGAAATGCTTGAGGCCACCGTCCAGGACCTGATACTGAAGCAAATGACGCTGATGTCTGCCAATCCCGTGAACTGGTGTCAGGACTGGATGGCTTATTGGCAGGACGCAAGTGAACGCACCACCTTGTTCTACGACGTTTTACGACAACGCGGCAACCTGTCCCTTGAGCAGGAGACCGCACCAACACAACCGGTGCTGGATTTTGAGTTCGATGTGCTGATTGATGGCCAGTCGCTAGAACGCCCCGTTAATTATTCGTTGTTGCGAATTCACCCCAACCCCAACGTACCCACACGCGATGATCGAGCGCCGATCCTCATCATTGATCCTCGAGCCGGGCATGGCGCGGGTATCGGTGGATTTAAGCCTGAGAGTCAAGTTGGCGAGGGACTGGCAGAAGGTCACCCGGTTTATTTTGCAGTCTTTGACCGCATGCCTGTGACCGGGCAAACCTTGGCTGATGTGCGTGACGCCGAAGTTCACTTCCTTGCAACCATTCGTCAAATGCACCCCGATGCTCCCAAACCGATTCTGATCGGCAATTGCCAGGGCGGCTGGGCCAGCATGCTGGTGGCGGCCACATCGCCTGAGTTGGCTGGCCCGGTCATTATCAATGGCGCTCCCATGTCCTACTGGGCCGGTAATCTCGGGGCCAATCCGATGCGTTATCTCGGTGGCTTTGGCGGTGCGTTGCCGGCTGTCATGATGGCTGACCTCGGTGACGGCTTGTTTGACGGGGCGTCTCTGGTATCGAACTTTGAGAACCTCAACCCCGCCAACAGCCTGTTCGAGAAGTACTACCACCTGTATGCCAATATTGACACGGAGTCTGAGCGATTTCTTGAGTTCGAGCGCTGGTGGGGTGGGTTTTATCTGATGACCGAACCAGAAATTCGCTGGATCTTGGAGAATCTCTTCGTTGGCAACAAACTCGCGCGCGGCGAGGCGGTTTTAGGCGGCGAGCGCATTGACCTGCGTCGCATCGAGTCGCCTGTCATCATTTTTGCCTCGCATGGCGACAATATCACCCCGCCACAACAGGCACTGAACTGGATTATTGACACCTACGGCAGTCTTGACGTGCTCAAGGTCATGGGCAAGCGTATTGTCTACATGCTGCATGAATCCATCGGCCATCTGGGCATTTTTGTTTCGGCCAAGGTCGCGGGGCATGAGCATCATGCCATCACCGAGACCGTGCATGCCATCGAGGCACTCGGCCCGGGTCTGTACGAAATGAAACTAGAAAAAGGTGACGATCGCACACATATTGTGTTCGAACACCGCACCTTCGAAGACATTCTGGCACTAAGCGATGGGCGAGAAAAAGAGCACGCCTTCAAAACCGTGGCCGACATGTCAGAGACCAACCTGTTAGCTTATGAGCGAACCTTCAGGCCCTGGGTCAGGTCCATCACCACGCCACAAAGCGGCGAGGCGCTGCGCCAAGCCCAACCCGTGCGCACCCAACGCCGTCTGATTTCCGATCGCAACCCGGCCTGCAAACAACTCGCGCCACTAGCACAGACCATCCGCAAAAACCGCCAGCCCGTTTCTCAGGACAATCCCTTTATGGCACTGGAGAAACTGCAAGCCACGTTGATGCGCTCGGCTCTCGATAGTTACCGTGACATGCGCGATGCTTTGATGGAAGCCTCATTTTTTCAGACCTTCACGTCGCCCTGGGTTAAATCGGCCTATTCCAGGGGCGAAAGCGACGTTGCCGTCGAACGACCGATCAACGTGCACAATCTGCCCGAGGTGCGTGATGCGCTACGCCATATCGGTGAAGGAGGCCTTGCCGCGGGCGCCATCCGAATGATGCTGTTGATGAACCGCGCACGTGGTTATATCCGTCGATCAAGACTGGAGCGCGCCCTAACTATCATCAAAGGCAGCGAGCCATTTAAAAGCATGTCACCGGACGACATTGCGCAACTGATCCGGCGTCAAACGCTCATCGTGGATCTCGAGCCAAAACTAGCCTTTTCCTCACTGATTCAAGTGTTACCCAGCGACCAAGAGCGCCAGGAGGCACTTGATCTGGTGATGGCCGTGTCCGGGCCGCGCGAAACGATGTCAGCACGGGCCTTGGTTCAATACATGCGCTATGAGGGCCTACTCAAACCCCACTACAGGGCTCGGGGTCCCAACGAAGGGGTAACAGATGAGATAACGGGCAAGCCCGCACCTACGCACTCGTCTACACGCAAAACAGCGTCACGCAAACGCGCTGCACAGGAGTAGCAGACATGGCACGCTTTCGCAATAAAACCTGGGATGAACTCAGTATCGGTGACACGGCATCGCTTAAGCGCACAGTAACCTCTCGAGACCTGTATCTGTTTGCGCATGCCAGCGGCAACCTGAACCCCCTGCACCTGCCTGCCGAACACGACACCGTGTCGCACGCTTTCGTGGCTCCCTCCATGTGGGTCGGTTCATTGGTCTCGAGCCTGCTGGGCAATACGTTGCCCGGCCCCGGAACCCTCTACCTTGAGCAACATTTCCAGTTCATCGAGCGGGCTCGTATCGGTGACCTACTCACCGTGAGCGTGCGACTACTGGAAAAGCAAATCAAACCGACGGCCATTTTTGAGACGAACGTCACTGACCAGGATAACCGGCTAGTGGCCAGCGGCCAGGCGAAAATCAGTGCGCCCGTACACCCCATTGAGGTCGACCAGCCCGATCTGCCTGATTTGACGCTCGAGACGCACGATCACTTCACGCGCTTGCTAGCCCTGACCGCAAACCTGCCCGCCATGAGATGTGCCGTGGTGTTTCCTACAGACCACCATTCCCTTGGCGGGGCACTACTGGCACGCGAGCACAAACTGATTGAGCCCTTGCTGGTTGGGCCAAAAGGTCTGATTGAGCAAATCGCCAGTGAACACCGACTCGATCTGTCAGGCATTGAAATTGAGGATGTGCAAACCGACCGAGATGCTGCCCGTTTAGCCGTGCAGATGGTGCACGAGGGGCGTATTGAAAGCGTCATGAAGGGCAATCTTCACTCCGATGACTTGCTTTCTCAAATCGTCAAACGTGACGGAGGATTGCGCAGCAAACGCCGAATCTCTCACGCATTCGTGCTTGATGTACCCACGCGCCCTGACCCTGTAATCATCAGTGATGCCGCCATTAACATCGCACCGGATCTAGTAACCAAAGTTGATATCACTCAAAACGCGATTGACTTGGCCAGAGCTTGCGGCATGGAGCGGCCACGGGTAGCTGTTTTGTCGGCTGTTGAAACCGTTAATCCGAATATTCCGTCCTCCATGGACGCGGCCATGATTGCCAAGATGGCTGATCGCGGTCAGATCAAAGGCGGTCTGGTTGACGGACCACTCGCGATGGATAACGCGATCGACCTCGGGGCAGCCAGGGATAAACATATTGATTCAGCAGTCGCTGGCCAAGCGCAGGTGTTGGTGGTACCAAACTTGGAGTCTGGCAACATGCTGGCCAAACAACTGACATTTATGTCGCATGCCCAACCCGCTGGCTTGGTGCTTGGCGCCAAAGTGCCTGTCATGCTCACAAGTCGCGCTGACGACGAGCAAGCGCGGTTGTTTTCTTGTGTGTTGGCTGTGCACTACAGCAACTGGCTTAACATGACCCAATAAAAGACCGTCAGTCGCAAACGAGCGGTGGCTCGGCATACGGCATGACGGTTTTCAAATGTGGTCGGGGCGGCGGGATTCGAACTCGCGACCCTCTGCTCCCAAAGCAGATGCGCTACCAGGCTGCGCTACGCCCCGAAGAGGTGAACTATAGCAGATTGAGACTGCCTATTTCGTGCCCAACAACCGAATCAGCTCATCGTGCATGCTAAAGGGCGTCGAGCGCGAGGCCACTTGGGTAAAGGTGCCGTCGGGTTGTTGGACCCAACCACGCACATTGTCCTTGTATGCCAGCGTAAACGACTCACGGATCACCCGGCGCTTGAGTGCCGGATCCAGCACCGGAAATGCGACCTCCACTCGCCTGAAGAAATTGCGGTCCATCCAGTCTGCCGAGGACAGATACACGTCTTCCTGGCCGCCTGCGTAGAAATAAAACACCCGCGAATGCTCAAGGAAGCGGCCAATGATTGATCGCACGCGGATGTTCTCGGACAATCCTGGCACGCCTGATCGCAAGGCACAGACACCACGAACGACCAAGTCTATTTTGACGCCAGCCTGACTTGCCGCGTATAGCGCTTCGATGACTTGCGGCTCAAGCAAGGAATTCATCTTGGCCATGATGCGGCCTTTTTTGCCTGCCTTGGCCGCACGCGTCTCAGCGCTAATACGTTGCATCACGGCCTCGTGCAGACTAAAAGGCGATTGCAACAACAGCTTGAGCTGGCGCCTGGCACCAAGGCCTGTGAGCTGGGCAAACACCTTATCCATGTCCTCACAGATATCCGCGTTGGCCGTCATCAGCCCGAAATCGGTGTATAGCCGTGCGGTGCGCTGGTGATAGTTGCCCGTGCCCAAGTGCCCGTAGCGGCGGATCCGCCCCTTTTCACGTCTGAGCACAAGCAGCATCTTGGCGTGGGTCTTGTGACCCACCACACCGTAGACCACGTGGGCGCCCACCTCTTCAAGTCTGGCAGCCCATTTGATATTGGTCTGCTCGTCAAACCGTGCCATGAGCTCAACGACCACCGTCACTTCCTTGCCAGCACGCGCGGCGGCCAGCAGCAGTTCCATCAGCTCAGAGTCTTCTCCTGTGCGGTAAATGGTCTGTTTAATCGCCACCACATCCGGGTCATTGGCCGCAGCCGTCAACAAATCGATCACCGGCTGAAACGACTGGTACGGATGATGAATCAACTGGTCATTGGCTGCGATTAACTCAAAGATGGCACCCGTGCGCGGTGGCAAAGACTTAAAGGCTTTGGGCACAGGACCTCTAAACTCGGGAAACAGCAAGTCTGGCCGATCCACGTCCTGGCAAATCTGCATCAGACGAGCCACATTGGCGGGCCCATTGACCCGATACGTGTCAGCAGCCTGCAGCCCGAACTCCTTTTGCAGTAGAGCTTCAATGTGCGGCGGCGTTAATTGATCGATTTCAAGCCGCACTGCCGAGCCAAAGTTTCGCTGTGAAAGCTCACCTTGCAACGCCTGGCGCAAGTTTGTGACTTCTTCCTCATCGACAAACAAATCACTGTTTCTAGTCACGCGCCACTGAAACACACCCTGAGCCTGCATACCGGGGAACAATTCGCCGGCAAAGGCTCGAATGAGTGACGTCAAAAGAATGAAGCCGTGCGGCAACCCCGCGATCGATGGCGGCATGCGCACCACCCGAGGTAAAGCTCTGGGGGCTTGAACCACCGCAATGCTGGCTTTGCGTCCAAAGGCGTCCTCGCCTGACAGAGGAACGATGAAGTTCAGGCTTTTATTCAACACGCGTGGAAACGGGTGTGCCGGGTCAAGGGCGATGGGGGTGAGCAACGGCATCATGTCGCAGACAAACAGATCATGCGCCCATGCACGCTGTGCTGCATCCCACTCTGAGGCATGGTGCAGATAAACCCCCTGGGCACGCAAGCTTGGCAACACCTCATCATTGAGCAGGGCATAGAGTTTTTGCACCAGCGCGTGCACCGCCGCCTCGACCTTTGATAGTGCTTGGCTTGCTGTCAGCCCATCAGGCCCACACATGCCCGGGTGCAGGCGCTCTTGTTCTTTGAGGCTGGAGACTCGAATCTCGAAAAACTCGTCAAGGTTCGAGCCCACAATGCACAAATAGCGCAATCGCTCAAGCAGCGGCGTGCTTGGGTTGCGTGCCATGGCCAGTACCCGTTCATTGAACTGTAATAAAGACAGCTCGCGATTCAAGAACCGAGGCTCATTGGCGACTCGGGCCTTTGAGACGGGCACTTTGGCTACCGCGGTTTTGACGGCAGGCGGCGTGGTGCTTGTAGCGGCGCGCTTGGTCGTCGCCTCGGTCGCCCCCTTAGAAACGCTCTTAGTGGCCCTCTTGGTCGTTGTCTTGGCCGCACGTTTGGCTGACGCACGGGTTTGTCGCTTCGGTGAATCAGATAAAGTCATAAGGCTTGGCTGCGCTGGCGTTGATGTGCATGTTGGGTATTTATGGTCATTGGTGACATCATGACACAGGCAATTTGAAATTTGATGGTATTTGCAGCGCACCATGCCACACATGAACCCCTATAATTCCACCAGAATTTGTTTGGTGATGATGCATGGAACATTTGCTTGCGGCAGTCGATTTAGGCTCGAACAGTTTCAGACTCGCCATCGGCCGGGTTCACGATGAAAACGGCGTGCGACAGATCTACCAGATCGACCGCTTGAAAGAGACGGTTCGCTTAGCTGCCGGTCTTGATGAAAACAAAGTCCTGAGCCAGGAGTCCATCGACCGGGCACTGGCCATACTGAAGCGATTTGGCGAAAGGCTCGACAGTTTCCATCCCGATCGCGTCAGAGCGGTGGCCACCAACACCTTTCGTGTGGCACGCAACGCGCCTGAAATCATGCCATTGGCTGAGGCTGCTCTTGGATTTCCCATTGAAGTGATTGCCGGCAGGGAAGAAGCGCGGCTAATTTACACCGGGGTTAATCACACCCTACCCCCCTCGCAAAACAAGCGTTTGGTGGTTGACATCGGCGGGGGGTCAACGGAAGTCATTATCGGCAAGGGCGAAGAGCCTCTGACCATGACGTCGCTGTACATGGGTTGCGTGACCTACACCCGTAAATTCTTTCCAGACGGTGTGATTGACGAGCACACCATGCGCATGGCTGAGATGTCAGCACAGCGCGAAATCGAGGTTATCACCAAGCCCTACAAGAAACTCGGCTGGCAAGAGAGCTTTGGGTCGTCTGGCACAGCCAAAGCCTTGCAAGCAATCCTGACCGAAGGCGGTTTCTCCAAGAAGGGCATTACCGCGAGCGGCTTAAAACGCCTGCGCCAAAAGCTCATTGATACCGGGCGGGTCATCGCATCCGATCTACCAGGCATCAAGCTCGAGCGCGCTGATGTCTTGCCAGGTGGCCTGGCCATCATGAGTGCGTTTTTTGATGAAATGGGCATCGAAACCATGCACACCGGTGACGGTGCCCTGCGTTTGGGCGTGTTGGTCGACCTTGCCGGGCGTGGCCAGGCTCAGGACCGGCGCGACGACACCGTCAAAGTGTTCATGAAGCGTTATCACGTGGATTCACGTCAGGCTGCACGCGTCAAACGAACAGCCAATCGCCTGTACGACAGTATTTTTCCGGACAGCGACCCCTATGACGAACTCAAGCATGCCGTGAACTGGGCAGCAGACCTGCATGAAGTCGGCATGTCAATTTCGTCTAACGGCTACCACAAGCATGGCGCTTATATTTTGAACAATGCGGACATGCCCGGCTTCTCAAAGGCAGATCAGGCAACTGTGGCCATGCTGGTGCTAGCTCACACAGGCAAGCTTGGCAAGGTTCAAGCATTGGTCAAATCGCGCGAGCAATGGATGGCCGTTTTAGTACTGCGCCTAGCGGCGCTACTTTGCCGTCGCCGGGAAGAGGTTGAAGCGATCGCTTTGACCGTCAGTGTCAAAGGCACATCGATCGTCACCACCGTTAATCGCGAGTGGTTAGCCAAACACCCGTTGACTGATTTTTCGCTTCATGCTGAAGAAACCGAATGGCAAAAGGTGGGCATGACCTTTGAAGTCATCACCCGGTAAGCTCACTCGAACCCGAAGTGTTTGCGGTAACGCATACCCATTTGGCTAACTGACAACAGCATCGGAAAATCTGCCGTATTGAAGTCAGGGTCCCATGCTGGCTCGCCACACACCCGTGCACCCAAGCGCAAGTAGCCGCGCAGCAAGGCTGGCATGTCGGCAGGTAGATGGCTGTCAAGCTGCTCAACCGGGTAACGGTGTAATGGCTCAACCACGGGCGCGCCTTGACCAATGGCATCCTTGACATTACGCCACACCATGGCAGCAGTCACGCCATCGTCGCGCAAACTCACGCTGGCACAACCAAACACATGTTCGTAGCGGCCTTGCTTTAAGATCTCCGCCAACCCAGACCAGAGCATCATCAACACCGAGCCATTGCGATAGTCGCTATCAATACAGGCACGACCGAACTCCACGAGCGACTGCTTAAGCTCTCCGAGACCAGACAAATCGAACTCAGACTCTGAGTAATAGCCACCGGCGCGTCTGGCTTGATGGGGCGTCAGCACTCGATAGGTGCCCACCACACGGTCGGCTCCTACGTCTTTGACCATCAGATGTTCGCACCATGGGTCGAATGCGTCCCGATCAATGCCAGTGTCAGCATCGGGCACATGAGCTTCATATTCACCAGCAAACACATCAAAGCGCAGTCGCTGTATGGCTTCTAGCTCCTGGTCGGACTGCGCAAGCCCAACCACCAGATCACCCTGCTCGGTGTCGGTAACGGGTAGAGAGAACACACTGGCACGGCTTCGGACAAGTTCTAGCATAAGGCCCTCACTAAATGATGCCGACAGTTTGACTGTCGGGTGTGTCATTCGTTTGACCAAATGGTGACAGTTCGGTGACAGTTATGCCAGGCTATCGGCTAACGACTGGGCATGCTGTTGTGCAGTCGTGGCCTCTGGCGCCTCGACCATAAGCCGTAGCTTAGGCTCGGTGCCTGAGGCACGGATCAACACCCTGCCCTTGTCAGCCAGCGCCGTTTGCACGGCAGCCGTTTGCGCTTGCAAGCCCGCATGTTGCTGCCAATCCATACCAGGCTTTATCGGCACATTGATCATGACCTGTGGATAAAGCGTCAAGTCCTTGACCCAGTCAGACAGTGTGGTTTGATAACGACGAATCGCAGCCAACACCTGCAGTCCCGCCACGATGCCGTCGCCCGTGCTGTGACAATCCAGACACAGCAAGTGGCCCGAGCTTTCACCGCCAAAGAGCCAATCATTGGCTTTTAGCTTTTCCAGCACGTAGCGGTCACCAACAGCCGCACGCTCAAAGGCAATACCTAACGCGGCAAACGCCTGCTCCAGGCCTAGATTGCTCATCAGTGTGCCAACCACACCGGCTACTGGCGCACGCATCGCCCGCTCACGCACCACGGCATACAGGAGCTCATCGCCGTTATACAGACGACCACTGGCATCAACCATCTGGATGCGATCAGCATCACCATCGAGCGCAATACCAAAGTCAGCACCACGCGCCTGAACTTCTTTGACAAGGTTTTCCGGGTGCAAGGCGCCAACGCCCTCGTTGATGTTGAAACCGTCGGGTTCTATACCAATGGCATGAACCTTGGCACCGAGTTCACGAAACACATGAGGTGCGATGTGATAGGCCGCACCATGAGCCGCATCGACTACGAGCGACAGGCCCGAGAGATCAAGGTCCGAGGCAAATGTGCTCTTACAAAACTCGATATAGCGTCCGGCGGCATCCTCAATGCGCCGCGCACGCCCCAAACTGTCTGAAGACACACAACCCATCGGCTCATCGAGTGCGGCCTCGATATCGAGCTCAACCGCATCTGGCAGCTTGGTGCCTTGCGGAGAAAAAAACTTGATGCCATTGTCGTGGTATGGATTGTGTGACGCACTGATGACAATGCCAGCAGACAAACGCCACGTGCGCGTCAGATAAGCCACGGCCGGCGTTGGAATGGGACCTGCCAACATCACGTTCACGCCAGCGGCCGCAAAACCCGCCTCCAGTGCTGACTCGAGCATATACCCACTAATGCGCGTGTCTTTACCGATCAACACCGAGGGGCGTGACTTACTGCCTGACTGCTTGGCTAATACGCGACCTGCCGCATAACCAAGCCTCAAAGCAAACTGCGGGTTGACCACCTCACCGCCCACTTCACCACGCACCCCGTCGGTGCCGAAATAACGTCGACTCATTTTGTTTCTTGCGGACCGTAGGTCACTGCCTCCCAAATGGCTAGCGCATCGCGCGTGGCTTTCACGTCATGAACACGTAACACTCGTGCCCCTAATGTTACTGCCAACAGACCCGCTGCGACACTGCCCACGACCCGGTCGTCGACAGCACGCCCCGTCACCGCACCAATCATGGACTTTCGCGACACACCAACAAGCACGGGATAGCCAAGCTCGACAAAGCTATGCAGCTCACGCAACAACGCATAGTTGTGTGCCACCGTCTTGCCAAACCCAAACCCCACATCAAGGGCAATCCGACCTGAAGAGATACCAGCGGCTTGCAATTGCCTGGCGCTGGCTTGCAAGGCGGCCGCGACCTCAGCAACAACATCGTTGTACTGTGGGGATTGCTGCATGGTTCGGGGCTCACCTTGCATGTGCATGGTGCACACACCGCAATTGGCGTGCGCCGACACCACCCCAACGGCCTCATCAGAGCGAAACCCCGTGACGTCATTGATGATGTCTGCGCCGCTTTGCAAGGCTAGGCGCATGACCTCGGGCTTGCAGGTGTCAACAGATAGCGCCACGCCCTCATCGCGCAAGGCTTCGAGCACGGGCAACACTCTTTCGAGTTCTTCTTGTTGGCTTACCGGCTGTGCACCGGGACGGGTCGACTCACCGCCAATGTCGATGATGTCAGCACCCTCTGCTATCAGCTCGCGAGCGTGCTCGATGGCTGTCTGTGCTTGCGCGTGCTCACCCCCATCAGAAAAAGAATCCGGGGTGACATTGACGATACCCATTAAAAGTGGGCGCTCGAGCTTGAACTCGAAGCGCCCACATTGCCATATTTGCAGCATTTGAACCTTGGTCAGACAGCCTCGGCTGGATTGCCACCAGGCGCATCTGCCGTCGGGCCAGCTGCCGGGGGTTTAGCATCGGGTGGGGAATCCGGCACCTTGGGCGGCCGTGGCGGACGACCTTCGATGATGTCGTCGATCTGATCTGAATCGATCGTCTCCCACTCGAGCAATGCCTTGGCCATCGATTCCACCTTGGCACGGTTGTCCTCAAGGATTTGGCGTGCACGGGTGTATTGCTCATCGATGATCTTACGGATCTCGCCATCGACTTTCTGCATGGTGGCCTCAGACACGTGCGTGGTCTTGGTTACGCTGCGACCAAGGAATACCTCTCCCTCGTTTTCTGCATAAACCATGGGACCGAGCTCGCTGGTCATGCCATAACGCGTCACGATGTCGCGTGCAATGGCCGTGGCGCGCTCGAAGTCGTTTGAAGCACCCGTGGTCATCTGGTTCATGAACAGCTCTTCGGCAATGCGCCCGCCAAACAACACCGCAATCGTTGAAAGTAAGCGCTCTTTGTCCATGCTGTAACGGTCACCCTCAGGCAACTGCATGGTGACACCAAGCGCACGGCCTCGCGGAATAATGGTGACCTTGTGCACAGGATCCGTTTTTGGCAGCATGCGCGCGACGACCGCGTGTCCTGACTCGTGATAGGCCGTGTTGCAACGCTCATCTTCAGGCATCACGATAGAACGGCGCTCGGCACCCATGATGATCTTGTCCTTGGCTTTTTCAAAGTCGGACATGTCGACCAAACGCCCATTTCGACGGGCAGCAAACAGCGCAGCCTCGTTGACCAGGTTAGCCAAATCCGCACCTGAGAAGCCCGGTGTGCCACGCGCCAACACCATCGCGTCAACGTTGGTGCCAATAGGCACTTTGCGCATGTGCACTCGCAGAATCTGCTCGCGACCGATGATATCGGGCAGCGGTACAACCACCTGACGGTCAAAGCGGCCAGGACGCAGAAGTGCAGGGTCAAGCACGTCGGGACGGTTGGTCGCTGCGATCACAATCACGCCTTGACCAGACTCAAACCCGTCCATCTCAACGAGCATCTGGTTCAGGGTCTGCTCACGCTCGTCGTTGCCACCGCCCAAGCCGGCGCCACGCTGACGGCCCACGGCATCAATTTCGTCGATGAAGATGATGCAAGGTGCATGCTTTTTGGCGTTTTCAAACATGTCACGAACACGCGCGGCACCCACACCAACAAACATTTCCACAAAGTCTGAGCCCGAAATGCTAAAGAACGGCACCTTAGCCTCACCGGCGATGGCCTTAGCCAACAACGTCTTACCCGTGCCAGGTGAGCCCACCATCAAAACGCCACGAGGAATACGACCGCCGAGCTTTTGGAACTTGGAGGGGTCGCGCAAGAAGTCGACAAGCTCTTGGACGTCTTCTTTAGCCTCATCACAACCAGCCACATCAACAAAAGTGATGTTGTTGGTGTTTTCGTCCAGCATACGAGCTTTTGACTTGCCAAAGCTGAAAGCACCACCCTTGCCTCCGCCTTGCATCTGGCGCATGAAAAAGATCCAGACAGCAATCAAAAGCAACATCGGGAACCAAGACACAAAGATGCTCATCAGCAAAGACGGCTCTTCTCGTGCCTTGCCTGAAACCTGAACACCGGCTTTCATCAAGTCAGACACCATCCACAAATCACCAGGCGATGTGATCGTGTAGGGGCGACCATTGTCCGGCGTGACATGCAAGACGTCGCCTTGCACATCGACTTTACGGATCTTGCCGGCTTGGGCATCATCCATAAACTGCGTGTAACTCACGCTTTCCTGAGCCGTTGGGCGACCATCGAACTGTCTAAAGACAGTAAATAACACCAGGGCAATTACGACCCATATGGCGATTTTGGAAAAAGAATTGTTCACGGCCTATCTCCTGCTCGACATGCCTTCCCCGCCCTATAGCGGAGGTTGCTTGTTTGGCACTGCAAATTGACTAATTTCACTTGAATTGATCCCATTCTAACTGCTATGAGCGAGGACAACCGTTTAGCCCGCCTAGACGGTGGGTTTTGTAGGTTGACACCGTTTTGGAACCAAACCAAGTTATCTTGTTCTAGTCTATCTAACTCTGACCATAGTCAGGGAAAATAGTTTCAATGAGATTGATAGCCTAAGCCTTTCGCCCCCATCAAGCCAATTTCCCGTGACAGTGTTTAAACTTTTTACCACTGCCGCATGGGCAAGGTTCGTTTCGTCCCACCTTAGCATACGGGTTGCGCACAGTACCGCCGGCGGTCGATCCGGCATGCTCGGCAGCCGCTGAAGAGGCGCGCTGGCCCGAGGCCGGTTCGGCAAGTGCTTCGTCATAGTCAGAGTGGTGATACTGCACATTCTGCACGTGTGCCTGCTCAGCCTCGCGCTCGGCGGCTTCTACCTCTTCACGGCCTTGCACCTTGACCGTAAGCAGCAGCTTGGAGACATCGTCGCGCACACGCTGCAACATCATAGAAAACAGCTGAATCGCTTCGCGCTTGTATTCCTGCTTGGGATTTTTCTGGGCGTAGCCACGAAGGTGGATGCCCTGACGCAAGTGGTCAAGTGCGGCCAAATGCTCGCGCCAGTGATTGTCAATGACTTGCAGCATCACCGAACGCTCGAATGGCCGCCAAGTCTCTTCGCCCACTTTGGCGATTTTTTCATCGTAGACCTCCTGGCCAGCCTTGACCACGAGATCCACAATATCCTCATCGCCGAATTCCTTGGCGTTTTCTACGGTCTGAACAATCGGCACGTGCAGCTGCCAATCCGATTCGAGCACCTTTTGCAAAGCGGCCAAATCCCATTGCTCTTCAACCGAGCCTTCAGGGGCGAACTCATGCACCAGCTCAGTCAAAGCACCTTCGCGCAAGCCGTGAACCTGCTCGGCGATGTTGTCGCTCTCAAGCACCTCGTTACGTTGGCCATACAGCACCCGACGCTGGTCATTGGCCACGTCGTCGTATTCGAGTAACTGTTTACGGATGTCGAAGTTGCGCCCCTCAACCTTTCGCTGTGCAGACTCAATGGAGCGGTTAACCATGCCAGCCTCAATCGGCTCGCCTTCGGGCAACTTCAAGCGCTCCATGATGGCGCGCACACGATCGCCCGCAAAAATCCGCATCAACGAATCATCGAGTGACAGATAAAAACGTGATGAACCCGGATCACCCTGGCGTCCGGCGCGGCCTCGCAACTGATTGTCGATGCGTCGTGATTCGTGGCGCTCGGTGCCAATAATGTGAAGCCCGCCGGCGTCTAGCACTTGCTGATGCAACGCCGCCCACCCATCGCGCAATTCAGCAATTTTTTGGGTGCGAGCGGCTTCATCAAGTGACTCATCGGCGTTGACCATCTCGACTTGTTTCTCGACATTGCCACCGAGCACAATGTCGGTTCCTCGCCCTGCCATGTTGGTAGCAATCGTAATGGCACCGGGTTTGCCAGCTTGCGCCACAATCTCGGCTTCACGCGCGTGTTGTTTGGCGTTCAGCACCTCGTGCTTAAGCCCGCTTTGCTGCAACGCATTGGACAGCAACTCGGAGCTTTCAACGCTCGTAGTGCCAACGAGAACCGGTTGACCGCTGGCCTGACACTCGCGGATATCATTAAGGATCGCGTTGTACTTTTCCTGGTCAGTCTTGTAGATCTGATCGTGCATGTCCTTGCGGATCATGGGCTTGTTGGTTGGCACGATGACCGTCTCTAGACCATAGATCTCCTGAAACTCATAGGCTTCTGTGTCGGCCGTTCCCGTCATGCCGGCAAGCTTTTCATACATCCGGAAATAATTCTGGAAGGTAATCGAAGCAAGCGTCTGGTTTTCAAGTTGGATCTTGCAGTTTTCCTTGGCTTCAACGGCCTGGTGCAAGCCATCAGACCAACGGCGCCCGACCATCAGGCGCCCGGTGAACTCGTCCACAATCACGACCTCGCCGTCTTGAACCACGTAATGCTGGTCGCGGTGAAACAGGCTATGCGCGCGCAAGGCCGACATCAGGTGATGCATCAATGAGATATGACGTGGATCATAAAGCGACTGCCCTTCAGGCAACAGCCCTTTTTCCGTGAGCACGCGCTCGGCATTCTCGTGGCCTTGTTCAGACAAATAGACTTGGTTGTTTTTTTCGTCCACCCAATAGTCGCCCTCAGGCTCGGGCTCGTTGGTCTTGGGCTCATGTGCCATACGGGTCAACAGCGGTGGCACCACGTTGACCGCCTGATAAAGCGCGGTGTGGTCCTCTGCTTGCCCCGAAATAATCAAAGGCGTTCTGGCTTCGTCAATCAGAATCGAGTCCACTTCATCGACGATGGCGTAGACCAGACCCCGCTGACGGCGGTCCTCTGCGCGGTACTCCATGTTGTCACGCAGATAATCGAACCCAAACTCGTTGTTTGTGCCGTAGGTAATGTCAGAACGATAGGCCGCACGCTTTTCTTCATTGGGCTGCTGTGGCACCACCACACCGACACTTAAGCCTAGGAAGTTGTAGAGGCGGCCCATCCAGTTCGCATCACGTCGCGCCAGATAGTCGTTGACCGTGACCACATGAACGCCGCGCCCGGTCAGGGCATTCAAGTACACCGGCAAGGTTGCCATCAAGGTCTTGCCTTCACCTGTGCGCATCTCGGCGATCTTGCCGGTATGCAACACCATGCCACCAATCAACTGGACATCAAAGTGGCGCATGCCGAACACGCGCTGACTGGACTCGCGCACCAGCGCGAAGGCCTCTGGCAAGATGGCGTCAAGCGACTCTGCGCCCTGCACGCGTTCTTTGAGTTTGCCTGACAGCGCCTGCAACTCTTCGTCTGAGAGCGCCTGCATGGATGGCTCGAGCTCATTGATCTTTTTGACGTCTTTAGCTAATTTTTTGAGCAACCTGTCGTTGCGGGTCCCCAAAACTTTCTTAATAAGAGATAACATGCGTATGCAATCCTAGCGATTTACTGTTTCGCCATCTAAGTTCTCAAGTGTACCGCAGGCGTCTGGCTCACTGTGGGCTGGCTGGCTCGATGCCGGCCCAGAACGTCATCGGATTGACGCGCCTGCCCGATCGCTCGATCTCCAGATGCAGGTGCGCGCCCGTGGCATGGCCCGAACGACCGACTTGACCTACAACCTGTCCGGCAAGCACGAATTGGCCCTTCTTGACGGTAATTTTCTTGGCGTGGGCATAACGCGACACCCACCCCTGTCCATGCTCAACTTCAACCACGCGCCCAAACCCTCTACGCCAACCCGCAAAACTCACCCGCCCGGGCGCAACAGACACAATCGGTGTGCCCCTTGGCGCAGCAATGTCTAAACCGTGATGAAACCGTCGCTTCTTGGATATGGGGTGATGGCGCGTGCCGAACTGTGAACTTATCCGATAGGGCCCTGCAACCGGCCAGGCCATGTAGCCCTGCTCACCGGAAAACCCACCATACAGTTCATGCAGGCGCTTGAGCACGGGGGTGACATCCGCAGTGGGCGGTGAACTGATCTCGGTATTCAATGCCGGCTGTACCCCCGCTTGGTCAATATTTGCGCTCACATGAACGGGCAGACCCGCCAGCATGGTCAGCACCGTGATCAGCAAGGCCTGCCCTTTTCGCACTCGCCAGTGAGCCAGCCAAAGACTCGGCCATTTGGCGATTGGGGATGCGTTCAATCCATTACACCATTCGGGTTGCAACATTTGTTTCTACACTCAAAGTTCGCTACGCTATCAGAATTCATTCAACACGGGACGACCCTTGACAAAACCTCTCGCCAGTCACGCGCTCGAATGGGCCGAGCAAGGTCAAGGCACATCAACGGTACTGATCACCGCGCAACGCTTGATCCACTTGCAAAACATCATCGGCAAGCAACTGCCTGCCCCCATGAGGCACGGCTTTGCGGTAGCCCAGGTCAAAGGCAGCGAGCTGACACTCATTGCCGATCATGCGGCACTCGCCGCCAAATTGCGACAACTGACACCTAGCCTGCTTAAAGTGATTAACGAATCGGGGTGGCTGGCCGAATCTCTTAAAATCAAAGTTGCTTCACGACCCAATGCACCACCCGCACACCAAACAGTCAAACAGGCCAAGCCTCTTGACGCCACGGCGCTAGCACACTTCGAAGCGCTAAGACAGCAGGTAGATGCTGGGCCATTAACAGAGGCCATCGACAGGCTGCTGACACATCACCGGCGTTAAATCGCCCAAAGAAAAGGCTACAGAGCAAAAGCGAGGGTGCCCAGCGCGATGGTCTAGGCCAATTGCCAGTCGTTTTTGAATGCGGCAGGCACTGCTTCAGCGGTATCGAACGTCACCAACTCCCAGGCAGTGGGGTCAGCAATCAGGTTGCGCGCTAACTGGTTATTGATGGCATGGCCAGACTTGTTGGCCACGTAGCGCGCCAACAAAGGCTTGCCAATCAGATAGAGGTCACCAATGGCGTCTAGGATCTTGTGTTTGACGAACTCATCGTCATAGCGCAAGCCGTCTTGGTTCAAGACCCGGAACTCATCAACCACGATGGCGTTTTCCAGGCTGCCACCGCGCGCCAACCCCATTGAGCGCAAGGCTTCAACTTCGCTCACGAAACCGAAAGTGCGAGCTCGGGCAATTTCCTTGGCATATGACTGATTCGCAAAATCGACTTCAGCAAACCCAGCCGTCGAATCAATAGCAGGGTGTTTGAAATCAATCGAGAATGACAGCGCAAAGCCCTCGTGTGGCTCCAGACGGGCCCACTTGGCATCATCGCCCGCGCCTTCTCGAACCTCGACTGGCTTAAGAACACGAAGAAACTTCTTGGGCAACGCCTGCTCCTGCAGTCCGGCCGAGCGCAACAGGTAGACGAATGTGGCCGAACTGCCGTCCATGATGGGCACTTCTTCAGCCGATAAGTCAACATGCAGATTATCAATGCCCAGGCCAGCAAGTGCCGACATCAAATGCTCTACCGTCGAGACCCGTGCTCTGCCAACCTGCAGCACTGAGGCCATGCGCGTATCGCTCACATCATCAGCCGTGGCAGGCAAGTCCACCACGGGATCAAGATCCACGCGATGAAACACGATCCCGGTTCCAGGCGCAGCTGGCCGTAGCGTCAATTCGACGCGCTTGCCAGAATGCAAACCCACACCGGTGGTGCTGACGGCTTTTTTGATGGTGCGCTGCAAAAACATAACAATATCCGAATACTTACAACTCTAGTGGATTGTACCGTGAATCACCATCAGGTGGCGATCGCAGTGGCGACCAGCCCCGCCCTGCAGGGATCGGGCAGGGTGGAGCTGGCCCATGACAAGATGTTTGTCACGGGATGAGGGAATCCGCCACGGCAGCGCTACCGACTTGCAACGCCACGGTCCAATCAGGGACCTTAGTCGGCCTGACGACGCAAAAATGCTGGAATGTCGTAGTGCTCCATGCCAGCAGTCTCAAGTGCGCGCACCTGCGCCGAAGCCTGTGATCGCGGGTTACGCAGTACCGATGGCACGGCCATGTTTTCCTGGTCAACGCCAGAACCTAGCGCGTCATCGGTGCCCGTGCGAGCGACTGTTTGCGTCTGATTGTCATGCACGAGCGTTGGACGCGCACGGCCAAGACCAGTGGCCACGACCGTCACTCGCAAGCTATCGCCCATGGTTTCGTCATAGGCCGTACCAAAGATAACCGTGGCGTCTTCGGCCGCAAAACTGCGGATGTGATCCATGATCTCACGCGTCTCGCGCATCTTGAGCGAGCGGCTCGCCGTGATGTTGACCAACACACCACGCGCGCCTTGCAGGTCCACGCCTTCAAGCAGCGGGCATGCCACGGCGTCTTGAGCCGCACTGATGGCCCGGCCCTCACCGGCGGCCACTGCCGTGCCCATCATGGCCTTGCCTTGCTCGCCCATGATGGTCTTGACGTCTTCAAAGTCAACGTTGACGTTACCTTCGACATTGATGATTTCAGCAATGCCCGCGCAAGCGTTGTGCAAGACATCGTCAGCGGCCTTAAAGCAGTCCTCCTGCGTGGCCTCATCATCCATCAAGTTGTAGAGATTCTCGTTTAGCACCACGATGAGCGAGTGCACATGCTTGGACAACTCGTCAATGCCTTCTTCTGACATCTTCGCGCGCCGGTTCCCCTCAAAATCAAAGGGCTTGGTCACCACACCAACGGTCAGGATACCGAGCTCTTTGGCCACTTCAGCCACAATGGGTGCGGCGCCCGTACCCGTGCCACCGCCCATGCCGGCGGTAATAAACACCATGTTCGCCCCATTGAGCGCTGAGCGGATTTCCTCGCGTGCCGTTTCAGCCGCAGCACGTCCTTGCTCAGGCTTGGCGCCAGCACCTAAGCCCGTGCGACCGAGGCGGATTTGCGACGGCGCACCGGTGGCAGCCAAGGCTTGCGCATCGGTGTTGGCACACACAAAATCCACGCCTTGCACGCCAGACTTGATCATGTGCGCCACGGCATTGCCGCCCGCACCCCCAACACCCACCACCTTGATGACGGTGGTTTTTTCTGCGTTATCCAACATTTCAAACATCATGATCGACTCCCTCAAGTCAAATTGATAAAGACACTTTGTCCCCTAACTACTTACCTACCCACTTTTGCCATTGGTGTCGCACCTGCTCACTGGGCCGATGCCACACCAATCACAACCTTATCGGTTCATGCCAACGACCCTAGTGCATGAACCACTCCTTCATTCGCGCCAGCACACGCTTGAAACTGCCGTTTTGCGCAGCCACCTTGTGACCACGCAACCGCTGCAACCTGGCCTCGCCCAGCAACCCCATAACCGTGCTAAATCGCGGGTTGCGCATCACATCAGATAAGCCCCCCTCATACTCGGGAACCGCCACACGCACGGGCTTGAGAAACACGTCTTCGGCAAGCTCGACAATGCCAGGCAAAGATGAGGTACCCCCCGTAAGCACGATGCCCGACGCCAGCAAGTCTTCGTAACCCGAGTCACGCACCACTTGCTGAACCAGACCAAACAGTTCTTCGACCCGCGGCTCAATGACAGCACCAAGCGCCTGTCGATTGACCTGCCGTGGCCCGCGATCGCCAAGGCCCGGTACCTCCACCATGTCGTTGGGGCTGGCCAGCACTTGCTTGGCAATGCCATAGCGCAACTTGATGTCTTCAGCGTCCGGTGTGGGCGTGCGCAGCATGGCCGCAATGTCGCTGGTGATTTGATCGCCGGCAATGGGCAGCACTGCGGTATGGCGAATGGCACCGCCGGTGTATATCGCCACGTCGGTGGTGCCGCCACCAATGTCCACAAGCACCACGCCCAGTTCACGTTCATCTGCCGTCAGGCAGGTCAGGCTTGAGGCCAGCGGCTGCAAGATGAGGTCTTGCACCTCAAGGCCACAACGACGTACGCACTTAACGATGTTTTGGGCGGCGCTGACCGAACCAGTGACAATGTGAACCTTGACCTCAAGCCGCAGGGCACTCATGCCGATGGGCTCGCGAATGTCTTCTTGGCCATCGACAATGAACTCCTGGGTGAGCACGTGTAACACCTGCTGATCGGTCGGAATGTTGACCGCCTTGGCCGTCTCAAGCACCCGTGCCACGTCAGTAGCTGTCACTTCCTTGTCTTTGACGGCCACCATGCCGCTTGAGTTAAAGCTGCGTATGTGGTTGCCGGCAATGCCGGTGTATACCTCCCGGATTTTGCAGTCTGCCATCAGTTCAGCCTCTTCAAGCGCACGCTGAATTGAATTGACCGTACTCTCAATGTTGACAACAACCCCTTTGCGCATCCCCTTGGACTCATGCTGCCCAAGCCCAAGCACTTCAAAGCCCCCATCGGGCAGCACTTCAGCGACCACTGCCACTACCTTGGTGGTCCCGATATCTAGAGCGACGATCAAGTCTTTGATGTCACGAGTCATGGTTTTACCGTTTGCTGTTGGAATTGACGGGCGCTGGCGACTGAGCCAACGTAACTGCAAAGCCGTTCGGGTAGCGCAAGTCCACTTGCTCGACCGACTGTCCTTCTAACTGTTTGGCTGCCTGTGGCCAGTTGCGAACAAACCGCGCCACCCGTTCGCCAAATGACACCGCGCCAGGCACACCGCCTTGCGGATCGGCTGTCTCGGCGCCCGGGTCGCGCCCAAGAATGAGCGTCACGCCATTGGATAACTGTGCCTGCAAGGCGTAACGATCGTTCAGGCTTAGTTGATCGACGCCCAACCCCAGTTTCTCGAACCACTGCCCAAGCTCGGCATAGCGTTGCACGAGCAAAGACGCCGAACCTTCCGGTCCGTAAAACTGCGGCAGCGACGTTTCTTCGTCGATCACGGCACGGTTGGCGGTAAACACCTCGCCCCAGCCATTGAGCAACTGGTTTTCGTTCCATAGCCCCAAAGGCTGCTGCTCCTGAATTTGCACGTGCAACTCGTTGGGCCAGACCCTTTTGACGTTGACCGCCCTCACCCAGGGCGCGGACTCGAACGCTTCGCGGGCTTGGCTCAGATCCATGCTGAAGAAATTCCCATCCAGACGTCCGGCAATTGCGCTGCGAACCACATCGGCAGATACATAGTCGAACGCTTGCTCGGTGCTCGGGGTGATGACCACACGCTTGATATCGAACACGGGCAAACGAATCAGCCAGACCAATATCGCCGCAAGCACGGCGAGCGCGGCCAACACCATCAACAAGTTGGCGGCTGCATTGATCAGTCGGGCTTCGTTCCACACGTCTCCCCCTAAGCCTTGATCGTCGAGTCGTGATGCGCCACTTTGCAACACGCCTGACTCAAAATCTGTACACACAACTGGCCAAACGACACACCCGCTTGCTTGGCTGCCATCGGCACTAACGAATGCCCGGTCATGCCTGGCGAGGCATTCATTTCCAGCAGCCATGGCTTCATGTCAGCGTCGAGCATGAAGTCAGCCCGCGCCCAACCCTCGCAGCCCAACGCCTGATAGGCACGCACCGCGATTTCGCTGACCTGCTCGTCAACGGCGGCTGGCAGTGGTGCTGGGCACACATACTGCGTTTCATCGGAAAAATATTTGCTGTGGTAGTCGTAGTTACCACCGGGCGCAATAATTTCGATGGTTGGAAAAGCGCGGGCATCATGACCTTTGCCGAGCACCGCCACGGTCAACTCGCGCCCGCTGACAAAGCGCTCGGCCAGAATCGTGTCATCAAACTCACGCACAGATTCATAGGCCGATGGCAGTTGCTCAGCTTCAGTGACTTTGGCCAAACCAATGGTTGACCCCTCATTCGGGGCTTTAAGAATCAGCGGCAGCCCGAGCGCTTGCGCCAGCATTGCCAAATCGTTGCTGTCACTGATCACACGATAGTCCGGCGTGGGCAGACCGGCTTGCTGCCAGATGCGCTTGGTCATGATTTTGTCCATGGCCAACGCGCATGCCAGATGACCGCTGCCGGTATACGGTATGCCCAACAATTCGAGCGCGCCCTGAATCGTGCCATCTTCACCGTAACGGCCATGAAGGGCAATAAAAACCCGATCGAACTGAGCTGCAGCCAGTTCGCCCAAACCATGCTGACCCGCATCAAACAAATGGGCGTTGACGCCTTGATCGCACAAAGCCTGATAAACCGCCTGGCCTGACATAAGTGAGACCTCTCGCTCGGCTGAACGCCCGCCATACAGCACGCCGACCTTGCCAAACAACCCCACATCAATGCCGCGTGTTGTCGCACTCATGCTTGTTCTCCCATCATGGCTGGCACGCGGCTGACGGTGCCAGCTCCCATCACCACAAACACATCGCCGTCTTCGGCAAACGAGTGCATTGTTTCGGGCAAGGCTTGCACCTCAGGCACGAACACGGGCTCGACCTTGCCCGCAACCCTAACCGCACGTGCCAGTGCGCGCCCATCAGCGGCCACAATCGGCGCCTCGCCAGCGGCATAAACCTCGGTCAACAAAACCGCATCGGCTGAATTGAGCACTTGCACAAAGTCCTCAAAGCAATCACGTGTACGGGTATATCGGTGCGGCTGAAACACCAACACCAGCCGCCGATCAGGCCAGGCCCCTCTGGCTGCGGCCAAGGTAGCTGCCATTTCGGCCGGATGGTGGCCATAATCATCGACCACCAGGAACTGGCCGCCGCGTTTTGCCCGATACGGACCCGACACACTAAAGCGTCTACCCACGCCGCTGAAGTCAGCTAGCGCTTGCACAATCGCGTCATCGGGCAAGCCAAGCTCGGTGGCTACCGCAATGGCCGCAAGCGCGTTTTGAACATTGTGCAGACCGGGCAGGTTCAATTGCACGGCCAACTTGCCCGGCGATTTGCCCGCAAGTTCACGATGCACGTTGAACTGCATGGTCGTGCCAATCGCTTGCACATCCGTGGCGCGGATCTGGGCCTGCTCACTTAAGCCGTAGGTGAGAATAGGGCGCGAAATCAGCGGCATGATCTCGCGTACATTGGCATCATCGACACACACGATGGCACTGCCATAAAACGGCAGACGTTGCACGAACTCGATAAAGGCCTGTTTCAGCTTGGCGATATCATGTCCATAGGTGTCCATGTGGTCAGCATCAATGTTGGTGACCACCGCCATGACCGGCAACAAATTCAAAAACGATGCATCGGACTCATCAGCCTCGGCCACCAGAAACTCGCCTTGGCCCAACCCGGCGTTGGCACCGGCAGAATTAAGCCGCCCACCAATGACGAATGTCGGGTCCAGTCCAGCCTGCCCCAGCACGCTTGCCACCAGACTGGTGGTGGTGGTCTTGCCGTGCGTGCCAGCCACCGCGATGCCGCGCTTTAAGCGCATCAGCTCAGCCAGCATGACCGCACGTGGCACCACGGGGATGCCAGCAGCCCGTGCAGCCAACACTTCCGGGTTGTGACTTGCCACAGCCGTGGACGTCACCACCACGTCTACATCGCTGACATGCGCGGCATCATGGCCCAAACTGACATGCGCGCCTAAAGCCACTAAACGATCAGTCACTGCTGATGTCGACAGATCCGAGCCCGAAACTTTGTAGCCAAGGTTAAGCAACACTTCAGCGATGCCACTCATGCCCGAGCCACCAATTCCAACAAAGTGGATGCGGTCAATGCGATGTCTCATGCGCGGCCCTCCATCAAGGCCATGCATTTTGCGCCGATCTGGGCCGTGGCCTCAGGCTTGGCTTGCTCGCGCGCCTTGACCGCCACGGCTGCTAACGCCTGTCTGGACTGGGCCTGCAACCAGCGCGCCAGCCATTCAATGGCCAGCTCCTTTTGTTGGCGCAGATACGCCGCTTCGTGTGAAGCCAGATACTGTGCATTGGCCGTTTGATGATCATCGACGGCAAAGGGAAACGGCACAAACAACGCAGCCACACCGGCCACGGCGACTTCAGACACCGTCATGGCGCCGGCACGACAAATCACCAGGTCAGCGTCAGACATGGCCTGCGCCATGTCATCGATGAAAGCCACGCAAGTGGCTGTCACGCCCGCGTTGTCGTAAGCGCTTTGAAGTGTTTGCAGGTGTTGCTCACCGGACTGATGCGTCACTTCAGGGCGCTGCGCTGCATCCATACGCGATAGCGCCAACGGAATAGCTTCGTTCAAGGCGGCCGCGCCCAAACTGCCGCCAACCACGAGCAAGCGCAACGGCCCGGATCGTTGCTCATAGCGGACTTGCGGCTCGGGCAAGCTAGCGAGGGCTTGGCGCACCGGATTGCCCACCCACTGGCCTTGTGGCAAAGCGCCCGGAAAACCTTCGAGCTGGTGAGATGTCAGCCGAGCCAACCAAAGGTTGGTTTTACCGGCGATAGCGTTTTGCTCATGCAGCACGATCGGGATGCCACGCAGTTTGGCCAGTAGCCCGCCGGGCAACGCGACATAGCCGCCCATGCCAACCACCAGGGCTGGCTTTTGTGCTGACATCGCGCGCCACAGCGCAAACATCGCCGCGAGCAACCCAAACGGTGCGCGCAAACGAGCCCATAAACTCTTGCCGCGCACGCCAGCAAAGGCAACGGCAAGCATGTCATAGCCTGCGGCGGGCACGAGACGGCCCTCCATCTTGCTCGGGTTACCCACCCACTTGACTTCGCACCCCTGCTCGCGCAACCAGTCGGCCACGGCCAAGCCGGGCATGATGTGGCCACCTGTGCCACCGGCCATCATCCACACAAGCGGCATTGTGGGCTTCATGCTCGCCCCCCTCGCATCATGACCCGGTTTTCGTAGTCAACCCGAGCCACCAGAGCCAATGCCATTAGATTCATGACCAGGCCAGAACCGCCGTAGCTGATCAACGGTAGCGTCAGCCCCTTGGTTGGCAACAGCCCCAAACACACGCCGATGTTGATAAACGCCTGAACGCCGAACCAGATACCCACGCCTTGAGCCACCAGGCCATTGAAGACGCGTTCCATGGCAATGGCCTGACGACCGATTTCAAATGCCCGGGCAACGAGCACCGCGAACAACGCCACGACCAGCGCTATACCCATGAAACCGAGCTCTTCGCCGATGACCGACACAATAAAGTCCGTGTGTGCCTCAGGCAGGTAATGCAGCTTTTCAATGCTGGCACCTAAGCCAACGCCAAACCACTCACCGCGCCCAATCGCAATGAGCGAGTGCGATAGTTGATACGCGCTGCCATAGACGTTTTCAGGGTTCCATGGATCCAAATAGGCGAACAAGCGAGCCCGGCGCCAGGGCGAGAGCCATATCAGCAAAAAGAAAACACCCAACAGCACACCTACGAGTGCGGTAAACACTTTTCCATTGATGCCACCCAGAAACAGCACACCCATGGCAATGGCCATGATGACAATCAAGGCGCCAAGGTCAGGTTCAAGCAACAGCAAAATACCAACACCCCCCATGGCCAACGCCATGGGCATAAAACCATTGACAAGACTATCCATGTGTTGCTGCTTGCGCACCACATAATCAGCCGCAAACAAAACAGCGACGACTTTCATCAGCTCTGAGGGCTGGAAATTCACAGGCCCCAAATCGATCCAGCGGTTCGCCCCGTTGGCCTCATAGCCAATGCCCGGTACGAACACCAAAATCAGCAAAACAACCGTCAGGCCAAATAAGGGCCATGTCACACGTTGCACAAATGACAGCGGGGTCAACCACACAGCTGTAGCCAGCACGAGTCCCACCGCCATAAAAGCGGCTTGTCGCGCCACAAACGAGTAGTGGCTCATCTGGCTATACAAAGGTCCATCGGCCAATGCAATCGATGCCGAATAGACCATGAGCAAACCCAGGCACAACAATGCGCCGATAGCCACAAACAATGGCAAGTCATAGTTGCGCATGGTCGTGCGGCCTGGCCGTATGGCGTTAACGCCCTGGGTGAGTTCGGCAAACAGACTCATGCCACCTCCCCTGCTGACAACGCCAATTCCGTGACCTCGTCCACAAAGGCCTCGCCACGCTTGATGTAGCTGTCAAACATGTCAAAGCTCGCGCACGCCGGAGACAACACAACCGCATCACCCGAGTCAGCCAGCTCAAACGCCTGCTGCACGGCCTGGGCCATATCTGCGGCACGTTGGCATGCCACACCGCTTTGCGCAAACACGGCTTGCAAGGCCGGGGCGTCCTGGCCAATCAAGACCACACCACGGGCTTTGTGCGCCAGCACTTGGCCTAGCGGTTCAAATGATTGATCTTTGGCCAAACCACCCGCAATAAGCACCAATCTGCGGTCCAAGCCACTGACAGCAGCAACCGTAGCACCCACATTGGTGCCTTTGCTGTCGTTATAAAAGTCGACTTCTCGAACGGTGCGCACAAACTGCATGCGATGCGGCTCACCGCGGTAACTGCCAGCAGCTTTCAGAATCTGTGCCCAGCCGCCGCCAGCAGCACGCACCAAAAGCGCGGCGGCCAACACATTCATGGTGTTGTGCACACCCGGCATAGGCAAAGCATCGACTGGCATCAACCGTGAAACACGGCCTGCCTGGCGCGGCGGCGGTGGCTCAGATTTGCGGCGACGGGCCGGTTTGACCTGGTCTTCAAAGTCTTGTGGCTCAGCGCTCGCTAGCCACTGCACACCATGGCTGGACTCCAGGCCCAAATCATGCTCGTAGATGGGCACACCCGTGCCAAATGATCGCACCGTCTTTTGTTCTATGGCACCCACCATGGCAACCACAGCGGGATCATCCCGGTTGACCAGGCAAAGTTCGGCATGAGCAAAGATTCTGGCCTTGTCTGCCACATACTCATCAAAGGTGGCATGCCAGTCCAAATGATCCTGGCTGATGTTGAGCACCACCGCTGCGCGTGGCTTTAGCGAACTCGTGTGATGCAGCTGGAAACTTGATAACTCAAGCACCCAAACGTCAGGCCACTGGTCACGCGGCGTGCCCGCCATATCGGCCAGTGCATGCAAAACTGGCGGCCCAATATTGCCAGCGGCAACAGCCCGCCAACCACAGGCCTGGCCCATGTGTCTGGCTAGCGCGGTCACGGTGGTCTTGCCGTTGGTGCCCGTGACAGCGAGCACCGTCGGCTCGTAGCCATGTGACGCCTGCAGGGATTCAAGCGCCTGAGCAAACAGTTCCACATCCCCAATAATCGGTTTGCCGGCATCGTGCGCGGCGGCCAGCCACTCTTTTAGCGGCGCCTCATGGGGCGACAAGCCTGGACTGATCACCACCGCATCGACATCATCAAGCCAGGCAGTGGACAACGACTGCCCAAGGTGCCAGCGCACACTGGCATCACCGAGTTCACTTTGCAACTGATCAAGCTGAAGGTTGCCCCGGGTGTCAACAAGCACCAGCTCGCGGTCCTGCGCCGCCAGCCAGCGCGCCACCGCCTGGCCTGTCAGGCCAAGGCCCAAGACCAGATAACGACTGCCCGGCAGAGAAACAGAAATGTCTTCGCTCATCGCAATTTCAAAGAAGCCAATCCCACAAGCACCAGCATCATGCTGATAATCCAGAACCGCACCACCACCTGCGTCTCCTTCCAGCCACCCACTTCAAAGTGGTGGTGTAGCGGTGCCATCAAAAGAATCCGTTTGCCTTCACCAAACCGCCGTTTGGTGTACTTGTAATAAGCCACTTGAATCATCACCGACAGGGTTTCCACCACAAACACCCCACCCATGATGAAAAGCACAATTTCCTGACGAACCACAATGGCGATGGTGCCAAGCATGCCGCCAAGCGCGAGCGCACCCACATCGCCCATGAACACCTGGGCCGGATAAGCGTTGAACCATAAAAACGCCAGGCCTGCGCCGGCCAATGCGGCACACAGAATCATCAACTCACCGGCGCCAGCAATGTAAGGAAACAAGAGATACTCGGAGTAATCCGTGCGGCCAACCACGTACGCAAACACGCCAAGTGCAGCACCGACCATGACCGTGGGCATAATCGCCAGCCCATCGAGGCCATCGGTCAGGTTCACCGCATTGCTTGTACCCACAATCACAAACCAGCTCAGCGCCACAAACCCAAACACGCCAAGCGGATAACTCACCGACTTGAAGAACGGCACCATCAGGTCGGCGCGATTGGGCAACGGCATGGACATGCCACTGGCTAGCCACTGCGTAAATAAAGGCCAGAGGTCTGTGTTGGCGGGCGCTGAAATGGCAAATGCCAAATAGATCGAGGCGAGCAACCCGATAATGGCCTGCCAAAAAAACTTCTGGCGTGCTGGCATGCCTTCGGGATCACGGTGCACCACTTTTTTGTAGTCATCGATCCAGCCAATCCAGCCGAACCCCAGCGTCACGATCAGCACCACCCACACGAAACGGTTGCTTAGATCCGCCCACAGCAGCGTGCTAAACCCGATGCCGATTAAAACCAGCACCCCGCCCATGGTGGGCGTGCCGGATTTGGTCAAATGCGACTCGGGTCCATACTGACGCACCGCCTGGCCAATCTTGAGCTGGGCGAGCTTGCGTATCACCCAGGGACCCGCGATCAAACCAATGACCAGCGCCGTGGCGCAGGCCATCACCGCGCGCATGGTGATGTACTCGAACACCCTGAAACCAGGGTCGTAATTGACAGCTAGCCAAGCGAACAGTTCAACCAGCATGCTCGCCTCCTGCGCCGGCGGTGGCGCCTGCCCTTGCTTGCTGGCAGCCAAGCCATTGGCTCACCACGCGTTCCATGGCCATAAACCGCGAGCCTTTGACCAGCATGCTGCGTGGCCGCACACGCTGCGCGTGCTCGCACAACGCGTCGGGGGTTTTAAACCACTGCCCTTGCGCACCGAATGCATTGACTGTGGCTTGAGTCGCTTGACCCATGGCCCAGACATGATCAATGGACCGCTCTTTGGCATACTGCCCTACCTCGCTGTGCATTTCAGGGCCTTGATCACCGACTTCACCCATGTCACCGAGCACCAAGGCGCGCGGGGCCGGCAGCCGGGCCAAGACATCGATGGCCGCCCGCACGGAATCGGGGTTGGCATTGTAGGTATCGTCAATCAACACCTCACCGGCCGGCAGCCGGTGCACTTGCATGCGACCCTTAACAGCGGTGAAGGCTGCTAACGCCTGCGCCACCTTGGACAAGGAAATACCCGCGGCCACAGCGCAGGCGGCAGCCGCAGCGGCGTTTATCACGTTGTGCTCACCCACCATGTTTAGCGTGACTTCAATTTGCTGGCCGTCATGAGCCAGCATGAAACGACTGCCCACGGCATCGCTGGACATAAGCTGAACCCGAACGTGCGCATCAGGCGTCGAACCGAAGGTCAGTCGCTTCTTGGTCTGGCCACTTAACCGCGCCCAAAGATCCGTGTAGGGGTCACCGGCTGGATAGACCGCCACCGCCTGAGCCGACAGGCCCACTAGTGCTTGCCCATTTTCCTGAGCGACAGCCTCAACGGACTTCATAAACTCCTGGTGCTCACGTTGGGCGTTGAGCACCAAGGCGACCGTGGGCTGAACCATGCTCGAGAGCAGTGCGATTTCACCGGGATGGTTCATGCCCATTTCGATGACAGCGATCCGGTGTTGAGCACTGAGCTGCATGAGCGTCAACGGCACACCAATTTCATTGTTCAAGTTGCCCGAGGTGGCTAACGTCTCTTGGGTACCAACAGCATCGCGGCAAATCGCTGCGATCATCTCTTTGGTGGTGGTTTTGCCGTTGCTGCCGGTCACCGCAATCACCGGGATATCAAACCGGCCGCGCCAAGCGCGTGCCAGCGTTTGTAACGCTGCAAGTGTCGGGCCGAGCACGATTTGCGGCAAGTCCACGGACTCATCCATGCGCTCAACAATGGCCGCCGTGGCACCTTGCTCGCGAGCAACCTCGATGTAGTCGTGGCCATCAAACCGCTCGCCACGCAAGGCAACGAATACAGCGCCTGGCTGCAGGGCGCGTGTGTCACTCTGAACGGCTGGCGCATCAGCAGCCATCAACAACGCCAGCCGGCTCCATTGGCGGTCATCAAAGGGATGGCGCCGCTCAGCCACTTCTTGGTAGCGTTCATCGCCCTTACCGGCAATCAGAATCACATCGTGAGACTCAGCAGCCCACACCGTGGTCAAGATGGCTTGAGCCCGGTCAGGATTGACGAGGACACTGTCACAGTCCTGCAACCCCGCGACCATCTGGCGCAGGATCTCGTGCGGATCCTCGCCTCTTGGGTTGTCACTGGTCAGCACCACGCGGTCAGACAAGTCTTGCGCCACTTGTGCCATCAACGGGCGCTTTTGTCGGTCTCGGTCTCCGCCACATCCGACCACACACCACAGCCGCCCCGAACGTGCGCGCACCACAGGCGCAAGCGCTTGCAAGGCATTGCGTAATCCGTCGGGCGTATGGGCGTAATCCACCACCACGGCTGGCAGTGATGGTTTGGCCAGCACAGGCGTGACCATCTCTAGACGACCGGGCACGGGCGGCAACTGCGCAAGCACTGCGCCGATTTTTTCAAGCGGCCATGTCAGCACCCGCAACACACCTGCGACGGCCAACATATTGGCCACAACATGAGCACCCACAAACGAGGTTTGAACCTGAACACTTTGGTTTTGCTCGTTGAGCTTGAACTGCTGCCCGTGTGCGCTTTGAACCAGATCGCAGGCTTGCAAGCCTACGATCTGGCTGTCAATGCCGTAGGTCAACACCGTGGCCGTGCAACGTTGCATCATTTCACTGGCGTAATCATCATCGATATTGATAATGGCGTGCTTGAGTTCTTCGCGCTGAAACAGCAAGGCTTTGGCTTGCGCATACGTGGCCATGTCACCGTGATAATCGAGGTGATCTTGCGTCAGGTTGGTGTAGACCGCCACATCAATCATGACTTCATCAAGCCGGCCCTGATCCAGCCCAATCGATGAGGCCTCCATCACCACATGGCTCGCACCTTGGTCGAGCAACTGGGCCAAGCAGGCGTGCATACTCAACACATCCGGGGTAGTCAGCCAACCTTGCTGACGCTGGCCATCCACATCGGTCACGCCCAGCGTACCCATCACGCCGCAACGAACGTTGTCCTGGCGCAGCGCAGCGGCAAGCCACTGAGCTGTGGTGGTTTTCCCATTGGTCCCGGTGATCGCAATGATGGTCAGTTTGGATGACGGATGACCCCACCAAGCTGACGCAAGCGCACCGAGCACACCACGCAGTCCCTGAACAGCAATCCCAGGCACTGAACCAAGCGCCTGCTGCTGAGTTGGGGTCAGCTCACCCTCGTGAACAACGGCTGCTGCCTGTCGCGCCACGGCATCGGCAATATAGTCACGTCCATCACTTGAACGGCCACCACACGCCACAAACACATCGCCTGCGTTTACCTGACGCGAATCCAGACAAAGCGTGGCATTGGGGGATATGTCCCGCACACGCGCAACGACATCTACAACCAGGGGCGCAACAGATGTCATCGTGCCCCTCCCGCTGGCGTGCTCACGCTGGAGGCGACCACATCGGACTCGACCGGCGCATCGGGCTCAACGCCAAGCATTCTCAGTGTGCGGCCCATGATTTCTGCAAACACGGGCGCGGCAACGCGCCCGCCGTAATAATGCTCGCCACTGGGTTCATCGATACTTAACGCCACCACAATGCGTGGGTCTGAGACAGGGCCAAACCCGGCAAACGAGCTTCGGTAGTACTTTTTGCTGTATTGACCATCGACCCATTTGCGTGCCGTGCCGCTCTTGCCCGCCACGCGATAACCCTGCACTTGAGCCAGTTTTGCGCCTTCTGGGCCGGTTGATGCTTCAAGCATCAACCGGATGGTTTCGGCAATCTCTGGCGGGTAAACCGGCACTGTGGCAGACAAGTCACGACGCTTGATGAGCGTCAGGTTCACCATGTCGCCATCACGCGCGAACGCGGTGTAGGCACGAGCCAGTTGCAACAAAGACGTCGAAAGACCATAGCCATAGGCCATGGTCGCCTTCTCAATCGGGCGCCAGCGTTCCCATGGGCGCAAGCGGCCCGCCGCAGCACCTGGAAACCCAATGTCGGGGGGCCGACCAAATCCCAACGCGGTAAAGCGGCTCCACATTTCCTGGTCATCGAGCTTTTCCGAGATCAAGGCCATGCCCACGTTGCTCGAGTTGACCAAAATACCTGCCGGGGTCAATTTTTTGCGCTTGGCCACATCAGTGATCTGTTCACCATGGAATCGGATCCGACCGTTATTGGTGTCAATTTCAGTATCAAGTCCGACTCTTTCAAGCTCGAGTGCCAATCCCATCGTGAACGGTTTAAGTGTCGAACCGGGCTCGAAGGTGTCAGTCAAAACCCGATTGCGCAAAGCAAAACCCTTGAATGTCGACCGATCGTTCGGATCAAAGGTGGGGTAATTCGCTAGCGCCAAAATTTCACCTGTGCGCACATCAACCACGACTGCCGAAGCGCTTTTGGCCTCATTTTTCGCCACGGCTTGCGACAACGCGCGATAAACCAGGTACTGAATCCGCGTGTCGATCGACAGCTCAATATTCTTGCCATTGACCGGCAAGCTCACGGCACGTATGTCCTGAACCACCCGGCCCAGACGATCCTTGATCACCCGACGACTGCCCGGCTTGCCCGACAGTTGCTCGTTATAGGTCAACTCAATGCCTTCTTGACCCTGATCATCGTGGTTGGTAAAGCCTACGACAGCACCAGTGACTTCGCCTTCAGGGTAAAAGCGGCGGGTCTCGGGAAGATCATGAATGCCCGGAATATCAAGTGCATCGACCTGATCGGCCAGATCCAGCGGCAATTGCCGGCGCAAATACACAAATGTGCGGTCGTGGTCTTGCAAGCGTTTGCGCACACGGTCAACTGGAATGTTGATCAGCTCAGCTAGCGCCTCAATCTGCTCAGGGCTTGCCTGGCTGGCATCTTCGGGTATGGCCCAGATGGCCTTGGCCGGGATGCTGGCTGCGAGCACCACGCCCTGACGATCCGTGATTTTGCCGCGCGTGGCCGGCAAGGTCAGCGTGCGTTCAAAGCGCTTGACGCCCTGCTCCTGTAAAAACTCACGGTTCACACCTTGCAGGTACAGCGCCCTGCCAAGCAAAGCCAGACACGCCAGTCCAAGCACCACGAGCACCAGCCGGGCTCGCCAGATCGGAAACTGGACTCGTGAAATCGGATTATCAAAAAACGAGAAACGCCGCATCAGTTCACCCCCTGACCCGTGCTGATGCCAGCATCACGTATGTAAAGGGTGCGACTTGGCTCAATGGGCACCATGCGCAACTGCTCACGGGCGCTTTGATCCACGCGCGCGTTGCGCGACAACTCCGCCCGTTCAAGTTGCAAGTGTCGCCACACCACCTCAAGCTCCGAAGCCTGAGCCTTCAGTTGCTCGTTCTGAATGTAGAGATGCCGGGCCTGATAGCGCGAGGTCACAAGTGACAATGCCGCCATCATCAACAACAGCCCCACCAAAAGAACGGCGCGCCCCATCAGGCACCTCCTGCACCAAGCGGCGCATCCGTTCGTTCGATGACCCGCAACACCGCTGATCTTGACCGTGGGTTGTCGGCAATTTCTTGCGTACTGGGTTTCACACGTTTCATATGAGCCAGCAAAGGCTTGGGCAATTGATCCTCTCGCAACGGCAGTCGCGCCAACGCCGCCGGCACCTTGCTGTGTGCCTGCATGAACTGCTTGACCTTGCGGTCCTCAAGCGAGTGGAAACTGATCACCGCTAAACGTCCCCCTGGATTCAACAGCTTTAAAGTTGCCTCGAGGGCGAAATCAAGCTCTTGGAGCTCCCGATTGAGGTAAATCCGTATAGCTTGAAATGTCCGTGTCGCCGGATGCTGGCCCTTTTCCCGGGTCCGGACTGCGGCGGCGACGATATCGGCAAGCTCGAGCGTGCGCTCGATGGGCCGCACCGTGCGGCGAGCAACAATCGCTTTTGCAATCTGAAGAGCAAACCGTTCTTCGCCATAGTCCCTTACCACCTCCCGAACCTCGTCGAGACTGGCTTGTGCCAGCCACTGCGCCGCCGTTTGTCCCTGCGACGTATCCATCCTCATATCAAGCGGGCCGTCTCGCATAAACGAAAAGCCTCGCTCAGCCTGATCGAGTTGGGGAGAAGACACCCCCAAATCCATCATGACCCCATCGACGGCATGCACACCGTGCGCCGCCAACAATGCTTGCATCTGCCCAAACCCGCCATGAATACAAACAATCCGCGGGTCTGTTGCTGCCTTGGCTTGTGCCACAGCAATCGCCTGCTGATCCTTGTCTATCACTAGCAATCGGGCCTTGTCCCCTAGCCGCTTTAGTAACGCTTCAGAGTGGCCGCCCCTGCCGTATGTCCCATCAACAAACACCCCTTGTGCGGGCATCTGATCGTCGGGTACCAGTGCTTGAACCGTTTCCTCAAGCAGTACGGTGCGATGGCCAGTCTCAGTCACGATCTAAAAAGAAAAAGTCTCGAGTGCCTCGGGAATCCCTCCTGACAAATCCTGTGCCTCGCGATCGGCAAGCGCTTGCGCATCCCATAGCTCGAAGTGTCCGCCCATGCCCAGCAACATGGCCTCACGCTTTAAGCCGGCTGCAGCGCGCAACTCAGGGGCCACCAGCACACGACCGGCACTGTCTATCTCCACGTCCTGCGCGTTACCGAGCAGCAATCGTTGTAAAGCGCGCGCCTGCATGGGAAAGGCTGCAATTTGCTCTCGTTTTTTTTCCCATTCAGGCCGGGGATAGACCAACAGGCAACCGTCGGGGTGGCGCGTAATCGTCAAGCGGCCGCAAGCCTGCTCGACGAGCACGTCACGGTGCCGGGTCGGCACATTCATGCGACCCTTGGCATCGAGCGTTAGCGCACTGCTGCCTTGAAACAAGATTTACCCCACAATTTGACACAAAACTCCACTTTTCACCACTCTAAGGCAAAAGCAAGTACCGGTCAAACAAAATTTCTGAGATTTTTCAATGATGACAAGGACTTAGCGCACAAAGTTGGTCGCACTGAATTGTGTTTTCAGCTATAAATCAATGCGTTAGGAATTACTGTGAAAGTATTGACTGAAGATCTGAATGGTGATGGGGCAACATAAATACGGGATAAGCCTATAGGCCGGATTCTGTAGGCCACTTCGCAGTGGCTGGCAATCATTCCTCTCGGTGAGTCATTGCTGAATCACTCTAGCCACCTACCCGCATGCTTGAACGGGCCGCCCTTCGCACGACGAGCGTGCACGCATGCCTATTTGGTGTTGCTCCGGGTAGAGGTTGCCGCGTTTCACCCTACTGCGTTGGTGGCATGTGCCACCATGCGCCACGGTGAGACCGTGGCGGAGTGGGCGTTGCCCACCCTCGCAGCAGACTCGTCTCTGTGGCCCTAGTCCTCGACGCTTGCGCGCCGGACGGCCGCTAGCCGTTACCCTGCCCTTTGGAGTCCGGACCTTCCTCGAAACCCGAAGGCGTCGCGATTGCCCAGCTCATCCCGTAGGCGCATTGTAGACTGCACAACCTGCGACAATACAGAATTTGCAGCAAATACTGATGGCGTCTTCATTGATTTCCCTACAAGCCGTTCAACTCGCATTCGGACACCATGCATTGCTCGACCATGCTGACTTGGCCATCGAGCCACAAGAGCGCATCGGACTGATTGGCCGCAATGGCGCAGGCAAATCCTCTTTGCTGAAGTTGCTTGACGGACGTATTCAACCCGATGATGGCAAGATCATCCGAGTCGATGGGCTGCGCACAGCCACGGTCGAGCAAGAGCCAGAGCTGTTCGGCGTGACCGTGCTAGACGAACTCGCCAGTGAGCGTCATCAACCCCCCGCCGAGCCCTGGGAGCGCGAAGTGCTTGCCAGACAATGGGCCGACCGCCTTGGCATTGACCCCAACACCGCAACAACGGCGCTGTCTGGTGGCATGGCCAAGCGCGTGGCACTGGCTAGCGCCATGCTTGGCGAGCCTGAATTACTGCTGCTCGATGAGCCCACCAACCACCTCGATCTCGACGGCATTGCTTGGCTGGAACAACGACTCAAACAATGGCGTGGTAGCGTGTTGCTGATCACCCATGACCGCCGCTTTCTCGACGTTGTGGCCACCCGGATCATCGAACTCGATCGCGGCAAACTGCTGAGCTTCCCGGGCAACTTCGCCAAGTGGCAAGAACAAAAGCAGGCATGGCTAAACGCCGAGCAACTGGCCAACGCCCGGTTTGACAAATTGCTGGCGCAAGAAGAAGTCTGGATCCGCAAAGGCATTGAAGCCAGGCGCACGCGTAACGAGGGTCGCGTGCGGCGTCTGGAACAATTGCGACGCGAACGATCACAGCGACGTGAGCAGCTAGGTAAGGTTGCGCTCAAAGTCGATCACAGCAGCCGCTCCGGCAAAATCGTCGCCGAGCTTGAACATATCAGCCATGGGTTTAACGGCAAACCGGTCATTAAAGACTTCAGTGCCACGGTCATGCGTGGCGACCGCGTTGGACTGATTGGCCCCAATGGCGCCGGCAAAACGACGTTGCTGCAAATCATTCTAGGCAAACTTCAACCCGATGAAGGGCAAGTCACGCTAGGTACCAACCTGCAGATTGCGTACCTAGACCAGATGCGCGACCAGCTCGATGAGTCGGCCACACTGGTTGAAGTGATTAACCCGGGTAGCCAGTGGGTGGAAATCGGCCAAGAGCGCAAGCACGTCATGAGTTACCTTGGCGACTTTTTATTCGAACCGGCTCGCGCGCAGTCCCCGGTAAGCAGCTTGTCCGGCGGTGAAAGAGCGAGACTGTTGCTCGCGCGCTTGTTTGCCCGGCCAGCCAACGTCATTGTGCTGGACGAACCGACCAATGATCTGGACATTGAAACGCTGGAATTGCTTGAGTCCTTGCTGCAGGAGTTTTCTGGGACTGTGATTCTGGTCAGTCACGACCGTGAGTTTCTGGATAACGTCGTCACACAAACCATCGCCTACGAAGGCGACAGCCATTGGGGTTGTTATGTGGGCGGCTATGACGACTGGCTCGCGCAAAGGCCAAGTGCCAGCGGCACACCAGAGCCGGCCAAACAAACCCCGAAAGCCGCGCCAGCCAAACCGGCTAGCTCCCCTCAGAAACGCGCCGCGCGGCTAACCAATTGGGAACAAAAAGAGCTTGAACAGTTGCCGGGGCAGATCGAGGCGCTAGAGTCCGAGCAAGCAGAATTGACCGCACAACTGGGCTCGCCCGACCTGTATGCCGATGGCCCACAAAAAGCCGCCGAGATTCAAACCAAAATAGACGAGATCGAGTCAACCCTAACCCAGAAATATGACCGCTGGACCAAACTCGAAGAACGTCACAACGCCGATTGAACCTGCCACGGGAAGGTCTCACCGCTGGCCAATGGCACGAGCGCGGTTTTGCCAAACGGCAAGCTCTCGGGAACCTCAAAGGGCTGCCTAATGAGGGTGAGTGTGCCTGTGTTGCGCGGCAATCCATAAAAGTCTGCACCGCGATGGCTCGCAAAAGCTTCAAGACGGTCCAGGCAGCCTGCAGCCTCAAACACCGTGGCGTACAGGGTCATGGCATGCAAGGCTGAATAACAACCGGCGCATGCGCTGGCATGCTCTTTGAGTGGCCTGGCATGCGGTGCACTGTCCGTCCCCAGAAAATACCTCGGATTGTCGCTCGTGGCCGCCCGCACCAATGCCTGCCGATGGGTCTCGCGTTTTAATACAGGCAAGCAATACCAATGTGGCCGCAGCCCTCCGGTGAAGATCGCGTTGCGGTTATAGAGCAAGTGCTGGGGTGTAATGGTTGCACCGATGGGCCCCTCGGCATCCCTGACGTAATCAACGGCCTCTTTGGTTGTGAGGTGCTCAAACACCACCTTCAATTCAGGGAAGGCTTTCCGTAAGCCAATCATGACACGGTCAATAAAAACCGCTTCCCTGTCAAAGACATCAATGTCAGGGTCTGTGACCTCGCCATGCACCAGCAGTGGCACGCCAAGGCGCTGCATGGCCTCAAGCACCTTGGCGCAACGGCCCATGAGGTCGGTCACGCCCTGATCGGAATTCGTGGTGGCGCCAGCAGGATAAAGCTTGACCGCGTACACGTATGGTGACTGTGCGATCGCTTCAATATCTTCGACACGGGTGTTGTCGGTCAAATAAAGTGTCATTAGCGGGTCAAACGCGGTGTCATCGAGGCCTTGTTCGGCAAGCGCGGCCATGATTCGTTCGCGATAGGCCAGAGCATGCGCCAGTGTGGTGACAGGCGGCTTGAGGTTGGGCATGATGATGGCGCGCTTGAATTGCCGGGCCGAATCGGCGACCACGGCGCGCAAAGCATCACCGTCTCGCAAGTGCAGGTGCCAATCGTCGGGCTCCGTAATGGTCAGTGTTTGAACTGCAGTATTCATGGGATATTCCAGCTTAAAGGTTCAGCACGAAAACGCAACACAGCACTAAAGCGGCATCACAGCGGCATCGATCGTTGCACGATGGCGGCAAACAGTCTCGCGCCCACACCGATGACACCGTCATTGAAATCATAGTTCGGGTTATGCAAAAAGCAGCCCGACTCAGCACCGCCCTGGCCAAGCCTGAAGTAAGCGCCGGGGCGATGTTGCAGCATAAATGAGAAATCCTCGGCTCCCATCGAAGGCGGCAAATCGCGCATCACATTTTCTGCGCCAAACAGCTCTGTGGCGAGCTCGGCCACCAGATCGGCATGCGCCGGCGTGTTGATGGTAGGCGGATAGATTTTTTGATAGTGCATCGTAGCAGTAGCATCAAAACCGTGGGCTACCTGCTCAATCAAGCGCTGCATGCGACGTTGCACCGTCTGTTGTACTTCGGGCTTGAAGCTGCGCACCGTTCCCACGAGTTTGGCTTGGTCAGGGATGACACTCATGGCCATTGGATCACCGGCCTGTATGCTAGCGACCGTGATGACCGCGGCATCAAGCGGGTGCACGTTTCGCGCCACAATGCTTTGCAAGGCGGTGATCAGGTGCGAGGCAACGACAACAGGGTCAACGGCCTGATAGGGATGCGCACCATGGCCACCGCGACCCTGTATGGTGATTTCAAATCGGTCAGCCGCCGCCATCATGGCACCGGGGTTGATACCAATCGTCCCCGGCGGCAAAGCGGGCCAGTTGTGCAAGGCATACACGGCATCGCAGTCAAACCGCTCAAACAGGCCATCATCGACCATGGCCTGCGCACCACCGAGACCCTCTTCAGCTGGCTGAAAAATAAATGCGACTGTGCCATTAAATTGCCGGGTCTGAGACAGATACTTGGCCGCACCCATCAAAATAGCGGTGTGTCCGTCGTGGCCACAGGCATGCATCAGGCCGGGGCGCACTGAGGCATACTCAAATCCGTTAAGCTCCTGTAGCGGCAAGGCATCCATATCTGCGCGCAGGCCAATGAGGCGCAAACTGTCGGTGCGCTCGCCGCGCAGCAACCCAACCACCCCTGTCTTGCCGATACCTTGATGAACCTCGATACCAAGGGCTCGGAGCATGCCAGACACCCGTGATGCCGTGCGTTGCTCCTCAAACCCGAGCTCGGGATTCGCGTGCAAATCTCGCCTAAATGCCGTCAACTGTTCCTGAATTGAGGCAAACGCCTCGGGCGTCGGATTGGCATACACGGCGTAGTTCCTAGGGTAAACGTGATAGTCATCGTAGTTTACAGCGCGGCCTTCTTTGCTACAGTGTCAGAGTTGTCGGTCAACAGATGTTGTGCGGCCGATTGATATAGAAACCGACTATTGCTGGCAATAAGGAGAGTCCGAATGGCCACCACCAAAAAAACCGAGCGCAAGCCCAACGCTGCGTTTATGAAACCCATGACACCGAGCCCAACACTTGCTGCTGTCATTGGTTCTGACCCCATGCCCCGCACGGAGGTCACCAAGAAGATCTGGGAATACATCAAGAAACACAATCTGCAGGATCCAGCCAACAAGCGCAATATCAACGCCGACGACAAACTACGGCCCATCTTTGGCAAAGACCAGGTCTCCATGTTCGAGATGACCAAACTCGTTAGCGGCCATCTGTCCTGAGCTGATTTAAATATTGGCCCAGGGTAGTACCTGACGTAAAAAAGCGCCCCTTGAGGCGCTTTTTAACATACTCAAGCCAATGGCAACTAGACACCAATGGCATTGCCGTCAAGCAGCGCAAGAAACCCCTTGATGAGCCGATAAAGCACCCAAACAACGGTTGCAATCAAACCAAGCCAACCAATCCCGATGAATGTGGTCAGGAAACTCAGCGCCAGCCAAAGCAGCGACCAGAGGAATGTGGCAATCAACCAGTCGAAGTGAGTCGAGTAGACCGTACCTGCGGCATCTGGTCGCTTGATATAAATGATGATGATGGCAGCCAGGGTCGCAAAAGTAAACAGGCCTGAAGTCACGTAGCCAAGCGCAAATAGGCCATAAGTAATCATGGTCAGTGTTCGAAGGCTTGGCCCGGCGCTCGGTTGATCAGACATCGTCCGACTCCAAAATGTAGTGAACAGCCCATAGTGTATTACGAGCTACCGACCGAATGGTTCGTGCACGGCAACGACGAATGGCTTGGGGCTGTATTGTGTTGTTATTTTTGTGGCGCTAGAAACGCCAAACCCCCGCTTTTGAGGGCGGGGGTTTGGGTGATGTAAGGAGCTTGACGATGACCTACTTTCACAGATGTACATCCACTATCATCGGCGCAAAGGCGTTTCACTGTCCTGTTCGGGATGGGAAGGAGTGGTTCCACCTTGCTATGGTCGTCAAGCGGTAAGCTCGTTGTGCGGTGCGCTGCCGTTGGACTGGCAGCGTTAGCAATTGGGGAGAAGCACGACGGGGGTGTTTGTTTGGAATGTTTGATGCGGGGTGTTTTTGCATTGGGGTTGCAACTAGGTTGCATTGTTTAAGCGGCACACTGTATCGCTATAACCTGCAGCGTTATAGGATCAAGCCGCACGGGCAATTAGTATCGGTTAGCTCAACGCATTACTGCGCTTACACACCCG
>CBFHXV010000014.1:42085-48614 GCA_965659885.1 Burkholderiaceae bacterium | reverse complement strand
GAGGATGAATTGACCATACCCACGCCAGCCGTGAACCAGGCGCCCGCATGACATGGGCGCACACCTCCATGGGACGCGCATTTAATACTAAATGGATAAAATGAAATGCTTGATTGGGTCTTAATTATTCATTAATCGTCCCTTATAGTCTTGGGAATCAAACTCGAGATCAACCAACTTTCAGGAATCAACCAACATGAGCCAACCCGTCGTTGTTGACCACTTGCACGTGGCCCCCGAACTGAAGTCATTTATCGACACAGAAGCACTGCCTGGCACGGGTGTGGATCCGGCATCCTTCTGGTCTGGCTTTAGCAACATCGTCACCGACTTGGCCCCTAAAAATGCCGCCCTGCTCAAAAAACGTGACGAGCTGCAAACCGCGCTAGACCAGTGGCACCAGCAGAACCCGGGTCCCATTGGCGACATGGCCAGCTATCAGCAGTTTCTGGATTCCATCGGCTATCTGGTTCAGGCACCGGCTGATGCCAAAGCCACCACGAGCAACGTCGATGATGAGCTCGCCATTCAGGCAGGCCCCCAACTGGTGGTGCCGATCCTGAACGCACGCTACGCCTTGAATGCGGCCAACGCCCGCTGGGGTTCGCTGTATGACGCCCTGTACGGCACCGATGCTATCTCTGAGGACAATGGCTGCGAGCGCTCGGGCGGCTACAACCCGGTGCGTGGCGCGCGCGTGATTGCGTTTGCCCGTCAGTTTCTTGATGATGCCGCGCCGCTTGCCACAGGCTCACATGCCCAAGCAACGGCCTACCAAGTCGTTGATGGCCAGTTGCATGTCACTCTCCAAGACAATCAAACGGTAGGCCTAAAAACCCCAGCACAGTTTGTTGGTTACAACGGTGAACCTGCCGAACCAACCAATGTCCTTCTGGCACACAACGGCTTGCACATTGATATCGTGATCAACCGCGAGACTGAGATCGGCAAGTCTGATGCGGCCGGCATCAGCGATGTGGTGGTCGAAGCGGCTCTGTCGACCATTCTCGATCTCGAAGATTCGGTTGCCGCCGTTGACGCGCAAGACAAAGTAGCGGGCTATCGTAACTGGTTGGGCATTCTCAATGGCACGCTGACCGAGACCTTTGACAAAGGCGGACGCACCATGACGCGGGCGCTAAACGCTGACCGCCAATACACCGGCGCTGATGGCAAGCCCATGACGCTGCACGGCCGTTCACTGATGTTCTTGCGCAATGTCGGCCACCTGATGACCAACCCGGCAATTCACTACGACGCTGGCAACGGTGAACTCAAAGAGATTCCCGAGGGCATTCTCGATGCCATGGTGACCACGCTCATTGCCATGCATGACTTAAATGGCGGCGGCAAGGACGCGGCCGGCAATCCGATTCGCAACAGCCGTAAAGGCAGTGTGTATATCGTTAAACCCAAAATGCACGGTCCTGAAGAAGTTGCGTTCGCGGCTGAACTCTTTACCCGCGTTGAACAAGTACTGGGCTTGCCAAAAGACACCGTCAAGCTTGGCATCATGGACGAAGAACGTCGCACCAGCGTGAACCTTAAGGCGTGTATTGCAGCAGCGGCCAGTCGTGTGGCGTTTATTAACACCGGGTTTCTGGATCGCACCGGCGACGAGATGCACACCGCCATGCAAGCAGGTCCCATGATTCGCAAAGGCGATATGAAGTCAAGCGACTGGATTGCTGCTTATGAGCGCAACAACGTGCTCGTGGGGTTGGGCTGCGGCCTTCGCGGCAAAGCCCAGATCGGCAAAGGCATGTGGGCCATGCCTGACTTGATGGCCGAAATGCTCAAACAAAAAATCGGCCACCCCAAAGCCGGTGCCAACACCGCCTGGGTGCCGAGCCCAACAGCAGCGACCCTGCACGCCCTGCACTATCACCAAGTTAGCGTGGCTGACATCCAGAAGGAATTGGAAAAAACCAACGCCGACGATCTACGCCAGGAGTTGCTCACCGGATTGTTGACAGTGCCCGTGGCCACCGACACCAACTGGACCGAAGAGCAAAAGCAACAAGAACTGGACAACAACATCCAGGGCATTCTGGGCTATGTGGTGCGCTGGGTTGACCAAGGCGTGGGGTGCTCCAAAGTGCCCGACATCCACAACGTCGGCCTCATGGAAGACCGCGCCACGTTGCGCATCTCGAGCCAGCATGTGGCTAACTGGCTGCACCACGGCATTGTTACTGAGGAGCAAGTGCGTGCCACGTTTGAACGCATGGCTGCTGTGGTTGACCAGCAAAACGCGGGTGACCCGCTCTACAAACCCATGGCGGGTCATTTTGATACGTCTATGGCGTATCAAGCCGCCTGCGACCTGGTCTTCAAAGGCATGGAGCAGCCCAGTGGCTACACCGAACCGTTGCTGCATGCGTGGCGCCTGAAGGTCAAGGCGCAGTGAGGATGCTTATTGAGTGTGCTTGGTGAGTGTGTTCGGTGAGTGTGCGCAGTAAGTGACGCTAGGCGTTGGGCTTGAGTGCTTAATGCCTGCGACTCGCGCCACATGAAGATTGCTCGCCAAAAACGATCACTCAACACTCACCAGGCAACACCCACCACACAAAAACCGCCGCTGGGACTTAGGCCGAGCGGCGGTTTTTGTTTTTGGGTCTATCTTTGCGCCTGCTCTTTTTGTGCGATCCTTTGTCGCTCGGCTGCCATCTTCACAAGCCACCTAAATTTATCCTCTTTATAACCAAGGGATATTAAAAATAACAAAATATGTAGTTCACAGATCTATAGAAAGCGCGCAGAATCATGTTTTTTGAAACATCTGAACTGTCGAACGCATCATGAAACACCCTATCGTTACACAACTGAAGCATCGGTTTAAACACCACTTTTTTCACTGCGCCGGCCTGCTCGGGCTGTTAGCTGTCACGAGCGCGGCTGCCGCATCCGAGCCCTTGTTGGGCGCGACCGACGTACAGGCATTGAGTGCCTCATCCGAGGTGCGCATCATCGACATACGTGCACCCAAAGACTACAGCAAGGGACATTTGCCCCAAGCCGTCAACGCCCCTTACGGGCAATGGCGCGGGCCGGCAAGCAACCCAGGGCAGCTGCCCGAGCTCAAAGCCCTCACGGCTTTGATACAAAACCTCGGCCTTGATGCGAACACCCATGCAGTGGTGGTTTCAAGCGGGGCCAATGACACTGATTTTGGGGCGGCGGCCCGGGTGTACTGGACACTCAAAGTGCTTGGGCTTAACAACCTGTCGATTCTCAACGGTGGCGTAGCCGCCTGGACAGCCGCCAAGCTGCCGCTCGCGACTGAAGTGCCGACTGTTGCCAAGAGCCATTTCGAGCCCAGCCTGAATAAGGCCTTGCTGATTGATCAGCAGCAACTGATTGCCGACACCAACACGTCGGATGCCGTCCTGGTCGATGCCCGGCCTGCTGACTTTTTTACCGGTCAGACCCGTCACGTCGCTGCCAAGACCCCGGGCACCCTGCCAGGCGCCATCAACGTGGCACATTCGGTGTGGTTTAAGCCTGGCACCAGTGAAGTCATTGATGCGGCCCAAGCGAAATCTGTTGCCGCAAAATTTAATCTCGCCAACACCGACAAGGAAGTCGTGTCGTTTTGCAATACGGGGCACTGGGCCGCAACCAACTGGTTTGTGCTTTCCGAACTGGTGGGCGACCCCGACGTGAAGCTTTACGCGGGCTCCATGGTGGACTGGACGCAAGCAGAACAAACCTTGCCCATGCAGAACGTGCCGGGTCGCCTCAAGCAGCTGTGGATTGATGCCCAGCTCTGGTTTGCTTCACTTTGATCGGTTCAGTGGCACACATGAAGCGATTGAAATGAAACGCCTACCTTTGGCGGGCATGATGCTCGCCTTCTTTTTGTTGCTGCTGTTGGCTGTCTCAGTTCGCCAAGCCCTGCTCTTTGTCGTGGGTATCGGCATGGGCGCGGCATTGGCTGGCGCACGGTTTGGTTTCACCACGGGGTGGCGCCAACTCATCGAGCACAAAGACCCGCGCGGTGTCACCGGTCAGATTGCCTTGCTTGGTCTGGCTGCGCTGCTGGCCATGCCATTGCTGGCCAATTACACCGAGCTCACGGCCGCACTAGGACCTCCGAGCGTCAGTCTGATCGTTGGCGCCTTTGTGTTTGGCCTCACCATGCAAATTGCTGATGGCTGTGGCTCTGGCACGCTGTATAAAGCCGGACTTGGCATACCGCTAAACATGGGGATTTTGCCGCTGTTTGCCGCCGGCAGTTTCCTGGGGTCGGTGCACATGGGTGACTGGCTGTCGCTTGGCCACAGCGAACCTGTGGGCTTGGTCAATACACTCGGCCTGGAAAAAGCGCTGGCGGTGACGATGCTTGGGCTGCTGTTGGCATTGATCGCTGTGCGCCTGTGGGTTGGCAAGGATCGATCATGGTTTGACGGCAAATGGCTTTGGGGTGCCTTGGCCTTGGCGCTGCTAGCCACGTTGAATTTAATCATCGCCGGACAGCCTTGGGGTGTGGTGTATGGCTTTGGACTGTGGGCCGCCAAGATTGCGCAATCGGCCAACCTGTTTGATCCCACCGGCAATTTTTTCTGGGGACAAGAAGGTAACGCCCAAATCCTGGCACAAACCGTGTTGCTCGATGTGACGTCCATTACCAACATCGGCATTTTGGCGGGTGCCTTGTGGATCTCAGCGAAATCGAGCGGCAATGCAACGCCGATGTCGCGCCAGCAGTGGATGATTGGCTTAGCCGCCGGTTTTTTGATGGGGTACAGCTCAAGACTGGCCTTTGGATGCAACATCGGTGCCATGCTAAGCGGTGTGTCAACGGGTAGCCTGCATGGCTGGATCTGGATACCGCTGGCATTTGCCGGCACCTGGTTTGGCGTGAAAGTGCGGCGACACTATGGCTTTTGAGACGGTTTTTGAGCGATAACAACGTGAAACAACAATCCCACCTGAAATGGCTGTTCTGGATCGTGCTGGTGGTGTTTTTGTCATGGGACTGGTGGCACTCGCCGGCCATTGACCTCAGACATGAACCACCGGCCATTGCCCTGGGTTCGGGCCAGGCGCCCGTTGGCGGACACTGCGCGGTGGCAAAGTGAAGGTTCAACACTTGGGCTCGCTTCAAGGTTAAGGTTGGTGTGAGCACCTGACGTGCAGCGAAACAACACGCGATGACAACAACTGAACAATCGGCACGAACGCCGCCAGATCAGCACCTTGCACTTGGGCGCTTGGACTTGGTGCTCGGTGCTCACCTGCCAGACACAAGGCTTAGCTACATCACGCTTGGCAAATTAAACGCCCACGGTGACAACGCCATCTTGATCTTGCACGGCTACACGTCCAGCCACCGATTTGTGTTGCCCAATGACCCGGACAATGCCGAGGGCAGCTGGGCCGAGCTCATTGGCCCAGGCAAGGCCATCGACACGCAGCGTTACTTTGTCGTGGCGCCCAATGCGCTAGGTTCTAGCTACGGCAGTACGGGGCCGGCTGACATCAATCCCGACACACAGAGGCGCTGGGGGCCTGACTTCCCTGCCCTGACATTTGAAGACCAGGTCAATGCCCAGGCCCGGCTACTCGATCACCTCAACATTAAGCAGCTGTACGCCGTGATAGGACTTTCCATGGGCGGCTTCGGTGCATTTCAATGGGCCGTACAACATCCCACACGTATGCGTAAAATCATCCCAGTGCTCAGCGCGCCCTGGGGTTCGCTGAACCAGTCGGCCAGCCACCAGGCCGTTGACCAGGTTTTGCAGGCCAACCAGGCCTGGCAAGGCGGCTGGTATTACGGGCGCGAGGCGTTGCTTGAACCGACGCTAATCGATATCCGCAAAAAAACGCTGCAACGTTATGGCGTGCCTGCATGGCTGCAAGCCACGCTGCAAAGCGTCGACCAAGCCACCGAGCGCTTGGATGAGATGGCCACGCACTGGGCCCGTCAGTTTGACGCCAACGCGTTACAAGTGCTGCGTGCAGCGATCAACCGGTTCGATGTGCGCGAGCAGCTTGACCGTGCTCAGGCCGAACTGATGTACGTGTTGTGTCGCACCGACGCCTTGTTCCCGCCCTCGATTGCCAGTGAAACACTGGATCGCTGGCCCAAGACAACTGGACGCGCAAAATATGTTGAAATCGACTCAGCGTATGGTCACTTTGCCAGCAGTCTGGATGGACAAAAGTGGGCCAACGACTTGCAAACATTTCTTGATCAGAGGTGAGCGCCATGGCCAACACTCCCACGCCCGATGAGGAAGATTTCAACAGCGAAGAGGTCACCCGCCTTCGCCAAGACCTGTCGCTCGCGCTTCGTGCGGCCAGCCTGCATGGCCTGTCTGAGGGAGTCTGCAATCACTTCAGTGTGGAACTGCCTGATAGCAGCGGCCGGTTCTTACTAAACCCGCGAGGACTGCTCTGGGAAGAAGTGCATGCCGACGATATCGTCATGGTCGATGCTCAGGGGCAACAACTCGCAGGCCGCCACCCGGTTGAGCCCACGGCGATGTACATCCACGCTGCCATTCATCAAATCGCTGGC